>NZ_JBITET010000005.1:0-431928 GCF_044455385.1 Micromonospora sp. NPDC051227
TACCACGCCTGGACCGTCGCGGAGACCACCCGCACCGAGCGGTCCCACCACGGCTACCAGGCCGAGGGCAACGACGGCCCGGCCTACATCGCCTAGGTGTTCTGTCCTGTCGATCATGGAAGCCAGGTGATGGCGGCGATGAGGACGAGGCTGGCCTGGTAGAGCGACGCGCGTTTGGCGTAGCGGGTGGCCAGGTCACGCCACTGATTGAGCCGGTTGAAGCAGCGTTCCACGACGTTGCGTTTGCGGTAGACCTGCTTGTCGAAGGCTGGTGGTCGCCCGTCGGCGCTGCCCTTGGCGGCACGGCGGGCGACCTGGTCGCTGCGCTCAGGAATGACGTGCCGGACACCTCGCTGGCGCAGTGCCCGGCGGGTCGAGTCATGCGCGTAGCCCTTGTCAGCGATCAGCACATCGGGTCGCTTGCGGGGCCGTCCGGGGCCAGGCTCGTTGACCCGGATCGCGTCGAGCAGCGCGAGGAGTTGGGCGTTGTCGCCGGCCTGGCCCGGGGTGAGCAGGATCGACAACGGCCGGCCTCGTCCGTCGACGGCGAGGTGGATCTTCGTGCTCAGTCCACCTCGGGATCGGCCGATGGCCTCACCAGCTTGCGCACCAGGCGTCGCCGCACTCGCGGGGAGCGCCCTTTTTACGGGCGCCAGCGGCATGCTGGTGCGCCCGCACGGTCGACGAGTCAATGCTGATCGTCCACTGCACCGGTGTGCCGTCGTCGTGGACCTGCGCCGCAGCGAGGATCCGATTCCAGGTGCCATCGGCGGTCCACCGGCGCAGCCGCTCGTGGCAGGTCTTCCACGGCCCGGAGTGTTCCGGCAGGTCACGCCACGGCGCACCCGTGCGCAGCTTCCACAGGATCCCGTTGATGACCTGCCGGTGATCCCGCCACCGCCCCCGCGCCGCCAGGCTCCGGAAGCAACGGCGCGATCACTGCCCACGCCTCATCGGTCAGTTCACCACGACGTACCACCGACACATCGTCAACGATCAACCGCTACAAGATCGGCAGGACACGCCCTATCCCCGGCCTCGGCGACAGCCAAGGGCCACAAGCGACCGCGCGAGCCCACACCTCGCTCGCGTTCGGTCTGCCGCGCACCGCCGTAGCGCGGGTCGTCGAGCCGACCGGCCTTCCGCTGTCCGCCGTCCGCGCCATCTCGCAGGCCATGACGCCTGCCGCTGGTGGCACTACTGACGAGCCGGAGCCCGTCGACCTGGTCGGCGCGGGCCGGTCGCCGGCGCGACCGCAGCGAAGCTCCGCGACCGTGGCCCAGCCGCTGGGCTTCGGTGCGCCGGCTGGCTACCGGGACGCCCGCGCCGGACCGGCCGACTCCGCGACTCGGACCGCCGCACCGGCTCTTACCGCCGCGCCAGCCGCACTCGCACACCGGCCGACCTCGACGACACCCCGGCACTCGCCGCCCCGAGGACCCGCCGGATGTACCAGCCGCCGAAGACCGACCGGACGCAGGTTCAGGCGACCTGACCGGTCGTACGGGCGCGCGGGTGCCGTCCTCACCGTGCCCATTCCGCGCGCCGAGGCGGCCTACTCGGCCGGCACGCACGATGGGCCCGAACCGGTCTCCAGCTCGACACCGCCGCTCCTGCCAAACCTGAACTGGACGCCCAAGCGACCGCCCAGTGCGCCGGGCTCACGACCTCACTCGGCAGGCGGGTTGGCGCTGCCGAGGTTCACCATCGCCCGGTCGACCTCGATCTGGGTCATCGGTGGGACGGGCAGGGGACTCGCGTTGGCTGCGCCGAAGGCGTCGAGCATCAGGTACAGGTGGCGCCGCCAGGCATCGGGGGCCACGTCACGGGTCGCGGCCGCGACCCGGCTGTGCGCCCACATGACAAACGCCAGATCCTGGCGCGTCACATCGGCGCGCAGGCTGCCCTGCTCGTGGGCGCGGTCGACGATGGTCTGGGTGAGTTCACGGATCCGGGTGAGCTTGCCGTGGACGAAGTCCGGCAGCGGCAGGTGCATCGACGCCAGGTCGTTCATGCCGCTGTCGTCGGCTTGGAGCTCGCACAGCGTCTCGAGGTAACCACAGAAGCCCTGCCACGGGTCGGACGCGGACGCGCTCGCCTGCGCTGCGGCCAGCCAGGTCTGCAGCTTGCCTTCGAACGCCTGCTGCACCAGGTCCAGCCGGGTGGGAAAGTGCCGGTAGAGCGTACCGATGGCGAGCCCAGCCTGGCGCGCGATCCCTTCGAGCGACGCGTTGAGGCCCTCACGCGCGAAGGCGTCTGACGCTGCTGCCAGGAGCGCGTCGCGGTTGCGTTGAGCGTCCCGCCGCAGCGGCCGCGCCGACCCCGGCGGCAAATCCGATCCCCTTGCCACCCGATCACCGTAGCAAAGATGAGGCAGCCCTCGGCTTCCGGTCGAGGGCTGGTTCTGCGGGCAGCGAGGCAGCTCATGAAGCACATCACATAACATGAGGGAGCCCTCAGGTTGTGCTACCTTTCAAAACATGAGGGGTCCCTCGACTTGCTCTCCACGAGCGACGCGAAACGGCAGCGGGGGTCAACTCAGGATCCGTCCGTGTCAGCAGGTCCGGCCGGCTCGCGGCCGATCGGCAGGCGCGGACCCATGTCTTCGGCGACACCGACGCGGCCTCGCACGACAAGCCCGTGACGCCGCCGAGCCGGCCCCGCGACCATGCGGCGGCCGTAGGACAAGAACAGGAGCAGCACAAATGGTGGGAAAGTACGGCGACTTCTACGCCGCCAAGAAGTTCGGCTTCCCGAAGGCCGTGGCAGCCGAGCACGCCCCGTCACCCCAGCAGTTCATGCCCGACCACATCAACGACCCGTCCTTCTACGCCAAGGGCTGGCACAAGGAGGAGCTGGGCGACGGCTTCTACTGGGTGACCACCCCGTCGGGCTACGAGTCGGCGTTCATGCTCACCGGCGAGGGCGTCATCGTGATTGACGCCCCCCCGCCGCTGGGCGAGAACATCTTCGCCGCGATCGAGTCGGTCACCGACGCCCCGGTCACGCACCTGGTCTACAGCCACTGGCACTCCGACCACATCGGCGCCGCGTCGATGTTCGGCCCCAAGGTGAAGATCATCGCCCATGACATCACCCGCGAGCTGCTGGCCCGTTTCCCGGACAAGTACCGCCCGCTGCCCACCGAGACGTTCGACACCGACGCGACCCTCGAGGTCGGCGGAACCAAGCTCGAACTGTCCTACAAGGGTGCCGACCACTGCCCCGGCAACATCTACGTCTGGGCGCCGAAGCAAAAGGTCCTCACGAAGATCGACATCGTGAGCCCGGGTTCGGTGGCGTTCATGCACGCCGACTTCTCGGAGAACATCAGCGGGTTCTACCAGGCCCACGACGACATCCTGTCCTACGACTTCAATGCGCTCATCGGCGGTCACATCACCCGCTGGGGCACCCGCGAGGACGTGGAGACCGTACGCGAGTACTGGCACGACCTCCTGAACTTCTCCGGCGAGGCGCTCAAGGAGATGGCTTCCAAGGACGTGCTGGAGGGATTCCACCACGGCATGGGCCGTGAGCACCGCCTCGTCGGCGCGGAGAACTTCATGAACTCGATGGTCAACTACATCACCGACAAGACGCTGAGCAAGGTCACGTCGAACGGCCAGCTCTGGCAGGAGCGGCTGGCCGGCGCCACGCCGTTCACGAAGTACCACGCCTTCACCGTGATGGAGTCCTCCCGCACCGAGCGGACCCACCACGGCTACCAGCGGCGGGGTGTCGGCGGCCCCTGGTACGTCGTCTGATCCCCGCTTAAGGGCTGCACCGCCGGCGCGCCTGGCCGTCGCGCCGGCGGTGTGGCAGCGGACGACCGGTGATGACGCGGCTCGTGCTCCGAAAGGCACGAGCCGCGCCTTCGCAGCGGGGATCCAGCCGCGCTCTCGAGCAGTCGAGCGCCACACAGAGAAGACAGGCCAGCCAGATGGCTTCACACCTCCCGCCCGGTTCATCGAACCGCGCCGTGCTTCCGGTCGTACTGCACGCCGTGTTCGCGATCCTCTGCTCCAATCACTGATCAACCCTGTGCTGCCGACGAACTGGACACCACGCCGAATCTCGTTACCTGGGTCATGACCGCCTTCTTGCTGTCAGCCTCGGCGTTCACGCCCCTGGGCGACCACCTGGGCGAGGAACGAGGGCTCGTCGCCTCGCTGCTCGCGCTGGCCGTCGGATCGGCGATCTCCGCGCTGGCGCCGAACATCGAACTGCGGTTCCCCTCGTAGCGTGTAGGCCGGAACTTGAGGGGACAGAGGTTCATGGCGGAGACCGAGGCGTCAGTTCGATCCGGAGTTCCGCGCTGGCGCGGTGCGGATCGTGCGGGAGGCCGGCAAGTCGGTTGTGCAGGTCGCGCGTGACCTGGGGATCACGACGGCACCCCCTTACCAACCGGGTGAAAAGGACCGTGAGCAGCGCGGTGACGCCGCAGCTGGGCGGCTGTCGGAGGACGAGCGAGCGGAGTTGGCCCGGTTGCGGCGCGAGAACGCTGAGCTGGCGATGGAGCGTGATGTCCTCAAGCGATCCGTGGTCCTGTGGGTCAAGGAAGTAACGGGGCCGGTGAGCGTGGCTGCCTTCCATCGCTTTCCAGAGGACCGAACACGATGTGCCGCACGTGGTGAGCTGCGGGTTTTGGGGGTGCCCGAGTCCTGGTTCTACAAATGGCGGGATCGGCCGCCCACACCCCGGCAGCAGCGGCGCGGCGACCTGGCGGCCGCCGTGCGGAAGGTCTTCGACGACTCCAGCGGCACCTATGGCAGCCCACGCATCAGTGACGAACCCGTAGGTGTAGCCCGTCTCGCCGGGCGTGCCGCCGGCCGGGGTTGCCCGCTCCGCCCGTCTGACCCTCATGGACATGGCATGGGGGACAGCGTGCGGGTGTTCGGCTTTCCGGGGGATTTCAATGGAGCCGCCGCGCCAGCCCTGGCGCAGGACCGCTCCCTGCCAGCCGTGTCCGGCCATCAACCGTTCCACGCGCTTACGACCGACGCGGATGCCGTCACGGCGTAGCTGCTGGTGGACCCGGTCAGCGCCGTAGGTGCGGCCCGAGTTCTCCCACACGTCGTAGATGTTGCTCAACAGCCCCAGGCCGACCAGGTCCCGGTCGCACGGTTGTGTGCCCTGGCGCAGCCACCCGTAGTAGGTCGAGGTGGTGATGCTCAGGACCCGTAGCAGGAGCGCGACCGCGACTGGTCACAGTGTTCGTCGATGAACCTCATGACCGTCGCCGGGGCGGGTCGAGTTCGGCGGCAAGATACGCGCTCACCGCCTTCAGGATCTCATTCGTCCCGGCGCAGCTCCGCGACTTCGCTGCGCAGCCTGCGGCTCTCCTCGGCGATCTCCGTCGTCGGCTGGTCCTCGCGCTCACCGCGGTTGGCTTGGTCCTGCCGGATCCGGTTCCGTAACGCCTCCGGATGCACACCCAGCCGCTTGATCACCGAACGGCACGATGCCGCAGCTCATCGGGATGCTTCTTTGGTGCTGCCACGAAAGACTCCTCCCCACGGAAGACCATGATCAGAAGACTCCGTGAACCCGGGGACCTTAGGGTCAGCAGCATCCCGAGAGTCCGCGGGTGCAGGTATTCACCGGTGACGGCTGAATCGGTCGCGCCGCCGACGGCCGATGGCCACCGCGCGGGTCCCCGATCCTCATCAGGAATCACCGGGGATCGCGCGGTGGCCATTGTCGGCTGAGACTCATCTGCCTCGGGGGAGACGGCGGGCAGATGCGTCCTGCCAACCTCGTCCGGTCCACCTGGGCGTTCCCGGCCGACTCGCCTTGCCCGCTATCGGGGCAGGCCCTGATAGTCGGCCTGCCCGGCGATTTGTCCACCGTCACCGGCCACCTCGCTGCCCGTCACGAACTGCGAGTCGTCGCTGGCAAAGAAGAGTACGATCCTGGCGATGTCGTCCGGCTCTCCTACCCGGCCGAGCGCCACATTGCTGGTGTCGAAGATGACGCCACTGGTCATTGGTGTGTTGATCTGACCAGGGTGCACGGCGTTCACGCGGATCCCGTATGCGCCCAACTCCAGGGCGGCGGTCTTGGTCAGGCCGCGGACGGCCCATTTGGAGACGACGTAGCCGGACAGGCTCGGCACTCCTTGCAGGGCGCCGACGGAGCCGATGTTGACAATCGACCCGCCGCCGGCCCGCTTCATCGCCGGGACCACGGCCTGGATGCCGTTGAAGACTCCGATCAGGTTCACGTCCAACGTGCGCTGCAGCCGTGCGGTGTCCCACTGCTCCAGCGGGGCCGGATCGGCGATGCCCGCGTTGTTGACCAGGATGTCGATGGAGCCGAGCCGCTCCTCGGCACGTTGGACGAGGGCTGCCCACTGGTCCGGTGACCGGACGTCGAGTTGCTCGGCGACGGCCTTCGGTCCGAGTTCGGCGGCCAGCGCCTCGGCCTCTGCGACATTCACGTCGGCGATGACCACGTTCGCGCCCTCGGCTACCAGCCGGCGGACGGTGGCGGCGCCCATTCCCATCGCGCCGCCAGTGACCACTGCCGTCTTTCCTCCGACACGCTCCATTGCGAGTTCCTCTCTCCCGCACCCTCGGTGCAGGCGTATCTCATTCGATGAAGTCGGTGCCCGGCTGACGGCTTCCCAGGCGGCCCGCTCGTCCGTCTGCTTGGCGGCGGCCTTGCGGCGGTCGTCCAGGGTTTCGATTGCCCATCGGCAGCCGCAGGGGCGTGTTCTCGTCGGCGACTTTCCTGTCGAGGGACCTTCCGCTCGATGCGGTTGGTGACCGGTGTGAGGCCCCTCGTCAGGTGGCGCTTTTCGGCTTGAGCGCCCGCGCGATCCGCACGACACGTTCTGCTTGGTGGCGGGCGGCATTGCGGGTGTCGTCGTCGATCGAGCCGAGGTCGGGGCCCCACACCGCGTGGTGCGAGGTGCCGTACGGGTTGCCGTCGACGAACTTGACCGGGTCGGTGTATCCCGGCGGCACGATGATTCCACCAAAGTGGTGGATGGTGTTGTACATGGCGAGCAAGGTGGACTCGTGCCCACCCTGGCGGGTTCCAGCCGAGGTGAAACCGCTGTAGACCTTGTCGGCCAGACCCCCCGCCTGCCACAGCGGCGACAACGTGTCGAAGAACTGCTTCAACTGAGCGGCGATATTGCCGAAGCGGGTCGGTGAGCCGAAGATGACGGCGTCCGCCCAGGAGAGGTCTTCAGGGGTCGGAGCGGGCACGTCCGCCGTGGCCGCGTCGTGGGCGGCCCAGAGCGGGTTCGAGTCGATCGCGGCCTGCGGCGCCAGCTCGGCGACCTTGCGGACACGGACCTCCGCGCCGGCAGCTTCCGCCGCTCCCGCCATCGTCCTGGCGATCTCCGTGCCCGTGCCTGTCGACGAGTAGTAGATCAGGGCGAGCTTGACGACGTTGGACATGGTGAGCTCTTTTTCCTCCGCGGTTGTGGGTTTCGGCGCCCCCGCCACCCGGCGGTCTGGCTCGTGAGAGCGGGCGTCGCGGCCAACCGTAGCCATAGTTAGGTGACGCGACACCCATTAGTGGCGGGTGACACATCACCCTTCAGGGTGTCAGGTGTCAAGTCATGGCTCGATGCGGCAGCGAGATGGGCTCCCGTTGGCTTCGGCAGATTATGCATTTCAGGCCGGATTGTCCCTATGCTTTGCCTGGTGGAACCAAGGATTCGGGCCTGCAGCAAACTGGAATTTGCCGGCAAGGGCGAGGTATCTAGGGTGACTCAACACCAAACACTTGCTCGGCTGGCCGGATCACACTGCATTGAAGCCGAGAGCCGAAGGCGACTCGTCACCCATTACGCCCGGCCGGCGGCGGGTTCGAGGCGGTATCTCACTTCGCGACACAGGACGGTAGGCCCCGGCGCGCCGCATCGTCGTGGACACCGCCCTGGGTTCCCACAAGCAGGGCCGTCCCGTCGAGGCATGGAACAACCTGCGTTCCCCATTGCTGAACCGATTGACGGAGTCCGGGTTCCCGCCCGAGTCCATCGACACCGTGTTGTTCACCCACCTCCACATGGACCATGTGGGCTGGAACACCCATCTCGTGGACGGCGTGTGGGTCCCGACGTTCACCAACTCCCGTCAGCTGATCGTGGCCGGAGATCTCGACCACTGGCGTCGAAACGCCGAGACCGCGACTGGTGGCATGCGGCTTGCCTACGGTGCGGCCCGTGCTCGACGCGGGCCTCGTCGACACGGTCGGCAGCAACCACGCGATCAGCGACGAGGTCCGGCTGATCTCCACGCCGGGGCACACCGCCGGGCACGTCAGCGTCGAGACCGCTTCGGCGGGTGAGCGAGCGGTCATCACCGGGGACAGAATTCACCATCCCTGCCAGCTAGCCCATCCGGAATGGACGACCGCCGGCGATCTCTCGACGCCGAACAGGCCGTCCGTACCCGCCGGGAGACTCCTATCGGCCCTAGCCCACGACCAGGCGTTGCTGATCGGGACGCATTTCGCCGGCCCCACGGCCGGCCGCGTGCTGCGCGACGGTGAGTCCTTTCGCCTCCGCATCGACGACTGAATCGAGACCAGCGTCATCGTGCCCGGCGTGGCCCGTCCGCAGGCGGTGCAGCGGCTAGGCAGGGGACTCAGCCGGCGAGTCGTCGAGCCAGGGAGTAAGCAGGGTCATGGTGCGCTGGTGGAGACCGTCTTGGAAGTTCACCACGCGGACCTGTTCGGCCGGCTCCGCGACCCGCCCTTCGTCCAGGTAAACCCCGCTGGGCACGCCCGGATCGCGGGCGGCGTGGATGATGTTTGCCGCCCCGTGTGCCGCATCCGCACCCCGCACGTCGAACATCGCGTGCAACAGTCGGGTGTTGACGACTCCCGGGTGAACGCTGACGATTCCGGGGCGGTAGTACCGGGACTGCCGGACGGCGTGGGCGACCAGCGCGAGCTTGGACCGGGCGTACGCGGCGGCCGGCTGGTAGCCGTGCTGGAATTGCAAATCGTCCAGGTCGAGACGGGTAGAGAGATGGGTCGCGGACGACACGTGCACCACCCGGCCCGTCGCGGGGATGAGCGGCAGGAGTCGTTCGGTGAGCAGGACGGCCGCCAGGTAGTTGGTCTGCAGCGTCGCTTCGTAGCTGTCCGTGCTGCACCGGCGGCTCTCGGCGCCGGGGCGACCGGCGTTGTTGATGAGCACGTTGACCTGCTCGGTGGCGCTCGCCACCGTCCTGGCCAGAGCCACGACGTCGTCAAGTCTGTCGAAGTCGGCCTGCGCGTAGACCACCTCGGCTCGACCGGCGCTGCGCAGCTCGTCGAGCAGCGGCTGCACCGCCGCGTGTGGCTCCGGCCCGTGCAGAAGCAGGCGTCGGGCTGATTTGGCGAGGCGCCGTGCTGCCGCCGCACCGATCCCGCTGGTCCCTCCGGTGAGCACGACCGTTCCTGGTATCTGGTCGACCATCCTTGATAGCTCCTCTCAAGCGTGAGACCTCGGTCAAGACATCATCGGGCGGGCGGCGCCCCGATGCGGGCTGAACGGCCGCGGCCCCGCAGGCGCGGGCGGCAGGAGGAACACGCCGTCAACCAGGAGGACAAAGTCAGCTCCGGCCCTCTGAGGTGCCGGCGTTACCGCCTCGACCCGGTAGTCGTACGTGGCTGGCAAGTGCTGTCCGTCGCCTTCCGAACCAAGCGGGCGCAGGACCGAAACCGATGGGTTGTTATGGCTCGGTGTGATCGAGTCTGTCTGTCCAGTGTCCAGGGGACGTGTGCGACGGAAGCCAGACCGGTGGGTACCGCACCGACCGATCGGCACGCCTCAGCCGCCTCGGTGTCGGGCGGTGTTGCCGGCGCCGTCCGTCGTCGCAGGAACCGCGCGTGCCGGGTCCGCGCCGGCACGACGTCACACTCGCTATTCGGACGGTTCGCCGCCGGCCGGGAGGAGTTGATCGAG
Source organism: Micromonospora sp. NPDC051227 (assembly GCF_044455385.1). Lineage (NCBI taxonomy): Bacteria > Bacillati > Actinomycetota > Actinomycetes > Micromonosporales > Micromonosporaceae > Micromonospora > Micromonospora sp. NPDC051227. Next base: position 9,914 of record NZ_JBITET010000005.1, read on the forward strand.
GGTGACGGGCAGGGAACGGATTCGCTTGCCGGTCCCGTCGCGTCCGATCGTGGCCAGGGCGTCGCAGCGCGACTGACCTCGGCATAGTTGTGTAGCCGTAGGTCCAAGAAGTCGATGCCCAACTGGTACGAGAGTTCGTCGAGCGCCGACTCCAGCGCGAAATTGGCCTGGGCCTCGGCGGGGGCGCGCATCGACCCCGGACAGGGGATGTTGAGCCGCCGCTGCCGGTCCCGGTTCGCGACGTGCGCACAGGCGTACGCGTTGGCGCTCGAAGCCGCCACCGGCTCCATGTTCTCGTCTTCCATGGCGACGGTCTGCAGAGACTCGTGGTCGATCGCGACCAACTGCCGTCACGCCGTGCGCCGATCGCAATCGTCTGCACCGTGCCCGGGCGGTGTCCTACGCCGGTGAACATCTCTGGACGGGAGAGCACCAGCTTCACGGGCCGCGCCACCGTACGCGCGGCGAGCACCGCGAGGATCACGTGCGGCCACACCCGCAGCCGCGACCCGAACGCACCACCGACGTACTTGGCGTAGACGCGCACGGTGGATTCGGGAATCCCGAACATCTGGGCGATGGTGGTGCGTGTGTTGGAGGTCCACTGCGTAGCGTCGTGCACCGTCACCTCGTCGCCGTTCCAGACCGCGACCGTCGCGAAGAGCCTGAGCGGGTTGTTGGTGTTCTCCGCCGTCGTGTAGGTCGCCTTGTGCACGACGTCGGCGGATGCGAGTGCTGCGGCGACCACCGCGCTCGCCGCGGCCTGACCGGCTCCGCCGACACGGGCAGAAACACGATCGGGGATGTATAGCGACGTGGCGGGAACGGGAAAACTCGCAGGTCAGCAACCGGAACTCAGCTCTGGCACCCTACAGGCCGGGATCGAGGCGCTGCCACCGGGATCGGCGCTGTTACGGTGGGCACGGATGCGGTCGGCGAGGTGGTTCAGGGGCCGGCTGGACAACGCGATCGTGACGGGCAAGACAGCACGGCGATGCTCCCGGTCGGGGCATCGGGTTTTGCTCGATATGCGGTCTTACCGGGAGCCTCGCACCCATCGATCTACGGCCCTCGCCAACCCAGCCTGACCTGCAAGATCAGCTTGGAAAGACTCAGTATTTGTCGCCGCAGTGCTCGATGTCGGCGACCTTCTCCAGCAGCCGTTCCAGCTGACCCCGTTCGATGGGGCTGAGTGCCGCGAACAGGTCATCGTCCGCGCCGTCCAGGATGGCGTCGACCTCCGTCAGGGCGGTGGTGCCCTTGGGTGTGATCGTGACAACGTGCCGTCGGCGGTCGACGGGGTCGCGCTGCCGAGTAAGCAGCCCCAGTCCCTCCAACTCGTTGAGGACCGAGACCAGAGCGCTCGGGTCGACGCCGAGCAGGTCGATCAATGCCTGCTGGCTGACCGGCTCTTTCGCCACGTGCCTGAGCGTGAAGACGGATCGCATGGTGAGGCCGCGGTCGGCGAGGGCGTTGCGGACCCGGGCGTTGGCAACGGCACCGCGACCGGCGAGGAGCACGCCCAGCTGGGTCGGGACTGCGGTGCGCGTAGTTGGTGGCATGTAACCCATCATACCAGGCACATGATTGTTAAATCATCCCAATCATTACAGGGTATCAATGATGACTATCCGATAACCATCGCTTGGGAATGCACATGTTCGCTGCCTACGTCGTCGCCGCCGTCGTGTACGGGCTGGCGGTCACCGCCACGCCATCACCAAGATCCGGGGAGTCGAGCGCGTCGTCGCCGGGCTGACCGCAGCTGGCGTATCCAAGTCGTGGTTTGCGCCTTTTGGCCTGCTCAACCTCGCCGGGGCGCTCGGGCGGTGGATCGGCATCGCCTAGCGGCCGCTGGGCATCGCCGCGGCGATCGGCCTCGTCCTCTACTTCGCCGGCGCAGTGATCACCCATGTCCGGGTCCGCGACACCCCGGGCCTGCCGATGCCGGCTCTGCTGCTGATCCTGGCGGCGATCACCCTCACGCTGGCCCTCGCCTCGCTCTGAACCACATGCACCAACATCGAGGAGAAGGCATTCTTCATCTCCTAGCGGATCAGGCTGCGCAGATGATGACCGTGTCACCGCGGGTGCCGGCTCGGTACTGGCGGGATTCTCGACTGGTGGTTCGCACTCGACTGCATGAGCTTCCCAGCCACGAGCACGTCGCGCTTTCTGAAGTAGCCCGAGGATGAGGATTGGACCCCGAGTCGTACACCTCAAGGTGGCGCACTGGCCAGCCGTCCTCCGCGGGCTTGAGGTAGTACGTCGCGTAGTCCCAGATGCCCGTTACCTTTTGATCGTCCCCAGCCGGGGACCCTCGGTCGCCCGGCCCGGTATGACTTCCTGCCCCTGTCGTTCGGATGATCCGGGGGGGTGTTGTCGCCGGGTCGGGTGGCATCGGCGGACCGCTGATAGGGACACGGCCAGCCGTGTTCGGGTAGGTCTCTTCGTAACGTGGCTGCCGGCAGTCCGATGCCCTGACTGCGGCCGAGGCCACGATGCGATGCGTGGAGGGGGGTCTGGTGCACGACGGATATGGCGTCTTCCTAGGCTTGGGACGTCGGTAAGGATGATCACCACGCGGTCGGGTTGGCCCCGGACGGCAAGCGGCTGCACGACGCGCCGTTGCCGAATATCGAGGTCCGGCTGCGGCAGCTGTTCGACAAACTGGCCCGCCACGGCCGGGTCCTGGTCGTGGTCGACCAGCCCGCCTCGATCGGCGCCTTGCCGGTCGCGGTGGCTCGGGCGTGCGGGCATCAGGTGGCCTACCTGCCTGGTCTGGCGATGCGGCGGATCGCTGATCTGCATCCCGGCTCGGCGAAGACCGACGCCCGTGACGCCTACGTCATCGCGGACGCGGCCCGCACCCTGCCGCACACGCTGCGCCGGGTCGACACCGGCGACGAGACCCTGGCCGAGCTGGAAGTCCTCGTCGGCTTCGACGACGACCTCGCCGGCGAAGCCACCCGGGTGTCGAACCGGATCCGGGGCCTGCTGACGCAGATCCATCCCGCCCTGGAGCGGGTGCTGGGCCCGAAAGGCCACCACAAGGCGGTCTTGGAGTTGCTGTCGCGTTGCGGCGGTCCGATCGGGCTGCGCAAGGCCGGCCGCCGCAAACTCCTCTCGATCGCCGCAGCGCACGCGCCCCGCATGGGTGAGCGGCTCGTCGAGCAGATCATGGCCGCCCTCGACGAGCAGAGCGTCACCGTCCCCGGCACCCAGGCCGCGGAGACGATCCTGCCCCGCCTCGCCGACAGCCTCCGCGACGTCCTGCGACAACGCGACCAGGTCGCCAAAGAAGTCGAGGGGATGCTTGATGCTCACCCTCTTGCCCCGGTCCTGACCTCGATGCCCGGCATCGGCGTCAGGACCGCCGCCCGGATCCTGCTCGAAGTCGGCGACGGCGCCGCCTTCGCCACCTTCGGCCACCTCGCCGCCTACGCCGGCCTCGCCCCGGTGACCCGACGATCCGGAAGCAGCATCCGCGGCGAACACCCACCCCGAGGCGGCAACAAGAACCTCAAACGCGCGTTCTTCCTCGCCGCGTTCGCAGCCCTCGCCGACCCCGTCAGCCGGGCCTACTACGACCGCAAACGCGCCGAAGGCAAACGCCACAACGCCGCCCTCATCTGCCTCGCCCGCCGCCGCTGCGACGTCCTATTCGCCATGCTCCGTGACAAGATCCCCTACCAACCACGGCCGACAGATCAGGCACCCGTCCCCGCTTGACGAAACCCATAGGGACACGTTACCGGCTAGCTCGTCTGACCCATCTGGACCGGGCCACCGGCCGCAACGTGCGCCGCTACGAGCACGACGCCCCCGGCGACCTGGTCCACGTCGACATCAAGAAACTCGGCAACATCCCTGACGGCGGCGGCCACCGCGTCCACGGCCGCGCCGACGGCAGCCGCAACAGTTCAGCCCACCGCGACCCGACTCGCCCCCGCAGACTGACCAACCGACCAAACCTCGGCTACCAATACCTGCACAACGCCGTAGACGATCACTCCCGGCTCGCCTACACCGAAATCCTGCCCGACGAGACCCGCGAGAGCGCCGCAGCGTTCTGGCAACGCGCCCACGCGTTCTTCACCAACGCCGGCATCACCGTCAAACGCGTACTCACCGACAACGGCGCCTGCTACCGCTCCCACCTCTGGCGCTACACCCTCAATCACGCCAAGATCACCCACAAACGCACACGGCCCTACCGACCCCAAACCAACGGCAAAGTCGAACCCTTCAACCGCACCCTGCTCGACGAATGGGCCTACGCACAGCCCTACACCAGCGAGACCGAACGCCGACAAGCCCTCCCCGGCTGGATCCACTCCTACAATCACCACCGCGGACACACCGCACTCAACGGCCTACCACCCGCCAGCCGCGTCCCAAACCTCACGGGTCAGTACAACTAGCGCTCCGCAGTATTCGGCTGGCCGCCCTACCATGGCGGGTGTCAAAGCCGCTCGCGGTGGGCGCAAGGCGGTTCTCACCACCCGACGTGATTGGACTCCACGCCGCCACCGGTGACCCAGTGATCGGGTCCGTCGCTGGAGTAGCAGAGTGCGCTGTCCGAGGCCCTGCCGTCTCCGCCGATCGTGAAGGCCTGGGTCCAGAAACCACCAGGGTCGGCCGAGTCTCGACAGGTGACAGTGACGCTGGAGCCGGGCGCGAAGCCGGACAGCACCACCGAGTACCACCAGCCATACCGGGCCGCCCCACCTCTGGCCAAGTCGATCCTCGGGGCCGGCAGGGGAGGGGGCGGCGGCGGGTCAGCCTTCGGCACGGTCCACCGCACACGGTTGGACTCGACACCGCCAGCGGTGACCCAGTGGTCCGGGCCGTCGCCCGAATAACACGAGTTTTCGGCGTACGCGCGTCCGCTTCCGTCGGTGCGCATGGTGAGCGTGAGGAAGCCCTCCGGGTTGACGGAGTCCCGGCAGGTGACGGAGATGGCCTGGTGAGCCGGGAAGCGCTCGAGGGTGATCGCGTACCGATACCCGACGGTTGCGTTTGGGCCGCGTGCCAAGTTGATCGACGGTTGGGGCGCCACCGGCCGACCGCTGCTCTCGCCCGGCTTGGGGGTGGTGGGCGTTTGAGTGCGGGGGCCGTCCCAGACCGCGCGGTTGGAACTCACGATCCAGGTGGGTTCGAAGGGCACGGGGCGGATCTGCACCCAGTGCTCGCCGTCCAGAGCCGAGGTGCAGCTGGTGTCGTCCCGGGCCCTACCCGCCGCGTCGGCGACGAGCACCATTTCGTGGATGGCCTCCGGCGCGCGGCCGGGCACCGGGAGCGGGGAGTCGTCGTAGCACTCGACCTTGGCGTGCCATCCCGGGGGCAGTCCAGTCAGTTCCACCACGTACCGGTAACCGCTGTAACCGAGGTCTCCGCGGCGTACCGCCGCCCGGCTACTTGCCAGCAGGTTGCGGTTGGTCACGGTGGACCCAGCGCACTTGGGCACTTTGATCTGCTCCCAGACGAGCTCGGACCACACCCATCCCTTGACTCCAGGGTGTGGTCCGTTCCCTGACTGCGTGACGATGAACCATCGGGACGACGTGCCGGGAAGCGGTTCGCGTCCGTCCCACCAGCAGTTCATCGTGACGTTCGTGTGGTCCGGAAGTTCGTCGATGACGTTGTCTCCGCCACGGGGTTCGGCGCGCATGCGTACCGGGAGTTTCGCGTCGTCGCTGCGCACGACGCTCGTGCCCGATATCGCCTGCTCACCGGACGGGTCCAGCCGCTTTTGGGACACCTGAGTGACCTCGGTCGGCGCGTCGGGGGGTGCCTCATCGGTCCGACGCGACACAGACCAGTAGCCGAGCGCAGACACGGCCGATAACACCACGAGAAGCGAGACGAGAAGAGATGGACGGCGCATGGGCTGCGGATACCTCCTCGGTTGGATGACGTGCCGGGCTGAGCTCGGTCATCTGTCGACGCAGTCGGGCACTCGTGCGTCCACGGCCGTGACGCCTCCCCCGAGCGGATCACCGTTGGCGAATGTGTCTGAGGGCGCGTACAGGCCCCGGTAGGGATCACTGACGATGTGATACCAGTTGCTTACGCTGGCCATGCCGCTCGCGTCCGGCACCTTGCAGTCGATCTCGACCGCAGTGCCGTACGGGATCCGCCGGCCATCCGGTGTGGAACCTGGATCCTTGAACAGCGGGGAACCGATGCGGTTGCCGGCGAACTCGGTGTACGTCCGTGGCGGCCCGTCGTTGCTGGGCCGGAGCGCGTGCCCGGCGAGCCCGCCCACTGCCAGGCCCACGACGACCGCCACCGCGGTGTACCACCGCGCGTAGCGTGGACGGTCGCCCGCCTGTCGAGCGAGCGTGTACCACCCGATGCCACCGCAGGCGGCCGCCGCGAGCGCGGCGGAGACCGCGAGTGAGCCGACCGTTGAGGCGGTCGTTACCTCGAGGGAATGCTGCATCCAGGCGAGGAACCCCGTCACCGCGGCGGCGAGCCCGGCAGCCACGTAGGTGGCCACCCACTCGCCGTCGACCGCCTGTGGGTCGGACCGGGCCACGGGAACCTGGTCAGTTGACTGACCCCGGACCTTCGCCACGATGAGCGCGCCGAACTGTTCCGGGGTCGTCTGTCGAAGGTCGATGTAGCCGACGGTGTCACGGATGCCCGGGATCCGGGTGTCGTCGAAACGAGCGGGTAGCAGGTACTCCTCGTGTTGCCGGAACGCGCGGGCCTGGGCGCTCTTGAGCTCGTGCGAGGTCCACAGTTTCCGGGCGTAGTCTGCGGACAGAAACACCACGCAGAACTTCGATGCATCCGAGTAGACCCCGTCGAGATGCTGGTAGAGGTCCTTGCCCCAGAGCTCGACCCGCTCATAAAGGTCGTAAAATACGCGAATTCCCGCGCTTCTGGCGACCTCGGCGACACGGTCGACGTACTGCCGTTGTTCGCCTGCGAAGCTGAAGCACACGTCGTAGTGGGTGTCGTCTCCGCGTGGCGCGTGCCGTGAACCGAGCGTCGCGTCGTGCATCTGGGACCACCTTCGTGACGAGGAGGCAAACCGTGGGCGGCACGGCATGGGGATGGTCTGTGCGGCCTGACCACGACGGGGCCGGCCCTGCGGGCGCGACCGGTCAGGTGAGCGCCGCGGCCTCAGCCAGGAACTGCTGCACCAGCGAGTCACGACGCCAGCGACGCAGCTCGTGGGACACAGCGCGCAACTGAACCCGGGTCGTGCCGGACCCGGTCCGTCGCGCGTGCGCTACGGCTTGCCTCCCCACCTCCACGGCTTGGCGCCGCTCACCGATGCGGGCATAGGCGGTAGACAGGCGTGCCGCGAACAGCCCTCGCATTCGCACAGAGGTCGGCGCAAGTGTCGCTACCGTCTGCTCAAGGAACTGGATCGCCTGGTCGGGCCGGTGCAGGTCAACCTCACACCAGCCGATCGTGGCGCCCAACAGGTCGGTGATCGAGGTAGAGCCGAGCCGGAACCGGCCGATCACTACAGGACGGTCGGTCGTGGCGCGCATCTGGTCGACGGCCACTGCGTAGGCGTCGTGATCGCCCGCGCAGGCCGCCCCTTGGGCGGTGATGCGGGAGACGAGCACACCGGCGCCGGGTCCAGCGGCGGCTCGGGCGCTGCCGGCGTCGCTGAGCACCTGCGCGGCGTCGCAACGGTACAGAGCCGTTTCCGCCTGGCGTATCCACGTGTGTGCGACGGCGTCGGCCGAGCCGAGACACTCCGCCAGCACTGCTGAGAGTTCGATCCAGTCATCGACCGCCTCGCTGCTGCTCTCCTGGGCCATCCAGCCAGCGAGGTCCGCGTACGCGAAGGCCGGTTCCAGCAATTCACAGGTCTCGTCCGGGCAGCCCGCCACAGACGCCGCCAGCGTCAGCGCCCAGGGCTCGACCAGCCCAGCGCATGTCGTCGCGTTGACCTGCTGGCACAACGCCCGCAGATCCTGGCTCAGAGCTTGGGCCGTCGCTGCCAGGCGACGGTGAGACGTCCGATCGGGCGCGACCTCGATGCTGCCGCCCTGTCGTGCTATGCCACGAGCGGCGAGGCGGTCCACCAGTTCCGGCAGCCCGGCCCGCCCGGTTGAGTTGGAAGCCGCGACGTCGGCTGGGGGCCGCTGCTTCGGCAGGCGGCGAGCGGCCCTGCCCTGGTGACCGATGTGAGCGACCAGCGTCCCACCGGTCTTCAGCGCCGCGTCGGCCCGCTGCAACACTGCGAGGCTCGGTCGGCGTTGGCCGGTTTCGATCTTGCTGAGATATCCCTTGTCGTAGCGAATGATCTCGGCGAAGGCGCTGAGGGAATGGCCGGACGCAATGCGCAGTCGCCGTAGCGTTTCGCCGACCGTACCCGACTCCACCATGGGTGCTCCCTTCCAAACCCGCGGTTCACGCTACCGCTCCGCCAGCCGTCGGCGGTCGCTATTTCTCCCTACGGCGGCTCTTCTAGTCCGTTGCCCATTGCCAATTTCCGACACTTCTCCAGCGTGCTTGTGGACAGGCGTGGACCAGATATGACAAATGGGTCCCAGTGCAGGCCCGCTGCCTCCGCTGCCTCGGGGTGGCATCGCTAGAACGGTGCGAATGGACGACGCGATGGCGATCTTCAAACATCCGCCTGGCACACTGAACAACGTATGTCTGTCGGTTCCCTCGGAAGGGCGGCAATGCGTGACCGCTCAGAATTCGACAGACTCACAGTGATGGCCTTGCTCGGTGCTGCTGGCCTGATGATCGGCGCGATCTCCGCCGCCATGCAGATAGCCGGGGCGTTCGTCGAATCCAACAAGGCCGCACTGTTCATCGCCTTGATCACCGTCGGCTCGGCGCCACTGCTCGCGATGGGCTATGCCAAAGCCCATCGCCACGGTCTGTTTGCACGGGTCGGTGTCCGGACGTCGCTGTTCGTCGTCACCTGCACTGCCGTCGGTCTGATACTCGGCAGCGCAGCCGCGCTGCTCACCCAGCACGCCGCAGCCGAGGCGCCGCCTGCCCGAATCGGCGCGGCGGAGGTTACCGGTGGCGTCGCCCGCGAGGCCAGGGCGATACCGGAGCACACCGAGACCGACCCGCACGTCCCCGCAACCGCCGGTGACCGTCCCACTCAGTGATACCACCGATCAACGAGGAGAGGGTCATGCGCGGAGGAAAGCCGCTCGTCCTGGCTGGCGGCTCCGTACTCGTGCTGGTAGCGGCGGTCATCGGCTTCCGGATGGTCAACGCGCCAACGAAGCCGATGTCCACGCCCAGTCCAACCGGCAGTGCCGGAACTCCGTCGATGGGCACAGCCAGCCTGGCACCCCTCGTGTTCGCCGTGACAGGCTCCTGCACGACCGCTGGCGGCACCCTGTCCGCCCGCAGTAGCGGATTCACCGTTGGCGGGACCTACTCCACCCGCGCGTGGCACCCCGACGGCAGGCCATATGGACTGGCGAAAATCTCGGCCGCGGTCACCCCAGATGGTGGCGTCAGCTGGACCTGGCCGTGCGCCGGCGACCCGCCAGGGGAGTACACCACCCAGCTGACCGACGAACGCACCGGCCGGACCACCGGGCTGGTGCGCTTTACGGTGCAGGCCGCCCGTCCTGGCTCCCCGAGTCCCAAGGCCAGCGATGTGGCCCAGCGTCCGGCGTCCCCCTCGACAAGCCGTCGCCCCATCCCAAATGGAGAAGACCCTCTTCATGTCGCGCTGTCCGCGAACCGCGCAGGCGCCCCCGTCTTCGCCGATACCAGCGGCACACCTGCCAGCGGAGTGCCCGACCGGATTCCATTCGGGCATGAGGTCAAAGTCGCCTGCAAAACCCAAAACGCCTCCCCGCTCACCAGCGTCACCTACTGGTACCTGCTACGCGGCGCCCCGTGGGATGGCCTGTACGCGCCGTCGGACGTGTTCGCCAACGGCGACCCCCTCGGCTCCAACGGCACGACGAACGTTGACCCAGCCATCCCGGACTGCTGACCAGCCCTCGATCAGCAGATTGCCGGAACGGACGCCCCGAGCCCGGCTGAAGGGACGACCGGCGATCGCCCGCCCCTGTGCTGCGTCCGTGAGGTCGCCAGAGGCGGTGTGAGTCGTCGTAAGCCAGCGTGACCCCTGTCCTGCTCGACCAACCGCCATACGGTCGATTCGCCTGCCCCGGGCAAGGCCTTGGCGTGGACACCACGGTCCCTTGGTGGTCCACTGCGACGCATCCCTTGGCAGGCATGAGCGACGATGACCGCCAATATTAGGTCGTCGTTCGCCGCAGGCGTGGCCCCAATGCTGCTGCCGCCGAGCCAGCGCGCTCACCCAGCTCGTCAGACGGCCGAGCCGGGAGGGCCGTGGGAAACATTGGGTCGGGGAACCTTTGGGCACCGGCTTCCTCGCTGGCCTCGCCTACGTCGCCGCGTGGCTTGTGCGGCGGCTGCTCGTCGCCGCAGTCGCCTCTCGCGTGTACGTCGACGCTGCGGTGGCCGCGTGACTACGGATTCCGGGCCGTGTCGTGGCGCCGTGCGACGCTACAGCTGCCCGCCGGGATTCGGGAGCACGTGGGGAGCAGTCGGGTGCGCCGAACGGGCTCGAACCGCGCCCAACGGCATTGAACGGCATTCGACTGCACCCACCATGACCTGCGGCTTCTCGTTTTAGCAGGTCAGAGCCGGTGCAGCGTCCTGTTTCCCGCGGAGTGCTCCGCGGTTCTGCACAACGGTCGACAACGCTCTATATGGCCTGGCAGGGGAGTGTGCGCAGGTCAAGGTGGTAAGGAGCCACTGATTGGCGGGGCCTTGCGACTGGGAGCAGATTGGGTGCAGGTTGGCGAAGTGGTCAGCGCGCCCGAAGTGCTCACCGACCCTGTGCAGGACGGTGTGGCACCTTCTGGGGTCGGTAGGGCGGCGTCCGCTCATGCTGTAGTGAAGGCGGCTCCGAACGACAAGGCAGGGCTCTGTGATCACCTCGCGGCGACAGAAGCCATCGCGATCGGCTACTCACGCGGTAAACGTGAAGATTCTGCCGGTGGGTGGTGCCTGCTGAGGTTGTCCGTGGAATCGATGAGCGCCGACAGAGAACAGCACGTCAGGTGGTGCGTGGAATGCCTCCTCGGCGAAGCCGGCGTCGGCGAACCAGCCGCGTATCGCCGGGGTGAGGTCGGGACCGCGCCGGGTCCTGGTCCAGATCACGGTTGCGTCGGCTGCGCATAGCTGCGGCAAGGCGTTGATCGTTGCTCGCACGTCGCCGTCGCTGATGTTGCCCAGTACCCCGGCGAGAACGACCAAATCGGCAGGGGCGGCCGTGCGGTAGGCGGCGAAGTCGCCAGCATCGGCTTGGGTGGCGGTGATCCCGTTGAGCCCAGCGGCGGTGATACCCATCCGGGCGGCGGCCACGTTGCGTGGGTCGTACTCGATTAGCTCTGCGTATACCCGTTCGGCGTCCGGCCGCGGCGCAAGGGCGCCGATGAGGTCATGCCCTTGTCCCGCGCACACGCTGACGATCCGGAGCGAGGAGTCAGGACGTTGGTCAAGCCAGCCGTTGATGTGCTGCTGAACGAGCCGAAGCCTCCGCGACAGCGGCGATGTGTCGTCGTCGTAGGGCAGGTGCCAGTCGTGCCAGTTGGTAGTAGCGGTCACCGAAGCCATGCTGCCACCGGTTCGCTCTGCTGTGCCCCGCCGTTAAGGCACAGCGGCGAGCCAAACCAAGATTGGCAGGCATCGACGCTCGGCATCCCAGGTGACCTTGAAAAGAGCATGCCGGCGTGGCGTTATCTGGGGCGCCGATCCCATGGGCGGTGCGCTGACAAGGTTCTTCGGCTCGCAGCCTTCTTGGGCATGCCTGACTTCTGGGCCCGCCTGGTTGAGGCGGCCGGTGCGAGATTGGGTGGTTCTTCGTTGCGGTGCGTGACGTTTTGGCTGGTGCCGGACATAAGCACGTAGGGGGTGTGATGGACGCTGCGAAGGAGCAGTTCGCCGAGTTGTACGAGTGCCATCACGGTGACGTGTGGCGGTACGTCGCTCGGCGGATGGGTGCGTCTGAGGTCGGTGATGTTGTCGCCGATGTCATCGCGGCCCGAAGGGCATCCGTCGATCCGGGCGTCGACGATTTTGCCGCCAGGCATGTTCGGCCGCAGCGCAGTCTTGCTCAAGCAAGCGCAGCTCACCTTGTGCGCTAGCCATGGCCGAAGGGCGCTATCGTGATCGCTGGTTCGCTTCCAACCTGGGTGAAAACAGCGGCTGGGGTTTCTCGTCGACATGTACCTGCCGGCGCCGCGGGCGTGACCGCGACCGGTCTTCTAGGCTCCGCGGCCGCCGCGCTGCCTCCTGCCTTGTTCGCCGTGGCCCATCCGGATGACGAGGTCCAGGCGATGGGCGTTGCTCTCGCCGAGCACCTGGCGGCGGGGCAGGACGTGCACCTGCTGTGGCTGTCGAGGGGAACGGCGTCCGGCGCTCGCGACCAACTCAACGGCACGGCGTTGTCGGCCCGGTGGGGCGTCACCCACGATCCCGCAGCCGAGGGCTATCAGCCGCTCGGGGTGGACGAGTTCGGCGCGGCGCGGATCGCCGAGGGTACAGCCGCCGTACGGTGTCTGGCGGCCGGTACGACGGGGACGCTCACGCTGCATGAGGCCGGCTTGCCGGACGGGGCGATCACGCAGGCCGACGCGGAGGCGGCGATCGCCGCCGTCGCGGACCGGATCGCGCCCGGTGGCCCGCTGCGGATCAAAACGCACTCGCACATCGTTGACAATCATCCGGATCATGTCGCCGCCGGCCGGGCCGCCCGCCCGCTGTCCTCGGGCAACCCGACCCGGTTCGGCGACCTGCGGCAGTACATCCTGCCGCCGTACTGGTCGGACCCTCGGCTCAGCCAGGTCAGTGAGGCGTGGGACGCCCCGACCGACGCTGGCATCACCCAGCGGGTGCGAAACGCCAGTCGGGCGTACGGCGCATGGTCGCCGACGCTCGGCTCGTTCGCGATCGGTTGGCACAGTGTCCCCAGCTTCTTCACCACACTCGACGCCAATCCGCGCTGCCTGGTGCACGTCTGACAACGAACCGGCATGCGGAAACTTGGCGTCTACTCGTCAGCGACGCTGCTTGTTAAGCCTCTGCTCGCTACTCGTCGCGCCGAAACGCCAGATCAGGCAAATACGGCTGGAGTACTAAGATTTCGAGTGCTATGCGCACACTCTCGGGAGTGGTTCGCCCGGGGCGAATCCTCTCCACTCCTTGCTGGTTGGGGGTCCTACCATGCTGCAGATGTATTCGACGGGCTTGACGTAGTGGGCGGGGTGCCAGAGCCGTATCGTTGTGTCCATGCTTGCGGTGGCGACGGTTGAGCTGTCGGGGCTGAAGGCAACTGCCACGACTGCCGCGGTGTGGCCGGTCAACGGCGTGCTCACCGGTTGCCAGGTGGCTGTGTTCCACAGCCGTAAGGTCCTGTCGTCGCCGGCAGTGGCCAGGAGCCTGCCGTCCGGGCTGAACGCCATGGCGATCACGGCACCGGTATGTCCGGTGAGCGGAGCGCCAACAGCTTGACGTGTGATCGGATCCCACAGTTGGACCGTCCCGTCCACTCCTGCGGACGCGAGCAGTCTCCCGTCAGGACTGAACGCCACAGTGGTCGCTTCGTTCGTATGTCTGGTGAGCGGAGCGCCAACAGCTTGACGTGTGATCGGATCCCACAGTTGGACCGTCCCGTCCACTCCTGCGGACGCGAACAATCTCCCGTCAGGACCAAATGTCACCGACAAGATGGTATCTACGTGATTGGGCAAGGGTATGTTGATTGGGTCAGTGCCGGTCAGGGAAACGAGATGTATGCCGCTACCCCTCGCCACGGCCAAAAGCTTCCGGTCAGGGCTGAACGCGATGGGGCCGGAATCGAACCCCGGCGGTAGCTGGGTGGGTTTGCCCATCCGGATGCCGGTAGCGGTGTCGAACACCTGGACTTTGTCGCTCGTCAGGATGGCCAGTAGGAGACCATCGGGGCTGATTGCTATTTGATGGATGTCATTCGTCAGGACTCTGTCCGGGCGGAGCATGGTTTCATAGCGGCTTGTAGTGTCTCCGGTCTGCTGTCCACCAATGCTGTCGCCGCTTAACGGACGCCGGAGTCGCACCGTCTCCCCGCCCAGATCAGCGCTCAGAAGTTTCCCGTCGGTGCTGAAGCCCAGGGAGTTCGCCAAGTACGAGGTGTTGGTCAGCGGGCCTGCAGCTGGATCGAGAGTGGCTGGGTTCCACAATCGCACTGTCTCGTCGTCGCTTGCTGTTGCCAAAAGCCCACCGTCTGGGCTGAACGCTGCCGCCCTGATGGTGTCCGTATGGCCCGACAGGGAACCATCCATGGGCGTCTGGGTGCCGCTGTCCCACAGTTGCGCCCTGTTGTCGCTGGCGGCGGTTATCAGGAGTTTGCCGTCCGGACTGAGCGCCATCGGCGGGTACTGGTTCACATGACGGTTGAACGGCTTGCCGATACGTTCTTTTTTCGGTATATCCCACAGCTGCACGTGGCCGTGGCCAGCTACAACGGCTAGGCGGTCACCTTTTGCGCTGAACCACGCTGATTGGTATTCCTCGGCCGAGTGCGTAACAATCTCATCACGAGGCTTTTTCGTGCGATCCGGCACCGAAACAAGGAGTTTTCCACTGCTGCGCGGAACGGCTAACAATCTTCCGTCAGGGCCGAACATCACCGCGATGTACGCGGGTTCTTCCTTTGACACCCAACGGAAGTGGCCGGTGGACACGTCCCAAAGCTGGCTTCTGGAACTGCTGGTGGTCGCTAGAAGCCTGCCGTCCGGGCTGAATGACATCGTGGTGATCCATCCTCCTTCCGGAGCGCCAGGAGGAACATCAGCGACATCGCCGGTGGCGAGATTCCACAACTTGGTGTCGCCCTGGAAGCCGGCGGCGGTGGCCAGAAACTTTCCATCTGGACTGAACGCCATGGCGTAGACCCGCCCCCGGTGACCGGTCATGGGTTCGCCGACGGGACGGCGGGTGGCGACGTCCCACAGTCGAATCGTGCCGTCGCGACCGCCCGCGGCGATCTGTCTTCCATCAGGGCTGAACACCACGGAGTAGACCGGCGAGACGTGCCCGATGAGGGCGGATCGATGTTCGGTGATGAGTGAATTCATGCTGCTGCGAGCCTCGTCGGTCGGAGCGACGGCCCACGCCGACAACGCGAGTCGCCAGGCCCTCACCGGATCGTCCTGGTGGATGCTTTGACTCTGCGCCGCGAGTTGGCGGGACAGTGCCGCAGCGCGTTGACGGTCGGCGTTCACCGCGTAGGTGACCGAGGCGACAGCTCCGATACAGGCAGCCAGGGCAAGAGTGACCAGGCCCGCCATGATGGACTGCCGAATCCTGCTGCTCCGTCTCGCATGGCGGTCGCTGGCGGCGAGGAAGCTCTGCTCCGCGAGGGTCAAGGCAAGGCGCGGCCCGGCAACCGCGCTCCGATCCGCGGTGGCACGGCGCACCATGGCGAGTTGGGCTCCGCGATAGAGGAATGAGGCATCGTGGTCGCGTGCCTGCCAGGTGGCCGCATCCTGTCGGAGTTGCGCGTGGATGAGCCGATCGTTGCGATCGCCCTCCAGCCACTTGCGCAACCGAGGCCAGGCGAGCAACACCACGTCGTGGGCGATTTCAATCGACTCGGCGTTGGCGACGACGAGCCGCTTCGCCGTGAAGGCGTCGAGTACGGCCTCCACCCGTCCACGGTGCTTTGTGTCGGCAACGACGGCAAACAGTTCCGCGCGGGCGAGCTGTCGCCGGGTCGGTGCCCCGTCGGCGCCGACAGTGGTCATCCGCTCGAACAGCTGCCGAGTGATTTCCCGCTGCGGTCCGGTCAGACGGTTGTATACGTCCTCCGCGGTTGTCGCGATGACCTCGCTCACTCCTCCGGTGGCACCGTATCCGCGGCGAGTGAGCCGGTTGGACTCACACCGTTGCCATGTCAGCAGCATGGTCTGGGACAGCAATGGCAACGCTCCGGTGGCGAACTGAGCGGCTTCGGGCAGGGTACGCAACTCCGCCAGGATCTCCTCGGGCAGACCGTCCTCCACCTGAATTCCGCAGGCCGCGGCCGGACCGGTGATCGCACGCCGTAACTCCGGCATGCTCATCGGCCCGACCACGAACTGGCCGTCCTGTAACACCGGAACCAGCTCGGGATACACGGCGCACCGGTCGAGGAAATCACCACGGATGGTCAGCAGTACCAGACCGGGTGGATGGCCCGGCGCGGAATCCGCCGTGGCGATGGCCACCAGGGCATCGATGTATGCCTGTCGGCGCTCCTGCGCGTCGCCTCGGTCGTCGGCGAGCGTGAACAGCTCTTCGAACTGGTCCACGACGAGCACGAGTCGGCCACCCGCCCGGCATGCCTCCCGGCGCTCGACGGGCAACCGGGCCGCGTGCGCCAGCACCGCCTGTCGGGCCAATAGCCGCGCCTCCGTCGGCCGGTGGCTGATCGTAAGGCGAAGCGACGCGGCGTCCACCCCGGCAAGCGTGGCCAGCTGGATCACCAGCTCATCGATCGCTGCCGTGCCGGGCGTGATGATCAGACGAGGCCAGTCCGTCGAGCCCGCTACGGCCAGCTGACCCCGGGCGATCGCAGGCATCAGTCCGGCACGTACCAGGGACGACTTTCCTGCCCCTGAGGCGCCTGTCACCACAAGCATCCCGACGCCGGAGAGCCGTTGCTCCACTCGCCCGGTCAGCTCGGCGGTCAGGCGCTCCCGCCCATAGAACACGCCCGCCTGGTCCTCCTGGAACGGCCACAGACCACGGTACGGGGGCTGATCCCCGTCAAAGACGCGGTCAGTGTCCTGCTGAGGGCGGGTCCGCTGCTCGATGACCTGGAGCCCATCCCGGATCAGCCGCAACTGGGCGGCGTGCCGGAGATGGTGGTCGCGGTCATCGCGGCGATCGGCGGCCTGCCGATGGAGGTCGCTTTGGAGACGAGCGGTGAGCGCGCGTACATCGCCGACCATGAGACCGAACTCCGCTAGGTCCTTGGCCAGGCCCTCAAGGCCGGCGACAAACTCCGCGTGCTGATCCTGACCGAGACCGACTGCCGTGGCCGCCACGCTCTGCAGTGCGGTGATCTCACGTAGCGCCGCAGCGGTCTCACCCTCATCGCGCCCACCCGTGCCGCCACCGGCGTTCCCCGCTCCCGTTGAGGGGTCGCGCCGGGTGCCGGTGGTCGCGTCTCCATGACGATTCCGCACGTCCTGGGTGCCCGCTTGCAGCCGGGCATCCATGATCCGCTCCCACGCCTCAGCCCACTGGCGTACCTGCGCTGCGTCGACCCCCAAGGCGACCACCAGGCGATCCAGCACGTCGGCCGGCATCAGCGTACGTCCGGTCAGATAGTTCGCCAGACTGCTCTTCGGTATGCCGCTGGCCACCTCGAGATCCTGTAGCGAAAGACGTACCTTGCCTCGGTGCCGAGCGGCGTTGATACGTAGCCGGTTCAGCTCGTCCAAGAGGTCCTGCAGAGTGCACACCGCAGCAAGGTCACGCGTGACATCGTCGGACACGAATGCAAGTTTCGTCCACCGATCCGTGGCAGGACAAGCTTTCTCGGCGGCGGTTCACCCTGGCGTGACGTTCGCGGTCGGAGCAGATCGACGGTTTGAGGTACCAGTGTCCCGTCGCGGCGGAGGCGAGTTCGCGGGACGCGTACGGCAGCAGACGGGAGCCTGGTTTGCGCAGGACCTGTCAGCGTCGAAGGCCGCACGGGGCTGCGGGCTCGAAGACTGGTATGGCTCGCGGAAATGATAGCGGGCCGGCGATGAGGAGACGTGTGGCGTCGCTTTCCGCGGCCCAGGTGGACCCCAGTGTCGGCGGATGAGTCGCGACTACGAAAGTTGGCCGAGATTCCTGGACAAGGGGCCCGCATCGCACCGGCTCGGCGTGGATCGTTCGAGAAGAGGGCCGACCAACAGTTGCGCGACCAGTCCCAGGTGGGGCCTCGAGGTCGAGGGTCAAGCCTCGATATTGGGCGTCCATGGACGTCCAGGTTTCATGGTGACGGGTTCTGCCCGTGGCATGGTCGTGAGATCACGGTCGGGCCTGACAGGTGAGCAGCCGGCATTTCTGACTCATCGGGTCCGTCTACGGCCGGCAATCCGAGTCGACCAGTTGGAGCTGTCATGTCACATTTCGGCGGTCGTTCACCACCTGTCGCCGCACCCAGCCCGAACGAAGCTCACCAAGGTTGACCCCAAAGGACAGCGCCGGGCTTTCGGCGAATCTTCCGGCAACCTACGACGTAACGTCAATTCCCTATTTAGGAGTTCCGTTGATCAGGCTACCCATCCGTCCACTAACCCTCGCCGCGTCGACGCTCGCGCTCGTAACCGCCACGACGACCATCCTCACGACACCAGCCTCGGCCGGCGAGCCCAATGCCGCCGCGGACAAAGCCGACACGTCAGCCGACATGACCCCGATGCACTGGAGCTGCGGCAGGGGGGCCCCGCAGAACCTCGATGACCGTCCGGGCTATGTAACCGAGGCCGCAAATGTCAGGAGCGGCTCCAGCACCAGGTGTAGTGACCTCTACACGATCTACCCCGGCGAGAAACTTGACATGTTCTGCTGGGCGCGGGACATCAACGGGATCCACACGTGGACATACGTCATCAGCGTGCCGTATAAGGATAAGAGGGGCTGGATACGGGACGACCTGTTGCAAGGCAACGGATCCAATAAAGTCTGCCCTGGTCAGACCCCTCCGACCGCGTATCGCTGACTCCATCCAACCAGGTGAAGCACGTCGTGGTTCGGCCTCGGCAACAGGGCACTCGCGATGGTGCGGCAATCTCTTAATGTGCGATGGATGGCCACTCCGCCACTGTCGCTGACAGTGCACAAGTAATACGACCAGTACTCGCCTGCGCCGGCCCGCTGCGCATCCTTGGGATTGCGCAGCGGGTCTCCGGCCGTCCGCTCGACGGAGTGGCCCGCTGCGCCCGGTCCTCAGACCGAGCAGCGATGGTCGCAATTTTGTGTCCGCAGGGCTGTTGTAATTACCCGAGCCAGGCACGTTCCGGCATCCCGCAGGCAGCCGCCGTCGCTCGCCCAGATGGCCGCGCGGACGCAGGTTGACACCGCCCTGGAGCAGCCGGCTGTACCTACCATTGACCGCTACTGAAGAACCCCACCTCTCAGGACCGGCTGAGGCAGTGGCTTGGGTGAGCATCGACCGTTGACCTGGCACAGAGCTCGCGCCAGGCGCGCACATCGGGACGTTGCTGTGACTGGACGCGGACGGTGGCCACGGTATTCAGGAGCGCGTGGACGGCAGCCGCTTCGACCGGTAGGAGTGCGTATTCGACATGGACGAGTTCGGTCGTTGCCGTCCTGGACCGCTACTGACAGTTCTCGGGCGCACCCCGCCGGCGGCACCGTGCTTGACTGCCGCATGGAGCTCGGTATCGATGTTGAAGGCACGCGGCTGGCTGCGACGCTCGACCTGCCGACCGGGCAGGTCCGCGGCGCCGTGGTCATCCTCCACGGCGCGCAGGCGGGACACCGCTCGTACTTCGGCTACATGCACCTCGCTCAGATCCTGCCCGACGCGGGGGTCGCAGTCCTGCGGTACGAGCGTCGACCCCGCATCGGCGGTCACGACGTGCCCTTGGCCGACCAGGCCGACGACGCGGCTGCGGCCATCGCCGTGCTGCGTGGATACGTTGGTGCGGTGCCGATTGGGTTGTGGGGCTGGAGCCAGGGCGCCTGGGCCGCACCGCTGACCGCAGCGCGCAACCCCGGCCTGGTTGCCTTCCTCATCCTCGTTTCCTGCAGCGGAGTCAGCCCCGCCGCACAGATGCGCTAAGGCACCGCGGAACAGTTACGCCAGTACGGCTTCACCGATGCGGACCTTGTGGACCTGGACCATCTGCGCGGCACGGTCGAGGAGTACCTGCGTGGGCACACCGGCCGGGCATCGGCGCAGCACGCCGTAGACCGTGCCGCAGCGCGCCCATGGTTTCCGCTGGCGAGGCTACCCCGCGAGCTCCCCACCGAGACCGGCACGTGGACCGACATGGAGTTCGATCCAGAGCCGGTGTTCGCGCGGGCGAACTGTCCAGTGCTGTTGTTCTACGGAGCGACCGATGCCTGGTCGCCGGTCGATGCGAGCATCGCCGCCTGGCGGCGTGCCGCCACCACCGGAGCGCTGGACCTGACGGTCTGCCGCCTCGATGGATGCGACCACCTGCCGAGCTTCGACGAGCGCGAAGATATCGCGAGCATCAGCAGTCAGTACAGCACGACGCTGGTCACCTGGCTCGAAAGCCAGCTGAGTACCGGCTGGGCCGACAGGCGGGGTTGTCGCGATGACAAGTCATGACCTTGGGCTTAGGGGTAGCGGCTCCAGGTGCCGCCGGCATTGGTGACTTGGCGGGTCGCGGTGGTGGGGTGGAAGCCGAGGGCGTCGGCGACGACCGGGGTGATCTGCAAATGGGGGAGCAGGTGGGGAGCAACAGCATGCCCTGAACGGCCTCGAACTGCACCCAACGGCGTCGAACGGCGCTCAACTGCACCCATCCCTGCCTGCGGCTCCACGTTTCTGCAGGTCAGAGTCGGTGCGGGTCCTGTTTCCCGCGGAGTGCTCCGCGGTTCTGCGATACGATCGAAAGCGCTCCATGCCGCCTGGTAGGCGAGTGTGCGCAGGTCAAGGCGGTAAGGACCCGACGGTTGGCCCGACCTTGCAACTGGGAGCAGATTGGGTGCAGGTTGGCGAAGTGTTCTCCGCGCCCGAAGTGCTCATCGATGCCGGACAGGGACGAGGGCTTTGACCTGTAGTGATGCGGTCGCGCGGTGCGGCGTGACCTCCCAGTAGAGCTCGAAGTGGTCAGGCGTTGCTGCTCCCGGGATAGCTCGCGCCGGCCGGCGTCTCGGTTCGCCTGAGGCCACGTCTGCAGGCGTGCTGCAGCCCAACGAGCACAATCGTCGTCAGGGCGTGAGCTGGGGGTCAATCAGCGTACTGTTCGACTCGGTCCGCGTGAATGGGCGTCTCCGCAGTCTCGGCGCTATCTGAGCCTGCGGAGACGCCGGTGGTTCAGCCGTTCTGCGGGCTGGTGTTGTCCGTGCCGCCGAGGCGGGCCAGGAAATCGTGGCACTTGTGGGCACGCGCGGAGTCCTCCGCCATGACCTGCTCGAAGAACGACGCGATCTCGTCTTGGCCGGCGTTCTTGGCGTCGCGGACGTATTGCCCGTAGTCGTGCCCTGCTTTGAGCGAGTGGTACTGCACGGAGATGAGGTCGAACGTCACGTCGTCGAAGCCGGTTTCTCCGGTAGCCATGTGCTCTCCTTCCCCTCAGGGCCGCGTATGCACGCGTCGTCCGGTAGTCCTACCCACGCGGACGTGGTGCATTCCCGAAACCTAATGCCACGGCGGCGGTGCTGTCTGCCGGCCCGTTGTCAGGCCCGTTCTTGAGACCATCTCGCTGAAGGGGGCGTACGTCGCGTGCGCGGGGGACTGGTGCCGGCGCCACCAAGGGCCGACGCGGCGATCGCCGGGCAGCCGACCAGCCGGGCTGGGAGCGGGTGGCCGGCATGGTCGCTTCCGGCGGGGGTAGGTGATACGCACCCGAGACGAGGTGAGGTGGGACCATGGCCGGATCGTGGTTGCTGGGGCCGGACACCGGTGGCCAGGGCGAGCGCCTGACGGCGGTTCTAGTGGCGGTACGCGACGACGGCGCAGCCGACAGCGGTCCCGGCTCGCAGACCTCGCTGACCGAGCTGCGCCGGCTAGCCGCCACCGACGGCCTGGCCGTCGCCGACGAGGTGGTGCAGAGCCGGCCAAACCCCGACCCGGCGACCTACGTCGGCTCCGGCAAGGTCGACGAACTGGCCGCGCTGGCCGAAAGCGCACACGCCGACCTGGTGATCGCCGACGGCGAACTGACCCCCGGTCAGGTACGCAACCTGGAGGAACGCGTCGGCGTACGGGTGGTCGACCGCACCGCCCTGATCCTCGATATCTTCGCCGAGCACGCCCGGACCAGCGAGGGTCGTGTACAGGTGGAACTGGCGCAGATCGCCTACCAGTTGCCCCGTCTGCGCGGCGGGGGCCGCACCATGTCCCGCGTCGGCGGCGGCCGGACGGCCGGCGGCGCCGGTATGGGTGTCCGGGGTCCCGGTGAGATGCGGCTGGAAACCCAGCGCCGCACCCTGCGCCAGCGCGCCACCCGACTACGCCGCAACGCCTCCGAACTCGCCCGACGGCGCGAGCGCACCCGCACCCGCCGCGCCCGTAACCAGGTGCCTTCGGTGTCGATCACCGGCTACACCAACGCCGGCAAATCGGCGCTGCTCAACCGGCTGACCGGCGCCGATGCCCAGGTCCACGACGTGCTGTTCGCGACCCTGGACCCGACCGTCCGTCGGATCAGCACCGGCGATTTGACCTACACCGTCACGGACACGGTGGGCTTCGTCCGACACCTTCCCCACCAACTCGTCGACGCGTTCCGCTCGACGCTGGAGGAGGTCACCCGCAGCGACCTCGCACTGCACGTGGTCGACGCCTCCGCCCCCGACGCGCTGGACCAGATCACCACCGTGCACGGCGTGCTGCACGAGATCGGCGCGCGCGACGTTCCCGAGCTCCTGGTCCTCAACAAGATCGACGTGGCGCCGCCGGAGTGGGTGGACTCGCTCTGCCGGGTCCACCCGGACGCCGTCGCGGTCTCCGCCCGCACCGGCGCCGGCATCGACCACCTCTGGGCCGAACTCGCCCGACGGGTACGCCTCCATTGACCCGGCTGCCCTCGGTTACAACTACCGATCGCCTAACTGAACAAGATCTCTTCTTGTTGCGCGGGCAGGTCGTCGTCGCTCTGCTCTCGAATGGTGGGGTTTTTATGGGCGGTGACGGATCTCGGCCAGGCGCTGTTCGTAGCTGACCACGCTGTCGCGCCTGAGCCGGTAGGCGGGATTAGGGCACAGGCACAAGCCCCAGCAAGAGGGCCTGCCATGCACCACGGCAGCGTCGCCAATGCAGCGCTGGACCTGCATCCTGACGTACCCCGGATGTGGGGGATCCGCTGTCGTATCCCTGTGGTGAAGTGCGTGCCATGGGTGTGCTGTACGACTACTTCCGGGCCAAGGACGACGCTGCGGCTGTCAGGTTGATGAAGGATTTCGAGGGCGGACCGTTCGCTGTCAGCCGCGGCGGCATAGCTGTGGATGCGGTTGACCTGAAGGGCATTGAGCCGACCGTGACCCTCGGCAAGCTGGTGAGCTTCGTTCGACAGGTTGACTGGGATGTGAGCCTGGTCGACCTTGAGTTGTTGTGGAGCGGGGACGAGCAGGACGGGCCGTGGCTGATGTCGCTGGACCGGGCCGCGCGGGACACCCTCGCCTCTATCAGCGACGCCCAGGTGCGGGAGTTGGCGGCGCAATGGGGGCGGATCGAGGAGTTGGCGTGGAGTGGTCCGCTTTCTGACGACGAGATGCTGCCTGTGATTGAGAAGGTTGCCGCGCTTGCTCAGCGCGCGCGAGACGCGGGCGAGGATCTGTATTGCTGGTGTTGCCTGTGACTTACAAGGAGGCGGTGCCGGGCGTGGATAGGGGGAGCAGACTGGGAGCAGCGGGGTGCCCTGAACGGCCTTGAACTGCGTCCAGCGCCGTCGAACGGCGCTCAACTGCACCCACCCCTACCTGCGGCTCCACGTTCGCGCAGGTCAGAGTCGGTGCAGCGTCCTGGTTCCCGCGGAGTGCTCCGCGACTTTCCGCAGCAGTCGACAGCGCTCTATCCCTCCTGGCAGGGGAGATCGCAGGTCACGGCGGTAAGGAGCTGCCAGGTGGCCCGGCCTTGCAACTGGGCGCAGATTGGGTGCAGGTTGGCGAAGTGGTCAGCGCGCCCGAAGTGCTCATCGATGTTGGACAGGCCGTCAGTGCTGCTGTCGGTATGCATCCCGGAAGCCGAGACTCAAATCCCACCAGCAACCTTCTGACCAGGGCTTCTTGCTGGGAGACCTCTTCGCCGAGTCCGAAGGCGTCAGCGATGGTGCCCTGCTGAGGCGGTAGGGCGGCGTCTGCACATGCCGAGAACAGTGCGCACGATCGGGCTCGTAGCCGACGTGCGGGCGATGCCGCCGGTCGCGCCTCAGTGCGGTGGGACTCCGCTGGGCATACGCGTCCGGACAACTGTGATGGCTGGATGGACAGTTGTGGAACTGGTCAGAGCGGTCCCCACAGGTGACGGCGTTTCCACCTCTCGTCGCCGGCTCGGAAATCCTGCAGGAGCCGCAGGGCTGCCTCACGGTCGGTGGTCTGGCAGCGGAAGTGTCGGTCGATGGAACCTTCCTGACACTCCAGTGCGTATGTCCCGGCGGGTACTCCGGCAGCGTCGCCGTAGCCAACCTGGACGAACCATCCGTCGGCGCGTTCGAGGATCACGTAGCCGTTGTCTTTGCCGACCTGGCCGATGATCCATTCCAATCGGCCCGCGTCGGGGTCTGGCATCGTCGGCAGACTCTCCGACGAGAGCGTAAAAGGCGCTGCGTAGCCCGGCGCGTTCGGGTTTACGACGTGGTACCCCGGTTCGTAACAGACCAGGCCGTGCTCGGCGGCGAGCGTCAGGACGGCGGTACCGACCTCGTCGGCTCGCGACCAGACGCACGAGACGGTCAGAATCGCGTCGGAACGCTCGGGAGTCATGCTCCACACGCCGAGCCGGTCGATGTCATCATCGCCGAGACTCTCCAGCGGCGGGAAGCGGTCGAGCAGTGCGTCATAGAGCCGCCCCACGGCGGGATGCGCGGCGAACACTTCCGGTACGCCGTCGCCCCAGCGCTCCAGCTTTGCTCGCGCCTCGGCCGCAGTGACCGATTGGTCCTCGTGCCAGACGTACAGGTCAAACTCACCGCAACCCCAGGTGCCTCAGCCAAGCCGGCGACGACAGCCTAGGGCCCGCGATGACGGTTGTGTCGCCAACTAGACAGGCCGGCCGCGGGTCGCAGGGCTACGTCCACGCGCCTCCTGCCCCAGGATCGTGCGATGCGTCTCCGCCACAGCACCGTCGCCATCACCGTCGCCGTCTTGCTCACCGCCGGCTGCGGCACCGACACACCTGACAAACCGACTAGCAGCCCACAGGAGCCGAGCATCACCCAGTCCGCCCCGGCCCCGGCACCGGCCGAACCGCTCACCGCGAAGCAGGTGCTTGACAAGCTGACCACCGCGAAAGTCGGCCTCACGTCAAGTGCTGTTCAGAACGAGGACACCGACCCCAACGACCTGCTAGGCAGGCCCAACGGGTACACCTCGCGCGCGTCTGCTGACCTGCCCGGCGGGGATAAGCAAGCCGACAAGTACGGCATTGACCGTGGACTTGTTGTTGAAGTGTTCACCGCCGTTGAAGATGTGGAACGGCGGTCGAAGTACATCCAAGATTCGCTGAAAAGCATGCCGATCCTGGGCACCGAATATCACTACAGGGCGGATCAAGGGCGGGTGTTGGTGAGGGTCTCGGGGAAGGTGAAGCCGACGCAGGCCAAAAAGATTGAGGCTGCAGCTACGGGCATGTGACCAGGGGGCGGCAGTCCGAGACGGTCACTGCCGCCCCGTCCGGCCCGTAAGCTCCAACAGAGCTCGGTCAGCCGTCGCCTGCGGCACTCGGGCAGGTCGGGTTGTCTGGTGCTCCTCCGTCGGGGCGCCCTCGTCCATCGAGGTGAACAGCAGGTAGACGTCGATGGAGTGGTGCGCGTCTGCCCGTTGGGCAGCCGGATGAGCCGCCGCCGGCAGCCGATCTCGGTGACCGTCGAGAGCGGCACCACCCGCAGCGACGACGACATCGCCCCGGCCGGGTCGTCGCCGGGCGGCACGTCCTCGCCGTGCCAGAGGATGAGCCGGCTGCCGTCGCAGACGCGTGCGCTGCGGCATCCGGATCTGCCTCCGATAGCGTGGGTCGCAGCCAACTCGGGCGGGCACACGTCCTCCTACTCGAGGATCGGATAGGGCGGGGCGCGCCTGCCGATCCCCTCACTGCGGACTCATCACCTCAACAGCCTGATGCAAGGGCGGCTTCCGCAACGGCGCGGCTGTGCGGTGTCGGAAATCAGCGCCGCCTAGCCGTAGGCAGCACTTCCGATGGTGACACCGACGTGCTTCGGTAAGCACACCACCACTGCACGCCACTGGGAGTAGAGATGACCCGGACTGTTCGGCACGGCTTCTTGGTCAGTCTGACCGCTGTTGCCCTGACCGCAACGCTGGGCCTGCCCGGCGTTGCCATGGCCGAGCCGAAGCGCCGGACCGTCCCGGTCTGCGCGCTACGACCACTGCCCTTACCAGCGGACATGAGTGGTCGAGCTTTGGCGGTCGACCCGACTGGTCGGTTCATCGCCGGTATCGGCTACCGAATCGATGACGACGATTCGCAGCCGCTACTGCTGCTGTGGGCCGGAACGCCGCACCGACCCGGGCCTGGAGTGTGGGGCGAACCCCGCCTCACCGTCGTTACCATCGGAGCGCCGGGGCAAGTCGAGGACATCAATCGGTACGGCGTTGCCGTCGGCTATGCCTTCGTCGGCAACGTCTACCGCCCCTGGCGCTACCACAACGGGCGCCTGGAGTGGTTACCCGTCCTGCCGACGGTCTCCAACACCTTTGCGCTGGGGATCAACTCACGCGGCGACATCGTTGGCCTGGGCGCCGTTGAAGAGACCGAGTCGACCCTGCCGCTGCTCTGGCCCGTTGACCGGCCGGGCACCGTCGAGGTGATCGACGCCCCGTTTTACGCTAGCGCGAGGGAGATCCTCGACGACGGCACTATCATCGGCACCGCCGGCAGCTTCGGCTGGGTACGCCATCCCGACGCAAGGACCGACCGGCTCACCGCCCCCGGGGCCCGGTGGTCGGGGATCTCCGCGGCCCGGGGGACCTGGGCAGTTGGTAGCATCGGCACCGGCAGTGAGGGCGGGGACAGCACCCTGGTGCGCTGGGACCTGCGGACTGGCGTGGCGTCCGCCGTGAACCCGGCGCTGGTATCAGCGCAGGACGTCAACAGTCGAGGCACAGTGCTCGGCGACCGAGCCGTCGACCACGGCGACCGGCTCGTCGCCCTAGGCGGCACCATCCCCGGTGTCCGAGACCCCTTCGGCTGGGGGATCGCCGATAACGGCCTCGTCGTAGGCTACGTCAACGGCTCCCGACTGCGCCCAGCGCGTTGGATCAACTGTTGAGAATAGTCGGCGCCACGGCTTGTATCTTGTGTCTTCCTCGGGTCGGAGGCCATGGATGCGCCGAGGGGTCCTTAAGCACCGGCAGTTACGGAGGCGGCTCCAGTAGCCGTAGGCTAGTCGTGCATAGCGCACTGACAGAGAGCATGCTCGGCGCATTTACGGTGACGATTATCGGCCAACGGTCCGGCGCGAGCCCATTTGGGGGAGCAGGTTGGGAGCAGCGGGGTGCCCTGAACGGCCCTGAACTGCGTCCAACGGCATCGAACGGCGCTCAACTGCACCCACCCCTGCCTGCGGCTCCACGTTGTCGCAGGTCAGAGGCGGTGCGGCGTCCTGAGCATGGCGAGCGGCTCCGGAGGCACTATCGCGACCTGATGGACAGCGAGCACGACGGTCTGCGGTACGAGTGGCTCATTGAGCTGGCCGAGGGAGACCGCGGCGGCGACCAGCGCATCACTACGCTCGTCGACCTTGCCGGCCGGGCGAGCATGGTCGGCGACGACGCGCTGGCGACCGACTTCCTGCGGGCGTCGGCGCTGCGGTGCTGGAACCTCGCTCCCGGTCGACCGGTGGGCAAGCAGGTGATCGCCGCGGCCGACCGCCTGGCGGTTGTCGACGCTCCGACGCGCGCGCAACTGCTGGCGTACTGCTCACCCTTCGACAGCGACCCCGAGATCCGGGATTTGATCGCCCATGTACCGGCCGCCGCCCGGGACACCACCACCAGCTACCGGCTCGCACACGCGGCGGCGTGTGCCGGAGCGTCCGACGTCTCCGAGGGCCTGCTCACCGACGCGGCGAAGCGGCTGCGTGCCGACGGTCACCTGCACACGCTCGGCAGGACGCTGTCGCTGCTCGCGTGGTCCGCCCTGCGCCGGGGAAACTGGTCATACGCCGTGGCCGCCGCCGAAGAGAGCACCCGGTTGTGCGCGGAGACCCGCCAGCCGTTCTGGGAGGCGTCCTCGCTCGTCGCGCACGCCGTGGTGGCCGCGTTCCGCGACAGACCGCGGTGAGCGACCAGCCGGCGACCGGTGACGCCAGCCCGACGACGAGCGCGCCTAACGCGATGTCCCAGCCCGGCCGGGTCGTCAAACCCACCGCGGCATGCTGTACGCCCAGCCGACGTCTTTCTGCGCCAAAGTACAGCTAGTTCGGCGCTGTACCGATCGCAGTCGCGGCGATGGGTCTGACTGTCTCGCGGGGAGGCCGGCCGGGGTGGTCGGATCTTGTTGTCGTGCTTCACGCCTGCCCTGGGTGGCTTGCTCTCCGTGCTGTATCCGCCGTGGGTGCGATCCAGGGCCGACGCCGCTCCAACCGCCACGCCGTAGAAGGCGGCTACGACACCACCAGACGCCGAGACGTTAGCCACCCTCATGGCCGAGCCCGGGCTGCTCTAGAACGGGCCCACTCAGGTCCAGGCTGTGCACCTCCACCACTGCCGCGCAGCTAGAAGCATGGATAAGACCTGACCTATGGCTGCAGCGGTCGACTCCACGTCCGACAGGTCGGCAAGTGGACCGAACGCATCTGACGCATCCCTCTCGCCTCTGTCCACACGGGTATCCTGCCACCACCGCCGCACTGCCAAGGGCTCGCGCTGCCGGACTTCTCCACCGGCGGCCTCGCCCACCATCTGGCCAACCAGGTCACTCAGACAGCGGCATTCATTGCCGCACCGCCAGGAGAATCGGCGATCTCGGTGCTTGAGCACTTCACCGGCAACGCCTGGGTGACCTCAGGCTTGGATAGTGCCGACAACATCGACATCCGGCGCCGCAGCGAGCAGACAGCTGCCGCGACGACCCCCAGGGAGCTGGCGGACGCGGTCGATGCGGCATTGACCGACCTGCGTGCCACGGTGACAGCGCAACCGCCCGACCGCAACGTGGACCTGGGCGACTGGGGCCTAAAAGTCGACGATTCCTGCTGACCCGGGTCATGGAGCTGGTCGTGCACACCGACGACCTGGCAGCCAGCCTCGGCTTGCCGACGCCACCGATGCCGCAGACAGCGACCGAGCGACAATCCAGTTGCTTAGCAGTCTCGCGGTCTGGCGACACGGTTCCCTGAACGTGATACCCGTGCTAGCTCGTCAAAGGCCGTTTGACGATCGGCCGGTGCCCGAAAGATTAGGGAGTACCATCAAACCACGCCTGCCAGCGACGCTGGCTCGAAGGGCAGCTCACGCAAATCGGCCACGTCGAACCGGAAGGCCGCATGGTCACGCTGCGCCACGCGGATCATCTCGGGTGAGAGGTCGACTCCCAACGGCGCCAGACCCTTGGCCGCCAGGTAGGGCGCGAGGCGTCGCGTCCCGCAGCCGACATCGCCGACGGTGATGCCCAAGTCCGCGGCAAGCGTCAGGTCGCAGAACAGGTCGAGGACGGCCCGCTCTGCGGGCATGTGATCAAGAGCGTCAGCCAGGCGTTCGGCGTAATAATCGGCGAGGACGTCGTGTGAGGCTCTCAACTCTTCGGTGTTGGCGTCCACGGAAGGGACTATAGGAGCCTGGGCCTCGTCCGCCCATGCTGCGAATCGGGGGTGGGCCCGGTTAACAGTTCGAGGTTGATCGGTCCGAGGTGCAGGATGTAGGGGTGATCCTGTTGGTTCCCGCGCGGCCGACTTCCGGTAGGCCGGCGCCTGACAGCCGACGGAGATCCGCCGACGGGCGGCGTCGGCTGCGGTGTAGTTGCCCTGGTTGTCGAGGAGCACGGACAGGGTCTCCAGGTACGGCACCACCAGGCGCCTTCGTCAGCTGGCCCGAGGACCGTGGTCACCAGATCGGTGATGGTGTCGCTGCTGGATGAAGGTCGCACTCGACTCCGGAGGTGTGGACCGCCGTCGCCACGTCGCCGTTTGCGTCGAGGTCCGACGATAGGATCGGCGAACACCGATCGAAATGCGTTCGCCGTCCCTTGCAGGAGGTGTCGTGCCGGACCTGATCGTGGCGCTCCAACGGCGGATTGACGTCAATGCTGTGCGTGCCGTCAATACCTACCAGCGAGAGGTGCCCGAGTACGCGTCACCGTCACCGGAGCAGCTCGCGCACATGCTCGACTTCGCGCGTTTCATCCGCCTGGTGAGTCTGGAGCGCGTACGGGACGACACGCCGCTCGACGAGGACGACCTGGCGGCCATCGGCGACGTCGGCCGACGACGGGGCGAGGATCGGCTCTCGCTGGCGTCGCAGCGGCAGGCGCTCAGCACCCATACCGCACTGATGCTGCGCGATGTGGTGGAGACCGCTACTGCGGCCAACACCGAGGATGTGCTCCACATGGCCAACTGGCTCGGGCGGGAGGGCAACCGGGCCCGCGGCGCCTACCTGGACGGGTACCTTGTTGGCGTTGCACAGACCTGGTCGATGTCGGCTCAGGTCCAGATGCTCGCGCGGTCGCTGCTGGCCGACGAACCACCGCCGACGGGCATCGCTCGGGCGGCCGGCGTACGTCTTGCGAATCACTGGCTGGTGACGGTTGTTCGGTTCGACCCGCCGGGCCTGACCGCGCCGGCTCGGAAACGCATCGTCGCCGCGGTTTTGGCGTCCTGGCGGATCCCGATGTCCTGGCTCGGGCCGGCGGAGTTGGTACTTGTCACGCCGGCATCGGTCGACGCGCCGGCGGCCACGTCGGCATGGCTTGTCGACGGTGGCGTATACGGTCCGGCGGCGGATCGCACCCTGGACCTGGTCCGCGGCGTCGCCATGGACTCCGGCCGTGAGTGCGCCGCCGGCGCTGCCCTCGGGCCCGTGGGCCAGCTGGCCGGTGTGCTGGACCAGGCACGACAGATCAGCCGCCTGACGTCGGCGGAGCGAAGGCCCCAGCACCTCTACAGCGTCGCGGACAGGTTCGTCGAACTCGGAGCCGCCCGCTTGCCCCAGATGGACGGTTGGCTGCGGGAGCTCATCACCCGACTCGAAGCCGGCCCGGACCTGATCCGCACCCTCGACGCGTACTACCTGCACGACATGTCCCGACCGGCGACGGCACGGGCGCTTGGTGTGCACACCCGCACGCTCGACTATCGCCTGCGACGCGTAGAGGAGCTGATCGGGCTGCGTCCGGCCTCGACCCGCGGCGTGCGGATCCTGACCGCCGCCGTCGCCTGGGCGTTCGCCGACCGGCTGCGGGAGGCATGACGAGGCCGGGCGTAGCCGGTCGACCGCCGCTGGCACCGCGACGGTCGACCGGTTTGATCCGTGCGGCCTCCTCAGCAGGTGACCTGCACGATGGGCGACTGTGTTGTCAGCGTCACTGACGGTGGGTAGTAGCCGCCGGGAGCGGTGTACGTGTGGATGCCCTTGGTGACGTAGTAGTTCGGCACACTCTGGCAGATCGTGAAGGCGACACCTGTGTACTTCTTGTTCCCCGGGCCGGAGTTCAGGCTTCCGACTGACACCAGGAAGAAGCCGCTGCCTGGGACGTACTGGTACAACTCGGCCTGAGCACCGATGTACGGGATTGGCGCGTCACACCACGAATCCGCCTTGCCGTCGATGCTGCCCGGGATGCCGTTGCCGCCGGTCGACGCATGTGGGTACTGGGCCCGTGCGGTGCAGGTGATCACATTCGCGGCGGCCGCCGTGGCCGGCCCACGAGCGGTCGGCTCCCGGCTGAAGGTGGGCGTCGTCGCTGCGGCCTGCTCCCCGGCCAGAGCCTGTGCCGCTGCGAGCACCGGCTGTGGGATCGTCCCGGCAGCCGTCGCAGACTCTGCCGCACTAGCCGGAGTAGCAACGGTGGCCACGGAGACCGCCAGCAGTGCGGCGAGCCCGATGCCGAACACGCGACGTCTGAGCATCTTCCCCTCCTAGAAATCGTTCCCCGAAGTGGCGGGGGAATCGGAAAACATGGTGAGGAAACTATCCAGCGAAAGGTGCGCCGGCGTCTTCGTGAACAATTGCAAACCTGCGCCCTGACCGACCCCTGTCATTGTCATGCCGCGCAACGGGCGGCACCGGCCCTGACATGTTGGCACCCTGGCGCAGGGGACGAGTCCCAGTATGCGGTTGACCTGGTGTGGCAATTCGGTTGGCGGATCATGAGGGCGCGGCGGCATGACCCTTGCGTGGATGCCCGTCGAACCGTCGTTCTGGTCGATGACCACGGGGCGAGCTACTGACCGAGCAACTGCAGGGCGCGCTGAGCGGTCAGTTGTAGGGCATGCTGGGGAACCAACCGAAACCGAAGTGCGCGGGAATCCGCAGGTCCCAGTACACGACGGTGAAGACGCCCAAGGCGACGAGCAGCGTCCCCGTGACGAGGGTGCTGCGGCGCGGGTCGGCCATCCAGCCCAGGAAGCGTCCCCGGCTGAGCAGGACGATGCCAACGAACAGCACTGTCACCACGAGGATGTTGCCGACGGACTGCAGGGCGAACGCCAGCGCACCGTAGACCGGGTTGCCGGTGTCCACCGCCCAGTGGAACAGCTTGTTGAACAGCGGATAGGGGCGGCCGATGAGAAATCCACCGACGAGCGCGCCGAGCACCACCACGCGCCCCGCCGGTCGGTGTGCGAACACGTCCGGCACGATGCGGAGCGCCGCGAGGCCGAGGTAGAGCAGCGCCAGACCGATCAGGCCGAACACCACCGAGGACTGGATGAGCCGGACCGGCATGTCCCCGACGGACGCGGTGGACAGCTGCGGCAGCCGGTCGCCGAGCAACACGCCGATCGCGCCGTACGCCGCCGCTACGGGCAGCATGCCGGCCGCCAGCAGGCCGATGGTCCGCAGAAGGGGACGCCACGTCCCGGTGGCCGTCCGTGGCGTCCGGCCGGCCTGGCTCATCGGCCCGATCGAGGCGACCATGGCGATGTTGCAGGCGGTGAAGGTGCCGGCGAAGCCGGATACGAGGGCGAAGAGCAGGCCAGCGCCGGTGCCGGAGAGCGCGGTGGCCTTGGCGTCGTGCCCGAGTACTCCGTTCGCCACGGTGTCACCGATCACCGAGTCGACCAGCTCGAACGACCACATGATCGCCAGCAGCAGGCCGGCGGCGGTGCTGACCAGCGCGGCCTGCCGGTGGCCGGAAGGCGCGGCGGAAACGGTCTGTGGCGCGGTTTCGCGATGATCCTCGTGGTGCGTTTGCAACGTCATCGTCGCCTCACCTCCGGGTGGGGGGTCGGGGGACGGTCGCGTGCAACGTCGCGTCGCGGCCGATGATCCGAGCATGCCGAGCCGGCGTCGGCGGCACGTCTTCGCGAGTGCGGAACTTCGGGTCAGTAGACGGCGGCGGCGACCGATGGGGCCGACGGGGCCGACGGGGGCAGCCGGTGCGGCAGGGGAATGCGTTCCGGCTCCCCGGTGAGCAGGTGCCGGGCGACGTCGGCCCCCATCTTCATGGCGTGGTCCATGTTCCCGTACTCGTACATCCAGACGCCGAAACGGCCGCGGGAGTAGATGCCCCGCCCCTCAAGATGGTCGAGGATCAGCGCCACGGCCTCCGTGCGGTCCAGCGTCGGGATCGGGTACGCCATCGGGATCCTTCGCACGTACCGGGAGACGACGGCGCTGGGATCGGGCAGCAGCCCGGCCTGCTCGAGGCCGAGCAGGGTCTGCCGCACCGCCACGTCGTCGTCCGGCCATTCGCCGTCGGACGGCAGGGCGATCTCCGCCAGGTACGACACGTGGTGCTCCCGTGGCTCCGGCATGTTGGCGCTGGCGAACAGGCCCATGTTGGTGATCCTGTAGAACGGGTAGCTGCCCTCGGGGAAGTACAGCCAGTGCCACGCCGGGTCGATCCGGCCCTGGGCGCCGACGCCCACCACCAGCACCCGGTTGTGGCGCAACACCGCTGCGGCGGCGCGTACCTCCGCCGGGCACCGGGTGAGCGCCGACACCAGCGCGGTCAGGGGCATGGTGGAGACCAGCCGCTCGTACGACAGCCGCTCGCCGGAGCCGTACGTGACTGTCCGGGCGTCGGGATCGATCCGCCGCACCGGCGCCGCGTACCGTACGTCGGGCAGCCGGGCCGCCAAGCGCCGGAACGGCTCGCCGATGCCGCCGCTGCTCGGATAGGTGAAGGTGCTGTTGGGTCCCCACCCCGGCGCGGTGCGACGCTCGACCAGGTTGCGCAGCGCGCCGTGCCAGTCGACCGTGGCCACCCGGTGGGTCACCCAGTCGGTGGACATCTCGTCGGTGGGCACCGTCCACACCTTCTCGTGGTACGGCCGCATGAACCGCTCGACGATGCCGGTGCCGAAGTGTGCGAGCAGCCAGTCGTCGTAGTTGCGTACCACGACGTCCGGCCGCTCGATCATCTTGACCAGGCAGTCGACGGCGTCGTCGGTCGGCAGGGCGCTGAGGTTGTGCTGGAACGGGTAGGGCACCCAGTTGTCGCCGTAGCGGATGTAAGAGGAGCGCTGGTGGCGCAGCACGTCACCGGCCATGACGTCGTCGAGCAGGGCGTCGAAGTCTCCGAAGTAACTGAAGGCGACGTGCGCGCCCTGGTCCCACACGAAGCCGGCCTCGTCGGTGAACGACGAGGCGAGCCCGCCGGCCACCATGCCGCGTTCCAGGACCACCGGGCGGGCGCCGGCGCGGTGCAGTTCGTGGGCGGCGGCGAGTCCGCACGGGCCGGCGCCAATGATGAGCTGGTCGTATCGCATCCGTGCGTTACCTCCGCAGGCGGGAAGGGAGGTCCGGCGGTTCGGGCGGTGGCCCGGCCGGACCGG
The DNA here is from genome assembly GCF_044455385.1 of Micromonospora sp. NPDC051227. Lineage (NCBI taxonomy): Bacteria > Bacillati > Actinomycetota > Actinomycetes > Micromonosporales > Micromonosporaceae > Micromonospora > Micromonospora sp. NPDC051227. The sequence goes on from NZ_JBITET010000005.1 coordinate 44,761, forward strand.
AGGCTCAGTCGGCGGCGGGCATCGGCCGGATGACAATGCTCGCCAGGTCGACGCCCTCGGGCTGGCCCAGCACCCAGAGGATGCTGTCGGCGACCTGGCCCGCGGTCAGGCTGCCGCCCGGGGGAGTGCCGCCGGCGTGCGCCCAGAAGGAGGTGTCGACCCGGCCCGGCGCGATCAGGGTGACCCGGATCCCGTCGCCGGCGACCATCAGGCGGACGTTCTCCGCGAGCCCGGTCACCGCCCACTTCGTCGCCCCGTACAGGTTGCCGTGGGTGGCGACGAGGCCGGCGAGGCTGCCCACCAGGATGATCCGGCCGCGGGTGCGGCGCAGGCTCGGCAACGCCGCGCGCACCAGCAGGGCCGGTCCCAGCACGTTGACGAGGATCATCTCCCGCCAGCCCTGCGGGTTCCCGTCGTCCACGGCGTCGAAGGTGGCCATGCCGGCATTCGCGATCACCGTGTCCAGCCGCCCGAAACGCTCGACCGTGGTGCGTACGGCCCGCTCCACCGCGGCGGGCTCGGCCGCGTCGGCGGGGATCACCGCCAGTCGCTGCCCGGCGTCGGCCCCGGCGGCGAAGCGGGCGAGCCGCTCCGGGTCCCGCCCGGTCACCGCGACCCGGTGGCTGCGGCGCAGCAGGCGTTCGGCGGTCGCCGCACCGATGCCGGCCGCACCGCCGGTGATCAGGGTGACTGGATCGTCCGCCATGGCTGTCCTCTCCTCCGCGCCGGGGGGCTTGGCCGGCGGCCGGGGTCGGCCCTGCGCGGGGAGTTACATACCGACCTCGCCGCCACCATTCTCGGCCGCCGCCGTGGGACTTAACGTCTCCGAGATTGCCGGGTCCGGACACGCGTGCGGGGCAGGGCCGGGCCCTGCCCCGCACGCGGGTTCGCCTAGCGGGCCTGTGCGGGCGCCTCCGCCGCGGCCGTGCCGGCGACCGGCTTGGTCGGCTTCGGCGGCGGGGGCACCGGGTCGACCTTGCGCAGCGCGACGACTGACAGAACGGCCAAGCCGAGCACGACGATCGCCCCGACCAGAGCGACGGTGTTCAGACCTGCGGTGAAGGCGTCGTGCGCGGCGTCGACCAGGCCGCTGCCCAGCGGGCTGGGCAGCGACCGGGCGGTGGCCTCCGCGGCTTCGACGCTGCCCCGGGCGGCCCGCGCCGCCTCGGCGGTGACGCCGGAGGGCAGCGCGTCGGTCAGTTCGGTGCGGTAGACGGCGGCGGCGACGCTGCCCAGGGCCGCGATGCCGAAGGCCACCCCGAACTCGCTGCCGGTCTGCATCACCGCTGAGGCGGAGCCGGTCTCCTTTGTGGAGACAGCGCCGATCGCCAGGCCGGTCACCAAGCCGAGCGGGATGCCCACGCCGAACAGCACGATGCCGAAGCCGATCAGAATGGGCGCCAGGCCGCCGGTGCGGGTGACCTGGGTGAGCACCACGTATCCGAGTGCCGCGATGACCATTCCGATAGCGAGCACGTACGCCGGGCGGATCCGTTGCGCCAGACCCGGGCCGAGCATGAGCCCGACGATCAGCCCCAGGGTCGGCGGTAGCATCCACAGCCCGGTCCCCAGGGTGGAGAGGCCCTCCACGGTCTGCAGGTGCAGCGTGACCAGCAACGAGCTGCCGCCCTGCACCGCGCCGCCGAGCAGGCCGAAGATCACCGCCGCGGCGAAGATCTGGTTGGAGAACAGCCCGGTGTCGAGCATCGGATCCCGAAGCGACCGCTGGCGCAGGACGAAGGCGGTGGCCGCCACGAGGCCGAGGACCACGGCGCCGATGGGCGCGGGCGCCCAGCCGTCCTTTGCCAGTTCCTTGAGACCGAAGATGACGAGCAGCACGCCGGCCAGGGAGAGCCCGACGCTGGCGAGATCGAGCGGACCTCGTTGCGGGTTGCGGTATTCGGGCAGCAGCCGGGGACCGGTCAGCAGCAGCAGGAGCATCACCGGGACGGCGATCAGGAACACCGAGCCCCACCAGAAGAACCGCAGAAGGACACCACCGACGATCGGGCCGATCAGCAGGCCGCCCATAAAGCAGCTCATCCAGGAGGCGATGGCCATGCCACGCTGGGCCGGGTGGGCGAACATGTGGCTGATCAGGCCCAGCCCGCAGGGCATGACGGTGGCCGCCGCCACGCCCATCAACGCCCGCGCGCCGAACAGCATCCAGAACGAGGTGGAGAAGGCGGCGACCACCGAGGTGATCCCGAACAGCGCCGCACCCAGCAGCAGCAGCTTCCGCCGGCCGACCCGGTCACCCAGGCTGCCCATCGTGATGAGGAAGCCGGCGGTCATGAAACCGTAGATGTCGACGACCCAGAGCTGTTCGGTGCTGTTGGCGGAGAGCGCCGTGCTCAGGTGCGGCAGGGCGAGGTAGAGCACGCTGAGGTCCAGCGACATCAGCAGTGCGGCGAGGGCCAGCACGGCCAGCCCGGCGAACTCGCGGCGGCCCGCAAGCGCGCCCGGGGGGGCGGCGGTGTTCGACGGAGTGTCGGCGTGCGACGACATGTTGATCCTTCCTTCACTGTTGTCGGCCGTGCGGGGACGGCGGGACAGGGTCACCGGACGTACGGACGGAGCTGCCGGTGATTGCGCAGAGCCTCGGCCCACCAGACCAGCTCGTCGAACATGCGCCGGGCGTCCACCGACACGGACTCGGCGTCGACTGGCCGGCCGCGGGCGTCGAAGAGCGCCCGGTGGTGTGACAGGCTGATGGTCTCCCGGATGGTCGCCGCACCGAGCGCGGCGAAGACCTGCCGGAGCTGCTCGGCGGCGCGGAGGCCGCCCGCGGGGCCGCCGTAGCAGAGGAAGCCGACCGGCTTCGCCTGCCACTCCTCCCGGTACCAGTCGACGGCGTTCTTCAGCGACGCTGGGAAGCTGCGGTTGTGCTCGGGCACCACCACCACGAAGGCGTCCGCGCCGGCCAGCCACGGACTCAGGTCGCACACGGCCTGCGGTATCACGTCGCCCTCGGCGAGGCGCACCTCCGGCAGGCGCGCCTCGGCCAGCTCGATCAGGTCTACCTGGAGGTCGTCGCGCAGCTCGGCCTGGCCGGCGAGCCAGCGGGCCGCGACCGAGCCAAAACGACCGGCCCGTATGCTGCCGACGACGATTGCCAATCGTAATCGCGATGACGACATTCCACGAACTCCTCGTATTCCGTTGGCCGGCGTCCGTCGAGATGGCAATAGCTCGTCGCCATTGTCGTCGCGCGGCTTACGGATTCGTTCCGGATTTGTTCCGGCACGTCGGAGCAGCGTCAGAACGCCTCGCAACGCCATCTGCGCGGGTCTCGGTTAGAGTCCCCACATGCGCTTTGGTGTGCTCGGCCCACTGGAGGTGTGGACCACCAATGGGCGGCACGTCAAGATTCCCGAGTGGAAAGTGCGGGCGCTGTTGGCGGACCTGTTGGCGCAGTCCGGCCAGGTTGTCACGGCCGACCGACTGATCGATGATCTCTGGGGCGACCGGCCGCCGACCAACCCGCACGCGGTGCTCCGCAGCAAGATCTCCCAGTTGCGGCGGGTGCTGCGCGACGCCGAGCCGGGCCTGCCCGACCCGGTGGTCCGGCGCGGCGTCGGCTACGTGCTGGACATCCCGCCCGACGCGGTCGACGCGCACCGCTTCGAGGCGCTGCTGGCCCGTGCCGAGCGCACCGAGGATCGGCGCGAGCGGGTCTCGGTCCTGGCCGAGGCGCTGGCGCTGTGGCGCGGACCGTCCTTCGTGGGGTTTGCCGACGCCCCGTTCGCCGTCGGGGCGGTGGCCCGGCTGGAGGAGCGGCGGCTGGCCGCGCTGGAGGATCAGGTCGAGCTGCGCGCCGAGCTCGGTGAGGACGTGACGCTGGTCGGCGAACTGGCGGACCTGGTGGCCGACCATCCGTTGCGGGAACGGTTCCGGGCCACCCAGATGCGGGTGCTGTACCGCCTCGGCCGGCAGGGCGACGCACTCGCCGCGTACCGGGACCTGCGCGAGCGGCTGAACGAGGAACTGGGGCTCGAACCGGGCCCGGCCGTGGTCAGCCTGCACCAGGCCATCCTGCGGCAGGAGAAGGGCCTGACGGCACCGCCTGCCGGGCCGCCGGTCCGGCGTCGGCTGACCAACCTGCCGACGCCGCTGACCGGACTGGTCGGCCGTGACGGCGCCGTCGACGAGGTGCGCGCAGTGCTGGGCGGCGGCCGCCTGGTCACCCTCGTCGGCCCCGGCGGGGTGGGCAAGACCCGGCTGGCGGTGGAGGCCGCCGGCGGGCTGAGCGCCGACTTCCCCGACGGGGTCTGGCTGGTCGAGCTGGCCGCTCTGGACCGGACGGTCGGGGCGGTCGACCAGGCCAGGGCCGACCGTTCCGCGATGCAGGGACTGGTTGACCGGATCGCCGCCGAACTGGACGTGCGGGCCCGAACCGACACCCAGTCCTGTGTGGAGGGGCTGGCCGACGCACTGCACGACCGCCGTCTCCTGCTGGTGCTCGACAACTGCGAACACGTCGTCGACGACGTGGCCGAGCTGGTCCGCCGGCTGCTCGGTGGGCTGCCTGGCCTGCGCGTGCTCACCACCAGCCAGGAGCCGCTGGGTGTGTCCGGTGAGCAGGTGTGGGTGGTGCCACCGCTGGCGCTACCCGAACCGGGGGCCGACCACGACCCGGACCGGCTGCTCCGCTACGGCGCGGTCGAGCTGTTCACCGTCCGCGCCCGGGCCGGGGCGGCGGGCTTCACGCTCGGGCCCGACAACGCGGCCGACGTCGCGGCGGTCTGCCGCCGGCTGGACGGCATCCCGCTGGCTCTCGAACTCGCCGCCACCCGGGTCCGGGCGATGGGCGTGCACCAGCTCGCCGCCGGCCTGGACGACCGGTTCGGATTACTCGCCTCCGGGCGGCGCTCGGAACCGGCTCGGCAGCAGACGCTGCGGGCGATGATCGACTGGAGCTGGGAGCTGCTCAGCGGCCCGGAGCGGGCCCTGTTGCGCCGGCTCGCCGTGCACGCCGACGGCTGCACGCTCGCCGCCGCCCGCGAGGTCTGCGCGGGCGGCGAGGTGGACCCGGGCCAGGTGCCGAACCTGCTGGCCCGCCTGATCGACCGCTCCCTCCTGGTGCCGACCGAACAGCCCGACGGCCCCCGGTACCGCCTGCTGGAATCGGTCGCCGCCTACTGCCTGGAACAACTCGGTGCGGCCGGCGAGCTGACCGACCTGCGCTCCCGCCACGCTGGGTGGTACACCGCTCTGGCCGAGCAGGCCGACGAGCGGCTGCGCGGTGTGCACCAGCGCACCGCCCTGCGCCAGCTGGACGCCGAGGCGGCCAACCTCCGCGCCGCGCTGCGCGGCTGCGCACACCGTGGCGACGCGCACCTCGCGCTGCGCCTGACCTGCGCGCTCGCCTGGTACTGGGTGCTGCGCAGCCGGGTCGGTGGGGGCCGCGCCGCGCTGGCCGCCGCGTTGGCCGTGCCGGGCGCCGCGCCGGAGGGACTGCGCGGCACCGCGATGACCTGGCAGGCGGGCATCGCGGCGCTGGCCGGCGAGCCGCCGGACGCGCTGGTCGAGCAGCGGTACGCCACGGCGAAGAGCTATGTGGATGATCCGGACGATCCGGCGGGCCGGGCCCGGGCGGCCCTGCTGCTCGCGGTGGTCACCCCGATCGACGTCACCCGGCCGGCCGCGAACCCGGTCAACCGGCTGCTGGCGACCTTCCGGGCCCTCGGCGACCGGTGGGGGGAGGCGGCGGCGCTGGCCGTGCTGGCGTACCACGCCCAGTTGTGTGGGGACTTCTCCGCCCTGCGCCGTGACGCCGAGCGGAGCCTGGTGCTCTTCGGTGAGCTGGGCGACCACTGGGGCATCCTCCAGGCGACCACGCCGCTGGCCGAGCTGGCCCTGTTCACCGGCGAGTACGACCGTGCCGGCCGCTGGTTCGCCCACGGGCTGCACATCGCGCAGGAGCTCGGGCTGCGCGCCGAGGTGGCGCGGCAGCTGAACGGTGCGGGCCGGATCGCCCAGCTCCACGGCGACCACGTGCGCGCCCGGGAGATGTTCCGCCGGGCCCGCACCGTCGCCGCCGAGGAGTCGGTCAAGGCCATGGAGCAGGCCGCCGACCTCGGGTCGGCGGTCTCCGACCGGTGGGAGGGGGATCTCGACGCTGCGGAACGGCGGCTGCTGCGGTGGCTCGACTGGAACCGGCGAGCCGCCTGGCCGGCGGGCATCGCGGCGGTGCAGGCCGAGCTGGGGTTCGTCGCCGAGCAGCGCGGCGACGCCGACACCGCGTCGGCCCGGCACCGGGAGGGCTGGGAAGCCGCCCTGCAGACCCGGGAGCGCCGGACCATCGCCTTGGCGATGGAGGGCCTGGCCGGGGCCCAGGCGGTGGCCGGCGACGGGGTGGGCGCGGCCCGGCTGCTCGGTGCCGCGGCGGCGGCCCGCGAGTCGGTGGGGATGCCGTTGCCGCCGGCCGAGCGCCTGGACGTGGAGCGGATCGCCGCGCGGGTCCGCGCTCTGCTCGGCGAGCACGGCTTCAAGGGTGAGTTCGATTACGGGGCCGGCCTGCTGCCGGAGGAGTGTGTGGCGCGGACCCTGACAGAGGTGTCCCGCACCGTCGCCCCTGCGGGCACTGGCGGCGCCGCCGGTGGCGGAGATCAGTCCAACATGTGAGGTGCCCGGAGGGCACGGAGAGAGGTAGATCATGACCGAGAGCATCTTTCCGGCCGGCGGTACGACGGTCGAGGCGAACGGGGTCGACCTGTGCGTCGAGACCTTCGGCCGGCCCGCGGACCCGGCTGTACTACTGCTGGCCGGGTCGACGTCGTCGATGCTGATGTGGGACGAGCAGATCTGTCAGCGGCTGGCCGACCACTCGCGCTTCGTGGTGCGCTACGACTACCGCGACACCGGGCAGTCGGTGACCTATCCGCCCGGCAAGCCGCCGTACACCCTGCTCGACCTCGCCGCCGACGTGGTCGGCGTGCTGGACGCGCTCGACCTGCCCGCCGCCCACCTGGTCGGCCAGTCGATGGGCGGCATGGTGGCCCAGCTGGTGGCGCTCGATCACCCCGACCGGGTCGCCGGCCTCGTCCTGGTCTCGTCCAGCCCGGTCGTGCCGGGCTCGGACAACCCCGACCTGTCCGGCATGTCCGATGAGTTCCAGAAGGCGTACGCGGACGTCCAGATGCCTGACTGGTCGGACCGGGAGCAGGTCATCGAGTACCGGTTGTCGTTGCAACGTCCCTGCACCGGTTCCGGCCGGATGTTCGAGGAGGCGCGCTACCGCCGGTTGATCGGGCGCGAGTTCGACCGGGCGGTGGACATCGAGGCGAGCATGAAGAACCAGTTCGCGATGGGGGACGTGCCGCCGTGGCGCGGGCGGCTCGGCGAGCTCGCCACGCCCGCCCTTGTAATCCACGGCAGCGACGACCCGGTGCACCCCTTCGACCACGCCACCGCCCTGGTCCGGGAGATCCCGGACGCGTCGCTGCTGCGTCTCGACGGGGTCGGCCACGAACTGCACAGGCAGGACTGGGACACCATCGTGGCTGCCGTGGTGACGCACACGGCCTGACCGCCGCTCGCCCGATCGAGGTGAGCAGCCTGCGAGATGCCCCGGTCCGTCGGCCCCCGCCATGCTGGAACGACAGGGGCCGCCGGCCGGGCCGGGGCAGTGTCCGGCGACCGATTCGGCGCCCCGATCCACGTCGTGGTCCGCCCTCGCCGCCCTGACCGGGTCCGGCGGGGGCGGGCCGACACAGGAGGAGCGCTCATGCGGATGCGGGTGTTGGCAGGGATCGTCAGCCTGGGGGTGGTCGCCGGGTTCGCCGTCGCGGCCCCCGCGGGCGCCGGCAACCGGCCCAGCGTGCCATCGGTACGCGACTGGTCAGTCGCCGGGCAGAACACGCACAACACGCGGCACGCGGCGACCGAGCGGACCATCGACGCCCGCAACGTCGGCCGACTGCGGCCCCGCTGGGTGTTCACAGCGAACGGCGACATCAATTCCACTCCGGCGGTGGCCGACGGCGTGCTCTACGTGCCGGACGCGGGCGGCATGTTGTGGGCCATCCGGGCCTCCGACGGCACACCGGTGTGGTCGCACCCGATCAGCGACTACACCGGCCCACCGGTCGACGGCTCCCGCACCACCCCCGCGGTCTCGGGTGACCTGGTGGTGATCGGCAAGGGCTTCACCGTCGAGTCGCCCAGCGGCGCCGGCGTGATCGCGGTGGACCGCGGCGACGGCTCGCTGCGCTGGCGTACCCAGGTCGACCCCAACCCCCGCGCGAAGGTGACCGGCGCCCCGGTGATCGACCGGGGCGTGGTCTACGTCGGCATCTCCTCCTCGGAGGAGATCCTGCCGCCGCCGCACACCTTCCGGGGCAGCGTCGTCGCGCTCGACCTGCGGACCGGCCGGATCCTGTGGCGGACCTACATGGCCCCGCCCGGCTACACCGGCAGCGCCGTCTGGGGGAGCAACCCGGTCGTGGACCGCCGCCGCGGCCTGGTGTACGTCGGCACCGGCAACAACTACACGGTGCCGGAGGGCGTCTGCACCCGTCCCGAGCAGACCGGCTGCGAGCTGCCGGCCGCCGACGACTACTTCGACTCGGTGGTCGCGCTCGACCTGCGGACCGGCCGGGTCCGCTGGGTGCACAAGACGCTGAGCGCCGACGCGGTGTCCGAGTTGGACCCGCCGCCGGGCACCGACATGAACTTCGGCTCGTCGCCGAACCTGTTCACCACCACGATCGGCGGGCGCCAGCGCGAGCTGCTCGGGATCGGGCAGAAGAGTGGCGACTACTGGGCGCTGGACCCGGACGACGGCCGGGTGGTGTGGAAGACCCAGGTCGGCCCGGGTGGTGGCATGGGCGGAATCCAGTGGGGCTCGGCCACCGACGGCCGGCGGATCTACGTGGCGCTGGCCAACTCGGACCGGGTGCCCTTCGTGATCCCGTCCGGTAACGGCGGTGAGACCACCGTGACCGGGGGAATGTGGGCGGCGCTGGACGCAGCGACCGGCCGGATCCTGTGGCGGACCCCCGATCCACAGGGCGACATCGACATGGGCTACGTCACGTCCGCCAACGGTGTGGTGTACGTCGGCTCCGGCGCCGGCACCGGCGACAACATGTACGCCCTCGACGCCCGCACCGGCGCCATCAAATGGCGGTTCGCCAGTGGCGGCTCGGTGATCGCCGGAGCCGCAGTCGTTGACGGCTCGGTCTACTGGGGATCCGGGTACCACATCGGCACGGGCAACAACAAGTTGTACGCCTTCGACCTGCGCTGACCGGTAGGCCGGGCGGGGCGCAAGCTCCGCCCGGCATCCTCCACCGACGTCGGGGTGGCTGAGCGATCATGATCGAATCTGGTTCGTGGACCGACCGCCGGGACCGGCACGGTGCGGCGCCCATCCCGGGTGCCGCCACGGCGCTCCGGCCGGATCCGTCGATGCGCGGAATCCTGCTCGCCGGAGGCACCGGCTCGCGGCTCTGGCCGGTGACCAAGGCGATCTCGAAGCAGCTGGTTCCGGTCTTCGACAAGCCGATGGTCTTCTATCCCCTGTCCATGCTCATCTCGATCGGCGTCCGCGAGATCCTGGTGATCACCACACCCGAGGACCGCGACGCGTTCGTCCGGCTGCTCGGTGACGGCTCTCAGTGGGGGCTGCGCCTGGAGTATGCCGTCCAGCCCCGCCCGGAGGGGATCGCCCAGGCGTTTCTCATCGGCGAGGAGTTTCTCGACGGGCGCAGTTCGGCGCTGATCCTCGGCGACAACCTGTTCCACGGCGCCAACCTGGGGCGCTGGTCCCGGCCGGACGCCGAGGTGGTGGGCGCGCACATCTTCGCCTGGCCGGTGCCGAACCCGTCGGCGTACGGAGTGGTGGAGTTCGACGCCGCCGGCCAGGTGCTGTCCATCGAGGAGAAACCGTCGCGCCCGCGCTCGCGGTACGCCGTGCCCGGCCTGTACCTCTACGACAACACCGTCATGGAGGTCGCCCGTGGCCTGCGGCCCAGCGTGCGCGGCGAGTTGGAGATCACCGCGGTCAACGACCACTACCTCCGGAAGCGCCAACTGAGCGTGACCGTGCTGGATCGGGGTTCTGTCTGGCTGGACACCGGCACGATCGCCGACATGGCCCGGGCCGGAGAGTACGTCCGGGTGGTCGAGGAGCGGCAGGGCTGCAAGATCGGCTGTGTCGAGGAGGCGGCCTGGCGGGCCGGGCTGATCACCGACGCGGAACTGCGCGAGCTGGCCCGGCCCCTGCTCAGCAGCGGATATGGCGAGTACCTGCTGGGGCTGCTGAGCTGATCATGCCGTCACGACAACCGGCTGGACCCGACCCGCGCTGCCCCCGATCGGCCCGAGCCCCGCCGTGACCGACACCCACCCGGGCGGGCCGGAACCCGCCGCGTCACCGTCGAGCATCCCGGAGGCCCCCAGGTGGAAGGGTCGATCGTCCGTCGTCTCACCCACGACCACACGTGGGTGCTGGTGTCCGTGTCCGGCCTGGTCGGGACCGCGGACGTCGCCGCCGTCCTCGCCGCCGTCGGCCGGGCCGGCACGGCGGCGGAGATGCTGACCCTGCTGCCGGCACCCGAAGGCACCGCGCTGAGCTTCGTCACCCCACGGTCCGACGGCCCACCGGTCCTCACGGCCCTGGCCACTGCCGCGCCCGCCGGCGGCGGCGCGATTGTGCGCTGCCGCGGCGACGTGGCCCGCCTGATCCTGCACGGCGAGGGCATCCGCGCCGACCCACTGGTGCTGCCGACCTTCCAACAAGCGCTGCACCGCGTCGGCGTGACGACGCTCGCGCTGTCCGTCTCGAACACGCTCGTCGAGGCGGTCTGCGCCGCGGCCGCGCTGCACCGGGCGCTCCCCAGCCTCACCGCCGCGTTCGACTGCGAGGCGGCGATCCTGCCGGCGCCCCGACCGCGATCCGTGCCCCCAGCGGCCGACCGGCCGCCCGTGGCCGCCCGTACCACGCCGCCACTGACCATCGCCCGACGTTAGGAGAGATTCATGCGCGTCCTGTTCGTCGCCCCACCCGCCCTCGCCTCCCACCTGTTCGTGCTGACGCCGTTGGCCTGGGCCCTGCGCACCGCCGGACACGACGTCCGCGTCGCCACCCAGCCGGACCTCGCCGAGAGCATCACGCAGGCCGGCCTGACCGGCGTGCTGGTCGGCTCGGACATGGGGGAGACCCTCATGCGGGTCGCCGCGGCCGAGCCGGCGGAGAAGCCGGCCGCTCCGGACCACCCCCGGCAGGAGGACTACGCCCGCGAGGATCCGTACGGAGAACTGGACTACCTCACCCGCCACCTGCTGCGGCACCTGTGTCCCGACGACATGCTCGACGAGCTCGTGGGCTTCGCCCGCGCCTGGCGGCCCGACCTGGTGGTGTGGGACGGGCTGAGCTACGCCGGCGCGGTGGTGGCCCGGGCCTGCGGCGCCGCGCACGCCCGCATGCTGTTCGGCGCCGACGGGTACGTGCAACTGCGCACCGCGGCGCTACGCCGCCGCCCGGACCGGGACCCGCTGCGCGAGTGGCTGGAGCCGCTGCTGGAGCGCTACGGCAGCAGGTTCGACGAGGACGTGCTGACCGGCGACTGGACCATCGACACCCAGCCGCCGTGGATGTGGCGCCCGCAGGGTGCCCGCCACCTGCACGTGCGTCCGACCGCGTTCAACGGCCCGTCGATCGTGCCGGAGTGGCTGCACCAGCCGGACGGCCGGCCGCGCGTCTGCCTCACTCTCGGCGTCACGCACCGGGCCGCCGACGTCGCCGAGGCGACCGCGGCGGACCTGTTCGAGGCGGTGGAAGGGCTGGACGTGGAGGTGGTGGCCACGCTGAACGCCGAGCAGGTCGGCGACACGCCCGTGCCGGCGAACGTGCGGCTGACCGACTTCGTGCCGCTCAACGTGCTGCTACCCACCTGCCGGGCGGTGGTTCACCACGGCGGCAACGGCGCATCGGCGTCGGCGTACGAGCACGCGGTTCCGCAGCTCGTGGTGCCGGGTGCGTACTGGAGTGAGAAGTGGTTCGGTCCACTGGCAGTGGCGAACGGGGTGGAGGACCAGGGCGCGGGCGTCTACGTCGCCGACTCCGACAAGCTGACCGGGGGGCTGCTGCGCAAGGCGCTGGAACGTGTGCTCTCCGACCCGTCGTACGCCCACCACGCCAAGCGGTTGCGCCGGGAACTGCTCGCGGTACCGACGCCCCGCGACGTGGTGCCGCTGCTCGAAGGGCTGACCGCCGAGCACCGCCGGGACCCGGCCTGACCGAGCACAACGCACGGGCCCGGCCGGACGATGTCCGACCGGGCCCGTGGGCGTAGCGGGCTCAGCCGCGGGACCGCTCGGCCACGAACTCCCGGATCGTGCGCCCCACGTACGCGGTCATCTCGTCGGTGATGCCGGGGTAGACGCCGATCCAGAAGGTGTTCTCGACGATGACGTCGCTGTTCTCCAGGCTGCCCACCACCCGGTAGTCGACCTGCCGGTACGCCGGTTGGCGGGTCAGGTTCCCGCTGAACAGCAGCCGGGTCCCGATCTGCCGGGACTCCAGGTGCAGCACCAGCTCGTTGCGGGTGAACGGCGCGCCCGGCTGCACAGTGATGACGAAGCCGAACCAGCTTGGGTCGCTGTCCGGCGTCGCCTCGGGCAGCAGCAGGCCCGGCACCCCGTCGAGGTCGGCCCGCAGCAGCTGCCAGTTCTTGCGCCGGGCCTCGCCGAACGCGGCCACCCTGTCGAGCTGGCGAAGCCCGAGCGCCGCCTGCAGGTCGGTCGTCTTCAGGTTGTAGCCGATCTGGGAGAACGTGTACTTGTGGTCGTACCCGAAGGGGAGCCCGCCCAGTTGGCAGCCGAACCGCTTGTGGCAGCGGTCGTCCTCACCGGGCCGGCACCAGCAGTCGCGTCCCCAGTCCCGAAAGGACTGCACCAGGTGGGACAGCTCCAGGCTGTTGGTCAGCACGCAGCCACCCTCGCCCATGGTGATGTGGTGCGCGGGATAGAAGCTGACCGTGCTCAGGTGTCCGAACGTACCGGTCGGTCGGCCCTGGTAGAGCGAGCCGACCGCGTCGCAGTTGTCCTCGATGAGCCACAGCCCGTGCTCCTCGGCCAGGGCCATCATGCCGGTGGCGTCGAAGGGGTTGCCGAGCGTGTGCGCCACGATGATCGCCTTGGTCCGAGGCCCGACCGCGGCCCGGACCCGCTCCACCGTGGTGTTGTAGGTGCCCAACTCCACGTCGACGAACACCGGCACCAGGCCGTTCTGCACGATCGGGTTGACGGTGGTGGGGAACCCGGCGGCCACCGTGATCACCTCGTCGCCCGGGCGCAGCCGTCGGTTGCCCAGCTCCGGGGCGGTCAGCGCGGACAGGGCGAGCAGGTTGGCCGACGAGCCGGAGTTGGTCAGTAGCGCCTTGCGCATCCCGAAGTGGCGCGCGAAACGCCGCTCGAACTGCACGGCGTATGTGCTCGCCGCGATCCGCATGTCCAGCGCGGCCTCGACCAGCGCGGCACGCTCCGTCTCGTCGAAGACCGGGCCGGACGAGAGCACCGGCGTCTCGCCCGCCACGAACTCCACTGCGGTGCTCTGCTCCCGGTGGTACTCGTGCACCAGATCGAGAATTCTCGCCTTGAGGTCAGTCATGCCTGCTCGCCTTCTCTCTCCATGAGTCGCGTTGGGCGGGGTCGTCGGCGTCCGCGGACGCCCACACGTCCCGGACGGTCCTGCTCAGCGAGCGGTGCGGCGACCAGCCCAGCACCGCGCGGGCCCGCCGGATATCCGCCTGCTGCCAGCTCGCGCCGGCCGTCCGGGCGCCGTCCGGGGCGGGCACGAGCGTGAGGTCGTAATCGACCCCGCTCGCCACGGCGAGGGCCCGGACGACCTCCTCGGCCGAGCGGGCCACCCCCGAGCCGACGTTCAGCGCCCGGTCGTCGCCCACCGCCGAAGTGGCCGCCGCGACCACCGCGTCCGCCACGTCCCGGGCGTCGACGTAGTCGCGGAACTGCCGCAGGTTCAGCAGGCGCAGTTCGGCCCGCCCGCCGCGTTCGTGGGCTGCCCGCAGCTCGGTCAGCGCGGCGCCCAGCACGCTGACCGGTGACATGCCGGGCCCGATCGCGTTGAACACGCGCAGCACCACAACGTCGAGGCCGTGTGCCGCGGCGACCGCGCCAAGCCGGCGGCTGCCATCCAGTTTGGACCGGCCGTAAGGGCTCGCGGGCTCGGTCACCGTGTGTTCGTCGATCGCCACCGGCGGCGGCACCGGGGCGTACTCCAGGCACGAACCGAGATGCACCAGTCGGGCCGGTATGGCGCTGTCCGCCAGGGCGAACGCGATCTGCTCCGGCACCTCGGCGTTGGCCACCACCATCGCCGCCGGCTCGGGACGCCAGATCAGCCCGGCCGCGTTGACCACCAGAGCCGGTGCCAGGTCGCGTAGGGCCGCCGAAAGGACGGGGCGCAGCGGCCCGGCGGACGGCAGGGCGATCCGGCGCGGCATGTCCGGGCTGCGGGCGGCACCCACCACGTCCCAACCCGCCGTCGTGAGTGCGGAACGCACGTGCCGGCCGAGGAAGCCGGTGGCGCCGACCACCACGGCGCGCGGCCCGGTCACCGGACCTCCACCCCGGCGTGCCGGCGCACCGCCTCGGCCAGGGCCGCCCGCCCGATCACCTCGTCGTGGTGCTGCCGCAGGCTCCGGCGCGTGGTCACCGCCGCGGCGAAATCCGCTACCAGCGCGGCGAACTGGTGGTGGCTCCGCAGCGGGCGCTGTCGTGCGCCGGCGGCACCGCTCAGGTTCAGCACGGGCCGGTGCTCCGGCGGCGGGGTGAACGCGCGCTCCAGCACGATCCGGCCCTCGCCGCCCCACAACTCGTACGCGTTGCGGTAGGCGTGTTGGAAGCCGAAGGAGATCGCCGCCTCGACGCCGTCCGGCGCGACGAGCAGGGCGGAGCCGGCGACGTCCACGCCCGACGGGCCGGGGTGCAGGTGGGCGCTGACGACCCGCAACTCCGGCCCCAGGAACATCTGCGCTGCCCGCAGCGGATAGAAGCCGAGGTCGAGCAGCGCGCCGCCGCCGAGCTCCGGCCGGTACCGGACGTCCTCGGGTGGCAGCGGCGGGATGCCGAACACGCTGGTGACGGTGCGCAGCGGGCCGATCTCGCCGGCGGCCACCAGCTGCCGGACAGCGTCGTGCTGCGGGTGCAGCTGGAACGCGGCGTTCTCCATGAGGACCAGGTCCCGGGCGGCAGCCCGGCCGATCAGCTCGTGCGCCTCCGTGCCAGTCCGGCCCAGCGGCTTCTCGGCCAGCACGTGCCGACCGGCGGCCAGGGCGGCGTCGACCCAGCGGGGCAGCAGTCCGGCCGGCAGTGGCACGTACACCGCGTCGATGTCGTCGCGGTCGAGTAGCCGGTCGTATCCGGTGACCGGGGCGGCGCCGAACCGGTCGGCGAACCGCTGCGCGCGCCGACCGTCCCGGCTGGCCACGGCGACCAGTCGCAGCCGGGGCTCGGCCACCACCGCCGGCAGGGTGCGGCGCCAGGCGATGTCCGCGCAGCCCAGAACGCCCAGCCGGACCGGTCCGTGCCGGTTCACGGGCACGCGCCGGCGAGGCTGTGGAGCGCGGCCAACAGCGACCGGCCCTCGACTGTCACATAGTGGCTGTGCGTCAGCAGCATCGCGAGTTGGCGCGGCGTGACCCAACGGAAGGACTCCGGTGGCCGCACCGGCACGCGCTCGTCGGCCTCCACCACCATGTACCGGTTCTCCGCGTGGTAGAAACGGCCGCCCTCCTCGGAGAGCACGCAGTCGTAGCGGATCCGTTCGGGCGGCGCCGTCAGCACCGCGTCCAGGAACGGTGGCCGGTCCACCGCAGGCAGATGGGCGTAGTTCTCCGGCCGGCACAGCACGGTGGGGCCGAGTTCCGGAACGTCGCGCAGGCCCGGCTGGACGGCCGCACGGGCGAGCAGGTGCAGCACACCGCCGATCGGCCGGGCGAGGAACGCGACGACGCCCCGGCCACGGGGCCGCAGCAACGGCTGACTCCAGCCGGGCACCTCCCGTACGGCGGTCCGCACGTCCACGCCGATGATGCTGAAGTGCCGGCTGGCGTCGTGGTCGATCGCGTACCGGTCGCGGTGCCAGCCGTGCACCGGAGCGAGACCCATCCGCCGGGCGACCAGGGGACGACGGCTGCGCAGCGCGGTGAGCCAGCTCAGCACGTCGATGTCGCGCTCCACCGCGCTGGCGGTGGGGGCGAAACCCTGGGCCACCAGATCGGCGAACGCGTCGCCGGTCGGCTCGACCGACGGCCGCAGCACCGCCGCGAGGCAGGCCAGCACCGTACGGCTGTCCATGTTGACGACGTTGTCGAGCCCCATCAGCACTTGCAGGTCGCGCAGGGTGATCCAGCGGAAGTTCTCCTGCTCGGGGACCGGACCGACCGCCTCGACCACCATGTTCCGGTTGCGCTTGCCCAGAAACCAGGAGCCCTGCTCGGACTGCAGCACGTCGGCGACCACGGTTCCCCGTGCCGGCCGGACGAAATGCTCCAGGTACGGGGTCGCGGCACCGCCGTGGACCCGTGTGTAGTTGCTGTGGGTGGCCTGCACCGTCGGCGAGACCTGCACCCCGTTGACGTTGCCGGGCTCCATCTTGACCTGCACCAGGCACTCCAGCTCGGCCTTGCGGCGTACCAGCAGGCCGAGCAGCCCGATCTCCGGCTGGGAGATGATGGGCTGCTGCCAGCCCGGCACCGCCCCGCCCTCGCCGCGCACGTCCAGCCCGGTCACCGTGAAGAACCGCCCGCTGCGGTGTCCCAGGTCGCCGGTAGCGGGATCGGTCCTCCAGCCCCGCAACGCGTCCAGCGGCACCTGCGTCACAGTGCTGGTGCTGGCCTGGCGCCGTTCCTCGTACCACTGTCGCAGGCCGTCGTCGGGCCAGGCGCCAGCGGTGGTCGACGACGCCCCGGTGGTCGCCGCCCCGGTCACCGACCGGCCTCCCGCCGGGGCGTGGTTCGGTCGGTGACCGGCGCGGCGGTGCGGTCAGCGGGGCCGCACGCCGTGGCCAGCCGTTCGAGGACAGGGACCACCTCGTTCGGGGTCGGCTCGGCCAGCACCTCGGTCCGCAGCCGGCCGGCGGCCTCCCGGAACGACGGCTCGGTGACCAGCCGCAGCACAGCCTCGCGGATCACCTCGGGAGTGACCTCCTCCTGCGGGATGCTCAGCCCGGCCCCGAGTTCCTGGATCCGGCTTGCGCGGACCGGGGCGTCCCACTGGGCCGGCACGAGCGTGAGCTGGGGCACCCCGCATCGAGTGGCCGTCGCGCCGATGCCCGCCGCGCCGACGTGCACCACGGCCACGCAGGTGGGTAGCAGCGCGTGCATGGGCACGAAGTCGACCAGGCGCACGTTATCCGGCAGGTCGATCGTTTCGCCCTCGGGGGGCACTAGCGTGGCGACGACCTCCAGGTCGAGGTCGCCGAACACCTGGAGGGTCTTGATCGGGATGGGGTCGTGGCCGTGGAAGCCGCGCATCGAGATGCCCGCCGTGATGCAGACCCGGGGGCGCACGGGCGGCTCGCGCAGCCAGTCCGGCAGCCGCGACGGCCCGTTGTACGGCACGTACTGCGCGGTGACGGTGGGCAGGCCCAACGGCAGGCGCATGCTGGCCGGGGACTGGTCGAGGGTGTACTGCCCGGTGATGAGCTCCTCGTCGTACGAGGACCCGAACCGCTCCGCGGTCTGTGTCAGCCACTCGCCGAGCGGGTCCTGCCGCCGCTCCGGTGGCTGCTGCGCCAGCAGCGACAGGAAGTGCTGCCGCATCCGGACCATGACGTCGGCGCCCCAGAGCAGGCGCACGTGAGGTGTGCCGGTGGCCCGGGCGGCCACCGCCCCGGCGAAGGTGAACATCTCCCAGACGATCAGATCCGGCTCCCAGTGCCGGGTGTAGGCCACCAGGTCGTCGACCATCGGGTCGTTGAAGACCTGTCCCGAGTAGATGGTCGCCTCGCGCAGGAAACGGACGAAGTCGTCGTACGCCACGCCGGCGGGGTCGATGAGCACGTTCGCCACCCGCTCCGCCCAGCCCTCGTCGTCGGACTTCTCCACCAGCACCTGGTCGAAGCTGTGGTCCCGGCCGACCGACACGGCGGGCAGCGCCGACGCGACGATGGTGTCCTGCAACGCGGGCTGGCTGGCGATCCGGACCTCGTGCCCGGCGGTACGCAGTGCCCACGCCGTCGACACCATCTGGAAATAGTGGGTCCGTTCGGCGTAGGTGACAAAGAGAACCCGCATCTGACACCCTTCCTGAAAGGAGCGAGGAGAATTGGCGCTGACCGGAGGAAAGGTCAGTACGGCGCTTTCGGTCGGTCTGCACAACGGACTCGAGGCCGGTTTTCGAGGTGGCTCACCCACCGTCAGTGGGGTGCCCGGTGACCATTCTGCGCCCTTCGCCCACACGGGTCTTCTCGCAGATTGCGCGGTCGATGGCCCGGTCGAGCAGTTCATGGGTCGGCTCGGGCGCCACCCGCACGGGGACGGCGGCCAGCACGGTGAGCGCCGCAGCGTAGCCCGGTGGCACCGGCAGGTCGGTGAGGTGGGCCGGCGGGCCCACCCGGGACCGGTAGCGCAGCAGGGTGGGCCCCGGTCCGAGCGTCACCTCCGACATCGGCACCCGCAGCCCGTCGCCGGTGGCCTTGAGCACGGATTCCTTCCTGGTCCAGCAGCGTAGGAAGCCGGCCCGCGAGCGGATGGGGTCGACCTCGTCGCGCGCCTGGATCCGCCGGGCCAGCCGGCGCCAGTCCAGCTCCGCCTCCTGTTCCACGTCGAGGCCGACCGGCCCGGCGCTGGTCACCGCCACCCCGACCAGCTCACCGGCGTGCGTCACCGACAGGTGCAGCGGATGCCCGGGCAGGGTGGGCCGTCCGTGCGGACCACGGCAGTCCGGGCAGCGGCGGCGCACTGGCACCCGATGCGCCGGGAGGCCGATGCGAGCCCCGGCGGCCAGCCGCAACAGCGCCGCGCCGAGGGTGAACCGGTCCCGGTCGGCGTCGCTGGCGAAGCCGGCACGGCGCCGCAGCTCGTCGGTGTCCAACAGCTCCAGATGCTCGGAACGCAAACCCGCCAGCGGCGCCCACCAGACTCCGCACAATTGTTCGGGCTGCATTCGGGAATGATGGCACGAGGGTGCCGATTACGTTGTCGGCGCAGGTTTCGGGGCTCCGCAATTTTGGAGGTGCGCGCCGCGCGGGTTGGGCCGACGATGGTGGCGGAATGACCGCCGAATTCCGGCCGCGACATCCTGCGGCCCGAATTGCGGACGGTGCCCGCCCCGGCCGGTCTCGAACCGGCGGACCGGTCCGGTCACCGCGTGCCCGCGAACGGAGGAAGCCATGCGCACCCAGCTTCGGTCCGACACCTCGCTGCTGGAATTCTGGGAGGCGACCCGGCTCAGCGACGACGCCCGCTACCCGGACCAAGCCGAGCCGACCGCAGGCACGGACGAGGCGATCCGGGCCGCCCTGGCCGGCGTGCTCGGCCACGGGTGCGGCCAGCGGGTCGGCACCGTCCTCGCCAAGGGCGGCACCTTCGTCCAGGCCCGCACCACGCCGTCGGCCGGCGCGCTGTACCCCTTCGAGGTGCTTGTCGGCCTGAGCGACGGCGAGCGTTGCGTCAGCTACCTGTACGAAGTGGACTCCGGGCAGCTCAACTCATTCTCCTCGGCGCCACCCGTGCCGCTGGCCGAGCTGGTGGCGCAGGCGGGGCTTGCCGACGTCGAGCCCGCGCCGGTGCGCGCCGTCATCACCCTGGTCGCGCGGCCCTGGACCTCGATGGCCAAGTACGGGCGACGCGGCTACCTGTACACCTACCTGGACATCGGTCACGCGGCCACGAATCTGGCGCTCGCGGCCCGGGCGGCCGGCCTGGAAGCCGCCATTCACCTGCGGTTCCGCCGCCAGTGGCTCGCTCACGCCTTGGGCCTGGCCGGCACCTGCCGGGAACCTCAGGCCGTCGTGACGATCACCGCCCCGGAGGAGACCTCGACCGACCGCCCGGCCGCCGACCCTCCGGCCGACGGGGACGGCGTGGTGACCCCCGTCTGGCGGGACCGCCGGCAGGCCCGGTTGGAGCCACCGGGCGACCCGGAGCGCCGCAACTTCGAGGCGCTGCGGGACATCAGCCTCGCCTACGCGCCGGCGGCGGTCGCCCGTCCCGGCCGGATCGTCTCGGTAACCGAGCCGCCGCCCCCGGCCGACGTGTCGGCGGACGTCGTGCTGCGCCGGCCCGGTAGCGTCCCGGGCGACCACGCGGCGCTGGCCGTGCTTCGGCAGTCGGCCAAGGGTTTTCTCCCGGCGGCGGTCTCCCTCGATCAGCTCGCCGGCCTCCTCGAGGGCCTGGACGGGCAGCTCGCCGCCGACTTCGCCGAATCCGCCCCGGCGGGCGTCGGGGTCCGCGTGGTGGCGCGTGCGGTCACCGGCCTCACCCCCGGCGCGTACGCCTGGTCTGCCCGTCGGTACGCCCTTCAGCCGGCGGGCGGCGGCCCGGTGGAGGAGGAGGACGTGCTGGCCACCTGCCAGCGGCAGGACGGTCTGCGGCACGCCGGGGCGCTCGTGCTGCTGCACACGCCGCTGCGCTCGCTGCTGCGCGAGCAGGGCCGGGCCGGTCTGGCGGAGGTGCACTTCCACGCCGCCCACGTGGCGCAGCGCATGTGCGTGAACGCCGCCCGGGAACGCGTCGGCATCACCTGCGTCGGCGGCTTCGACGAGGCGCACGCCGCCCGGCTGGGCCGGCTACCCCGGGGCGGGGAAGCGATCTACCTGCTCGCGGTCGGCGTCGCCGACCCGGCGGCCCGCAAGGTCGACCGGGATCCGGTCGCGTACAGCCACGGCCGTAAGGCCGCGGGCCTCATCTGAGCACCCGCACAGATCGGATTACGAAGTGAGCGACCCATGCTGACCGACACCGTCCTCGCGGCCCGGCTGACCTCGGCGCACCACGACCTGGCCCGCGCCGCCGGTGAGCTGTTCACACCCGAGCGCCTCGCCGGCTGGCGGGACGGGCCGGACGGACCGCTGACCACGCGGGCCTGGCGGGACATCGCCGCCGCCGGCCTGCTCGGGGTAGCCCTGCCGACCGCGCTCGGCGGCCGGGGGCTGGGCCTGCTGGGCAGCCTCGTGCTCGGCGAAGCCATGGCGCCGCTGGCCGACGCGGGCGTCCTGCTCGGCATGCACGTGCACAACGACGTGGCGGCGTACTGGCTGACCGACGCCGCGCCCGAGCTGCGGGACCGGTACCTGCCCCGGCTGCTCGACGGCACGCTGGTGGCCTGCCAGTGCGACACCGACCCGTCCGCCGAGGAGCCGACGACGGCCCGTCGGGAGGGCGACGAGGTGATCGTCAGCGGGTCCAAACGGTACGTCGTCAACGGCGCGATTGCCGGGCTCTGCTTCGTCACCGTCCGGCTGGACAACACGGCGGCCCTGGTGCTGGTGGAGAAGGACCGGCCGGGGGTGCGGGTCGGCACGGTGTACGACAAGCTCGGCACCCGGTCGGTGGATTCGGCCCGGATCGACTTCGCCGACGTCCGGATCCCAGCGGCGCACGTGCTGTCCCGCGGCGGCGTCGCCCAGTTGCTGCGTTGGAACCGGGTGATGACCCGGATGCGCTACCTGATCGCTGCCGACGCGTACCTGATCCACAGGCGGCTGCTCGACAACATCGGCCAGCACAGCACCCGGCGGCGGCTCGGCGGCCGGGCGCTCTCGGCCTGGCCGGTCAACGCACACGCGCTGGCCGCCGCGCGGGCCGACCTGGAACTCATGGCGGCGGGCCTGGCCGACCTGCTGGACCGGGTGGACGGGCCGGCCCCGGCGGTGCCGGAGGTGGCCGAGCTGAAGTGGTTCTGCGTCGAGCGGGCTTGCGCGCTGGCGGCGCTGTGCTGCGACCTGGAGGGCGGCGCCGGCTACATGTGGGGCAGCCCGTCCCTGCGTGACCTGGCCCAGTTGCGCGGCCTCCGGATGGCCGGCGGCAGCCAGACCACCATGCTCACCCTCGCCAACCACAGCTTCGCGTGCCGGGCCGAACTGGCCGGCACGCCGCACCCCACGGCGGCGCTGGCCGGCGCCGGGACGGCGGCCGGTCATGTCTGACGACCGGCTCGACGTCACCTTCCGCGCGGCGTGTGCCCGCTTCGCCGACCGGCCGGCGCTGCGGTTGGGCGCCGCGGTGCTCAGCTACCGGGAGGTGGCCGACGAGGCGTCCCGACTGGCTGGGGTCCTCGACGGCATCCTCGGCCGGCGCGCCCGCCCGAACCCCGACCGCGTCGCCGTGTACGCCCACAACAGCATCGACTACCTGCTGTCCTACCTCGCGGTGGTGTTCAGCGGCCGGGTGCCGGTGCTGATCGACCAGGCGTTCGGCGAGCGTGAGCTGGCCGCTATCCGGTCCGGCTGCGGCGTGACCGCCTACCTGGTGGACGCCGGGTCGTCGGCGCAGTTCCCGCTGCTGCCCGAGTCGGTGGTGCCGCTCGCCGGTAGTACGCACGCCCTGGTCATCGTGCCCGCCGACGGGGACGTGCCGGACCTGCTCCCGGACACCGCCGTCTGCCGGTTCACCTCGGGCACCACCGGCGTGCCCAAGTGCCTGGAGTTCTCCGGGTTCGCGGTGCACAGCGCCGCCCGCAACTGGGTCGCCGGCACCGGGCTCGCCGCGACGGACCGGACCCTGTGTCTCGCCGCGTTCACCAACGGGCTGGCGTACAACACGTCGCTGCTGTCGACGTTCCTGGTCGGCGCCGAACTGTCCGTCAACCCGGGACTCCCCACCTCGGCGAAGATCGTCCGGGCGCTGGCCGATTCTCGTGCCACCCGGCTGGTCGCCTTCCCGTTGGTCTACCGGATGCTGGCGGACGCCGACCTCGCGGCGGCCCGGTTCGCCGGCCTCGACCTGGCCGTCTCGGCCGGCGCGGAACTCCCGGCCGAGGTTCGCGCCCGCTTCGAGAAGCGGTACGCGGTGCGGATCGCCGACTACTACGGCGTCGCCGAGGCGGGGCCCTGCACCTTCGAGCGGGATCCCGCGTACCGGCGGGGTCTGGGCACCGCGCTACCCGGTGTGGTGCTGCGCACCCGGTCCCACTCTGGCGGGCGACCGGAGGTGCTGCTGCGTACCAGTTCGATGGCCAGCCGCTATCTCAACGCTCCGGGCCTGCTGGAGAGCCGCATCGACGCGGACGGTTACTACGCCACCGGCGATCTCGGCTATGTCGAGGACGGCCGGCTCTTCGTCACCGGGCGGTTGGCCGGGCCGATCAACCTGGCCGGGCGCAAGGTGGATCCCCGCGAGATCGAGGACGTGGTCAAGGAGCTCGACGGGGTGCGGGACGCCGTGGTCTTCGCCGACACCGGCGCGGACGACCAGGTGTTGCTGCACCTGGCGGTGGTGGGTCGCCCGCCGCTCGGCCGCGCGGGGTTGGTCACCGGGTGCCGGGACCGGCTGGCCGCGTACAAGGTGCCGCAGCGGATCAGTTTCGTAACGGAGATCCCGCGCTCGTCGACGGGGAAGGTGCGCCTCACCGACCTGCGCGCCGTCGTCGCCGAGTCGGCGCAACGGCCGGCGGGCGGGATCCGGTGAGCGTGAAGGAGGACAGGATGACCGGGGTGGACGTGCGGACCGGCGGTCCGGATCTGCGGGGATGGGTGGAGTCGCTGGTCGTCCTGGCCACCGGTCGGGCGGTGTCGGTGGACCAGCTGCGCGGCTGCGCCGGGTCACTGGACGCCGCCGGGGTCAACTCGATCGCCTACATCAACCTCATCGAGGCCCTGGACCGACAGTTCCACGTGGTCGTCGACCCGGAGCGGGATGCCGAGGCGTTGTCCAGCGTGGACGGGATCGTGGCGCTCATCCGTACGGCCGGCACCGACGACGGGGCGGACCGGGCATGAGCGCCCCGACCCTCGCCGGCACGTCCCGGAGCGCGGAGGTCCGCCGCCTGCTGGCCGAGCTGGCCCCGGCCGGCGCTGCCGCCGCGGCGGTTTCCAGCGCGGTGCTCGCCGCGGGCCCCGACGTCGGCCTGCCGGACGCCGTTGCCGTGCTCGAACACGCCTGCGGGGTACGGCCGCTGCTGGACCTCCTCCACGGGGTCGCCCACCCGACAGTGGGCGCGGTCCGCGCCGGCGACCTGCCCTGCGCGCTGGCCCTGTTCACCCCGGACGCCACGCTGTCCCTGACCGTGCCGGGGGTCCGGGCCCGGCACGGCGCGGACGGGATCGTCCTCACCGGCCGGTACCGCTACGGCAACCCGGCTGCGTCGGCCGCCCTGGTCCTGGTCGAGGCGGCCGATGGTCCGCGGCTGTCCCTCGTCCGGCACGACCTTCCGGGCGTGCGGACCACCGGCACCGACGGGTGGGGCTGGGCTGAGGTGGCCGGCGTGACCGTCGACGAGATGCTGCTGTCCGGGCCGGTCTCCTGGGACCCGGCGGGTCCGTTGCTGACCGCCATCGACGCCTACGCCTGGGCGTACGTCCCGGTCGCGGCGGCGCACGCCGCGGAGGCGGTGGCGCGGCTGCGGCGGGAACTGGCCGACCAGGCCGTCGAGGTGCTCGTCGCCTCGCAGTACCTCGCCCACGAGCTGACCCGGCTGGACATCGAGCTGGCGTTGCTGGCCTCCGCCGCCCGCTTCGGCCCCGGACTGCGCGGCGGTGGGCCCGGCGGCATCGCCGCCGCGGCCGTGCTCACCGCGTGCGCCACCCTGACCCACCGCACCGCACAGGTCGCCGCCGACTTCGCCACCGAGCTGGGCGTGCCCGGCGGCCCGGCCGCCGATCCCGCCTGGCGGACGGCGGTGCAGGCGCCGTTCGGCGGGCGACGGATGGCCGAGGGTGAGCTGGCCCGCCGGATGGGTCTGCTGGCGGAGCGGATCTGAGATGGCCCTGCCCACCGTCGTCTGCGGACGGACCGGCCGGATGGCGACGCTGCTAGCCCAGGCTGTTCGGGACACCACCGACCTGGCTCTGGCCGGCCGGCTCAGCCTGCGGGACACAGCCGGACCGCCGGCCACCGGCGTGTTCACCGCGCTCAGCGACCTGCCCGCCGCGCCGGCCGTGGTGGTCGACTTCACCCACCGGGCCGCGACCGTCCGGCTGCTGCGGGCCGCCGAGGACACCCCGTGCGCGCTCGTCATCGGCACGAGCGGTCTCACCGAGACCGATCAGGCGCTGCTGCGTCGGGTGGCGCGCCGGCGGCCGGTGGTGCACGCGGCGAACTTCAGCCCGGTCATGGCCCTGCTCCGCCGCTTCGTCGGCGAACTCGCCGAGGTGCTGGACGACAGTTGGGACGCCGCCGTCGTGGACGTGCACCACGCCCGCAAGGTGGACGCCCCCAGCGCGACCGCGTCGGCCCTGTCCCGTGCCTGGGGCGGCACCCGGGCCGCACCGCCGATCTCCTCGTTGCGGTTCGGGGACGCCGTCAGCGAGCACCGGCTGCTCGCCGGGGGCGCGGGCGAACAGCTGGAACTCGCCCACCGGATCAACGAGCGGTCGGCCTTCGTCCCTGGCGTGCTCGCGGCAGTCCGATTCGTCGGCCGGGCCAACCCCGGCCTCTACCGTCTGGAGGACGCGCTGTGCGGCTGACCTCATCGCAGCACCTGCGGGAACTGGTCGTGAACCTGGCGCGGGAGCAGCCGGACGGCGTCGCCCTGTGCGCCCCGGGCCAACCCAACCTGTCCTTCGCCGTCCTCGCCGCCCAGGTTCTGGCCACCGGCGAACGGTTGCGCGAGCTGGGCGTCGGCCCCGCGGACACGGTCGCGCTGGCCCTGCCCTCGGGGCCCGCCCTGGCCACCACCTTCCTCTCCGTGGCGGGGCACGCCCGCTGCATGCCACTCAACCCAGCACACGCCGCGGAGGAGTTCTCCGACTACCTCCGTCGGTCCGCGGCCCGCGCGCTGGTGGTGCCGGCCGGCGCGGCCGGGACCGCCGCCACCGCCGCGGCCCGGGAGCTGGGGGTCCGAACGCTGGAGCTGGTGACCCGCCCGTCCGACCCGGCGGGCGTGGGTGTGCTCGTCGGGCACGGCGTCGACCGGCCGGCGGCCGACCGGCCCGGCCACGCGGACGACATCGCCCTGCTGCTGTTCACCTCCGGCACGATCGCCCGGCCCCGGATGGTGCCGCTCACCCACGCCAACCTGCTCACGGCGGCCCGCAACACCGGCGGGGCGCTGCGGCTCGCGCCGGACGACCGCTGTTTGAACGTGATGCCGCTGTTCCACGCGCACGGCCTGACCAGCACACTGCTCGCCAGCCTGGTGCGGGGGGCGTCGGTGGTCTGCCCACCCGGCTTCGACGCCGCGGCCTTCCTCGACCAGCTCGTCGAGTTCTCGCCCACCTGGTACACCGCCGTCCCCGCCATGCACCGCGCGGTGCTGGACGCCGCCGCGAGAACCGGCCGTCGGCCGGAACCCCGGCTGCGCTTCATCCGCTCGGCCTCGGCGCCGCTGCCGGACACCGTGCTGGACGGGTTGGAACGGCTGTTCGCCGCGCCGGTGGTCGAGGGGTACGGGATGACCGAGGCCGCCTCCCTGGTGACGTGCAACCCGCTGCCCCCCGGCGACCGTCGGCGGGGTTCGGTCGGCCTGCCGGTGGGTGAACCGGTCCGGGTGCTCGACCCGGCCGGTCGCCCGGTGCCGGCGGGCACCGCCGGAGAGATCGCGATCCGCGGCGCCAACGTCACGGCCGGCTACGCCGACGACCCGGAGGCCAACGCGGCGGCCTTCGTGGACGGCTGGCTGCGCACCGGCGACCACGGCTACCTCGACGGGGACGGTTATCTGTTCGTGGTCGCCCGGGTCAAGGAGATCATCAACCGGGGCGGCTCGAAGGTGTCCCTCGCCGAGGTGGACAAGGCCCTCGCCGACCATCCCGACCTCGCCGAGGCCGCCGCCTTCGCCCTGCCCCATCCGACCCTGGGCGAGGACGTGGCGGTGGCGGTGGTGCCCCGCGCCGGGGTCACCGTGCGCGAACAGGAGGTGCGGGAGTTCGCCGCCCGGCGGCTCATCGCCCACAAGGTGCCCGGCCGCATCTTCGTGGTCACCGCGCTGCCCCGCACCGCCACCGGCAAGGTCCAGCGGCTGCGGCTCACCGAGCGACACACCCCGGCCGGGCGTACGCCTGCGGTGGCGACCGGCAGTGACCTGGAGCGCCGGATCGCCACGGTCTGGGTCGCGGTGCTGGGCACCGAACGGCCCGGCGCCACCGAGAACTTCTTCGATCTCGGCGGTGATTCGCTGCGGCTCGCCCAGGTCGCCGAGCGCCTCCGGGTCGAACTGGGCCGTGAGGTGCCGGTGCCGGTGCTGCTCATGCATCCGACCGTGCGCGGCCTGGCCGAGCACCTGAGCCGGGACGGCGCGGCCGACCCGCCGCCGGCCGACGAGCAGCGCCGCCGGCACGACGGTCGCGACCGGCTGCTGCGCCAGCGGCGGGGCCACGGCGCGGCCGCACCGGCGGGGGAGGCCGGCTGATGGCGACCGGTCTGGAGATCGCCATCATCGGGATGGCCTGCCGCTTCCCCGGCGCCGACGGCCCGGACCAGTTCTGGCGCAACCTCCGCGACGGCGTCGAGTCGATCAGCCACTTCGACGCGGCGGAGCTGGCCTCCGCCGGCGTGCCCGAACAGGCCCTGGCGGACCCCGGGTACGTCCGGGCGCAGGCGGTGCTGCCGGACATCGACCGGTTCGATGCCCAGTTCTTCGGCATCAACCCGAAGGAGGCCGACCTCATGGACCCGCAGCAGCGGGTCCTGCTGGAGTGTGCCTGGACGGCGATCGAGGACGCCGGCTACGACCCGGACCGGGTCGACGGGCCGGTGGGCGTCTACGCCGGCACCTACTACAACTCGTACCTGCCGCTGCTGCCGCCCACGGACGACGTGGCGGAGCAGTTCGCCCGCAACATCGCCAACGAGAAGGACTACGTGGCGACCCGGTTGGCGTACAAGCTGAACCTGACCGGTCCGGCCGTGACCGTCCAGACGGCATGTTCGACGTCGCTTGTGGCGGTGCACCAGGCCGCCCAGGCGCTGCTCGCCGGGGCCTGCGACCTTGCCCTCGCGGGCGGGGCGACAGTCCGCGCCGAGCAGGTGACGGGCTACCCGTACCAGCCCGGCGGGATTTTCTCCTCCGACGGGCACTGCCGGGCCTTCGACGACGACGCCGACGGCACCGTCCCCGGCAACGGCGTGGGTGTCGTGGTGCTCAAGCGGCTGGAGGACGCGCTCGCCGACGGCGACACCGTGTACGCGGTGATCCGGGGCTCGGCCGTCGGCAACGACGGCGGCGAACGGGCCGGCTTCACGGCCCCCGGCGTGGCGGGGCAGGCGCGGGTGATCGCGGCGGCGTACGCGGTGGCCGAGGTGGACCCGGCGACGGTCGGCTACGTCGAGGCGCACGGCAGCGCCACCCGCCTGGGCGACCCTATCGAGGTTGAGGCGTTGACCCGGGTGTTCGGCCCGGCCGGGGCGGCGGGCTGCGCGATCGGCTCGGTCAAGACCAACATCGGGCACACCCACGCGGCGGCCGGAGTCGCCGGACTGATCAAGGCGGTGCAGGCGCTCCGACACGGGCAGATCCCACCCAGCCTGCACCACGTCCGTCCGAACCGGGGCATCGACTTCAGGGCCACCCCGTTCGTGGTGAACACCGGCCTGACCGCCCTCCCGCGCGGCGACCATCCCCGCCGGGCCGGTGTCAGCTCGTTCGGCATGGGCGGCACCGGCGTACACGTGGTGCTCGAGGAGGCCCCGCCGCCGGACGCGCCTCCGCCGCCGGCCGCGGCGGGTCCCTGGCTACTGGCGCTCTCCGCCCGTGGCGCCCCGGCACTGGAGGAGCGCACCGACGCGGTCGCCGCGCACCTGGCCGCCCGTCCCGAGGTGGACCTCGCGGCGGTCACGCACACCCTCTGGCAGGGGCGGCGTCCCTTCGGCCACCGGCGGGTGGTGGTCGCCGCCGACGCGGCGGAGGCCGCCGCCGCGCTCAGCGCCCGGGACCCACGCCGGGTGCTCAGCGGCGCG
This sequence comes from Micromonospora sp. NPDC051227, assembly GCF_044455385.1. NCBI lineage: Bacteria > Bacillati > Actinomycetota > Actinomycetes > Micromonosporales > Micromonosporaceae > Micromonospora > Micromonospora sp. NPDC051227. The sequence continues at coordinate 73,788 of NZ_JBITET010000005.1, forward strand.
CCGGGCGACGCCCGGCCGGATGTCGCGTTCCTCGTGCCCGGCGTGGGTGACCAGCGCCGAGGGCTCGGTTACGAGCTGTACCGCACCCAGCCGGCCTACCGGGCCGCCGTCGACGAGTGCGCCGAACTGCTCGCGCCGCTGCTCGACAGGGACATCCGGACCCTGCTGCATTCCACTCCGGACGCGCTGGCGGCCGGCCCGGCGGACCTGCGGCGGCTGCTCGGGCGTGGCACGGCCGCCGCCGGGGAGGAGCCGGAGCCGCTGCACCGCACCCGTTACGCTCAGCCCGCCGCCTTCGTCACCGGCTACTCGCTGGCCCGTCTGTGGGCCGCTCACGGGGTCCGGCCCGCCGCGCTGATCGGCTACAGCCTCGGCGAGTACGTGGCCGCCTGCCTGGCGGGCGTGTTCACCCTTCCCGACGCGCTGCGCCTGGTGGTACGCCGGGCACAGCTCATCGACCGGCTCCCGGCCGGTGCGATGCTCGCCGTACCGGCCGCCGAGACCGAGCTCGCCGCCGATCTGGTGCCGGGTGTGCACGTGGCCGCGGTCAACGGTCCGACCCTGTGCGTGCTGGCCGGCACGCCGGAGGGGGTCGCGGAGGTCGAGCGACGCCTGCTCGCCGGTGGCCGGGCCGTGCGGCGGCTGCCCACCGGCCATGCCTTCCACACCCCGCTCATGGATCCGGTCGTCGAGGAGTTCGCCGACCTGGTCGCCTCGGTGGCGCGACGCCCACCGGCCGTGCCCTACGTGTCGAACGTGACCGGTACCTGGGTCACCGGCGACGAGGCCACCGACCCGGCGTTCTGGGTGGCGCACCTGCGCCGGCCGGTCCGGTTCGCCGACGGGATCGTCGAGCTGTGCGCGGATCCCGACCGGGTGGTCGTCGAGCTGGGCCCGGGACAGGCCCTGGGCAGCCTCGCCACGCGGGCGGGCACCACGGGCGTCACGGTGTCGAGCCTGCCCGGCGTCTTCGACCGGGACCCCGAGCCGGTGCACTTCCTGCGGGCGGCCGGCCGGGTGTGGCTGGCCGGGGTGACGATGACTCCGCCCGTGCCGGCGGACCGGCCGCCGCGCCGGGTGCCGCTGCCCACGTACCCCTTCCAACGTCGGCGGCACTGGGCGGTGGCCCCGGCCGGGTCGCGGTCGCACCGCGTGCCGCCAGCGCTGACCCGTCGCCACGACGTGGCGGATTTCTTCCAGGTCCCCGCCTGGGAGACGCTGCCGCCACGCCCCCGGCGCGACCCAGTGGCGAGCACCGGGCACTGGCTGGTCCTCGCCGACGACCGGGGTCTCGGCGCCGCCCTCGCGGCCGAGGTGACGCCCGGCGCCGACTCGGTGACCGTGGTGCAGCGTGCCGAACACGACGCCCCCGGCCTGCGCCGGCTGGCCGACGGCCGGTACGCGATGCCGGCGGCGGACGGGAACTACCCGGAGCTCCTCGCCGAGCTGACCCGGACCGGCCGGCGGCCCGACCGGATCGTGCACCTGTGGACGGTCGGGATCGGCCCGGGCACCGGCGAACGAGACGCCAACGAGCGAGGCTTTCGCAGTCTGCTCCCGCTCGCCCAGGCGCTCGCCGGCCGTCCCGACGACGAACCGGTCGACCTCGCAGTGGTCACCGCCGACCTGCGTCGGGTGACCGGCGCGGAGGCCGGATCGCCGCTGGCCGCGACGGTGCTCGGGGTGTGTCTGGTGCTCCCGCTGGAACACCCACACCTGCGCTGCCGCGCGCTCGACGTCACCCTCTCTGGCGGCGGGCCGGAGGAGGTCGCGGTCGCGCTGCGCGAGGAGCTGTGTGATCCGGCCGGGCCGGCCACCGTCGTCCTGCGCGGCCGGCACCGCTTCGGGCCGACCTACCAGACGGTGCCGCTGCCCCCGGCCGGCGGCCCCGTTCGCGGCGGTAACTATCTGCTGACCGGCGGGCTGGGCGGCGTCGGTCTGTCGCTCGCCCGAGAACTGGCCCGGACCGAGAACGCCAGCCTGGCCCTGCTGTCCCGCACCGCGTTGCCGCCGAAGCAGAGGTGGGACGAGTGGTTGGCGACGCGCCCCACCGACGCGACGGCGGACCGGATCCGCGCGGTCCGCGAGCTGGAGCGGCTCGGCGCCCGGATCGCTGTGCTGACCGCCGACGTCACCGATCCCGGCCAGCTCCACGAGGCGGCACGGCACGCTGTCGCCGCACTCGGCCCAGTGCACACCGTGGTGCACGCCGCCGGCGTGGCCGGTGGCGGCCTGATCCAGCTCAAGGATCCCGCGGCCGCGGCGCGGGTCCTGGCCCCCAAGGTGCGCGGCGGCCTCGCCGTCGTGGACCTGGCCCGGCGCATCGGCGCCCGGACGGTGGTGCTGTGCTCGTCCACCCTCTCCCTCAGCGGCGGAATCGGTCAGGTCGACTACGTGGCCGCGAATGCGTTCCTCGACGCCCTCGCCCAGCACGCCGCCGGCGAGCCCGGACCCGAGGTGGTCTCGGTGAACTGGGACGCCTGGCAGGAGGTCGGGATGGCCCAGCGGCACCTCGCCGCCGCCGACCCGGCCGCCGCGCCGGCGCAGCCGGTGGATCATCCGCTGCTGCGCGCCCGCCCGGAACTCACCGACGGACACGCCGTGTACGACGCGACAGTGGACGCCACCGACTCCTGGCTGGTCGACGAGCACCGGATGCTCGGCGACGCCGTGGTGCCCGGGACCGGTCACCTGGAGCTGGCCCGGGCGGCGTACGCGGACCTCACCGGCGCCGGCTCTGCCGTTCTCACGGACGTGCGGTTCCACACCCCGGCCGTGCTGGGCCGGTCGGGCCGGCGGGAGCTGCGGGTGGTCCTCGACCGGGCGGCCGAACCGGTCCGGTTCACTGTGGTCAGCCCGCACCCTCGGGCGGGGGACACGGACGGGCCGGCCTGGCAGGTGCACGCCACCGGCCAGGTGGCAACGCTGGCCGGGCACCCGCCACCCGACCGGCCCGTCGAGCGGCTCATCGCCGACGGCCGGCTGCGAGACCTCGGGCTACCCGAACCGGTCGCGCTGATGAGTTTCGGCGGACGCTCGCGGTGCCTGCGTCGGGTGTGGCAGGGCGAGCGGGAGGCCCTGGCCGAGCTGGTCCTGCCCGACCGGTACGCCGCCGACCTCGATCGGCTGCACATGCACCCGTCGCTGATGGACCTTGCCGCCGGTTTCGTGGGCACCCACCTCGCCGAGACGTTCCGCATCCCCATCTCGTACGGGCGGCTGCGGTGCTGGCGGCCACTGCCCCGCCGGGTGTTCAGCCACCACGTGTACCGGGAGGACGACCGGCCGGACCGGGAGACCAGCACCGCCCAGATCACGCTCTACGACGCCGACGGCCGGGTGCTGGTCCAGATCGGGGAATTCGTCCTGAAGCGCGTTGCCGACCTGCGGCGGACCCTGGACGCGGCGCGCTCCGGCAGCGGCCCGGAGATCGGCGACTTCCGGCTCCCGGGCGGGCCGGCCGGCAGCGGCGCCGGGTTGCTCGGCGCGCACCTGGCCACCGGTCTGCGGCCCGCCGAGGGCGCCGACGCCTTCCGCCGGCTGCTCGCCGCCAGCATCGGCCCGCAGGTGGCCGTGGTGGCCAAGGACCTCGACGCGGTGCTCGCCGACATCGCCGGTCGCCGGGTGGCCGACGCGGCGACCGAGCGGCCGGCGGCGCATCCCCGGCCGACGTTGGCCACACCGTACCGGGCGCCGGGGGACGCCGTGGAGGCGCGGCTCGTCGATATCTGGCAGGACCTGCTCGGCGTGGACCGGGTCGGGGTCGACGACGGCTTCTTCGAGCTGGGCGGGCACTCCCTGCTCGGGCTGGAGATGGTCAACCGGATCGGCCGTGAGTTGGGGCTGAGTGTGCCGCTGAGCCTGCTGTTCGAGGCGCGCACCGTCGCCGAGCTGGCCGACGCGCTCCACCGGGAGCCGGCGCCGATCGGCTCGGCCGTACTGACCGAGAGCCGAGGAGGGTGACCGATGAGGGACATCGAGACGGTCGGCGTGGTGGGCGCCGGCGTGATGGGAACCGGTGTGTCGCAGGCGCTGGCGGAGGCCGGGCTGCGGGTGGTCCTGGTGGACCGAACCACCGAGATCCTGGACCAGGCCCGGCGCGCGGTCGGTGACGGCGTACGCCTGCGGCGGCTGCTCGCGGGCACCGGCGGGGACCGGGCGGCGGTGCTGGACCGGATCGCCTGGCACACCGACCTGGACGCCCTCGCCGAGGTCGACTTCGTCATCGAGAACGTCACCGAGGACTGGGCGGTCAAGCAGCCGGTGTACGAGCGGCTGGACGAGGTGTGCCGGCCGGACACGGTGCTGGCCGCGAACACCTCGGTCATCGCGATCACGGCCCTCGGCGGGCTGACCCGCCGGCCGCAGGCGGTGCTGGGCATGCACTTCATGAACCCGGTGCCGCTGCGACCCATGGTCGAGGTGATCCGGGGCCACCACACGAGCGACGAGACCATCGAGCGCGGCCGCTCCCTGCTGGAGCGGTTGGGCAAGGAGGCCGTGGTGGTGGCCGACTCGCCGGGCTTCGTCAGCAACCGGGTGCTCATGTTGACCATCAACGAGGCGGCGTTCCTGCTGCAGGAGCGGGTCGCTGACGCCGCTGAGATCGACCGGCTCTTCCGTGGCTGCTTCGGACACCCGATGGGCCCGCTCGAAACCGCCGACCTGATCGGTTTGGACACCATCGTCCAGTCCATTGAGGGGCTGCACGAGGCGTTCGCCGACAGCAAGTACCGCCCCTGCCCGCTGCTGCGCCGGATGGTGCAGGCGGGCCTGCACGGGCGCAAGAGCGGCGAGGGCTTCTACTCCTACGCCGGCGACCGGCCGGCGCCAGCGGAGAGGCGAGGATGATGGAGAACATTCGACAGCAGGTCCGCGCGTTCCTCGCCCGGTACATCCGGGACCGGGAGATCGCCGACGACGAGAACATCTTCGCCGACGGGCACGTCAACTCGCTGTTCGTCATGCAGCTCGTGCTGTTCGTCGAGGGCGAGCTGGACTGCCCGGTGGCGGACGCGGACCTGGAGCTGGAGAATTTCAGCAGCGTCGACGCCATTGTGGCCCTGGTCGAGCGCCGGATTGCGACGGTACGCGGATGAGGGTCCAGCTCACCCCCGACCAGCAGCGGAAGCGGGAACGGTTCGCGGCGTTCGCCGACGACCACCTGGTTCCGTACGCCGACGGCTGGGACCGCGCGCAGGAGCTGCCCCGCGCCGTCGTGCACGGTCTCGCGGAGGCGGGGCACCTCGGCGCCGTGATCCCCGCCGATTACGGCGGCGTCGGTCTCGACGCGATCAGCTTCGGGCTGCTGCACGAGGAGGTGGGCCGGGCCTGTTCCTCGGTACGCAGCCTGCTCACCGTGCACAGCATGGTGTCGTACGCGCTGGTCCGGTGGGGCCGCCCCGAGCAGCGTGCCCGCTGGCTGCCGGAGCTGGCCCGGGGTGCGTGCCTGGGCGCGTTCGCGGTGACGGAACCGGGTGCGGGCAGCGACCTGGCGGGGGTGTCCACCCAGGCCCGCCCGGTGGCCGGAGGCTACGCGCTGGACGGGCACAAGCACTGGATCACCTTCGGCCAGTACGCCGACCTCTTCCTGGTCCTCGCCCGGCTGGCCGACCGGCCGGCGGCATTCCTGGTGGAGCGGCAGCGCGCCGGGCTGACAGTGGTGCCGCAGACCGGCGCGCTCGGCACCCGCGCCTCGATGCTGGCCGAGTTGCGGCTGGCGGACTGCCGGATCCCGGCGGAGAACCTGGTAGGGCGGTCGGGCTTCGGGCTGTCCGCGGTGGCCGCGAGCGCCCTGGAGCTGGGGCGCTACAGCGTCGCGTGGGGCTGCGTCGGGCTGGCGGAGGCCTGCCTGCGGGCGTCCCTGGCCTACGCGGACACGCGGGAGCAGTTCGGCCAGCCGCTGCGTCGCCACCAGTTGGTGCAACGGATGCTGGCGGACATGGTGACCGGGACCAACGCCGCCCGGCTGCTCTGCCAACAGGCCGGCTGGCTGCGCGAGAGCGGCGACCCCGAGTCGGTGCACGCCACCTGGCTGGCCAAGTACTTCGCCTCCACCGCCGCGGCCCGCGCGGCCGACGACGCCGTGCAGATCCACGGCTCGCGCGGCATCGGCGACGCGTACCCGGTGCAGCGGTACCTGCGCGACGCGAAGGTCATGGAGATCATCGAGGGCAGCACGCAGCTTCAGCAGATCACCATCGCGGAGTCGGCGTACCAGCTGCGGCCCCGACCGGCGGGTGGTGTAAAGCCCCGCCCCCAGGATGTGAAGGGAGCGATCCGATGAGCTCCGAGGTCGTACCGCCGCCCACCGGGGCGCCGGCCGGCAAAATGATCAAGTGTGTCGTCTGGGACCTCGACCACACGGTCTGGGACGGGGTGCTGCTGGAGGACGGCGAGGTGCGGTTGCGACCGGGCATCGCCGAGGTGCTGCGCGTGCTCGACGAACGCGGTGTCCTGCACTCGATTGCCAGCCGCAACGATCCGGACGCCGCGCTGGCGGCGCTGCGCGAGCTGGGCGTGGCCGAGTACTTCCTGCACCCGCAGATCGGCTGGGGCGCCAAGTCGACGTCCGTACGGGCCGTCGCCGACGCCCTCAACATCGGCCTGGACGCGCTCGCCTTCGTCGACGACGACGGCTTCGAGCGGGCCGAGGTCGCTCACGCCCTGCCCGAGGTGCGCTGCATCGACGCCGCGGAGGCGGCCACGCTCGCCGACCGCCCCGAGCTGAGCCCCGAGGTGGTCACCTCGGACGCCCGGCAGCGCCGCGACATGTACCGCGCCGACCTGATCCGTCAGCAGGTGGAGAGCCGCTTCGACGGGCCGACCGAGGAGTTCCTGGCCACCCTGCGGATGCACCTGACGATCGCCGAGGCGGGCCCGGACGACCTGCTCCGGGCCGAGGAGCTGACCGTGCGCACGCACCAGCTCAACACCACCGGCTACACCTACTCCATGGCGCAGCTCGACGCGTTCCGCACCTCGCCCCGGCACCGGCTCTACGTGGCGCGGCTGTCCGACCGCTACGGCCCGTACGGGACGATCGGTCTCACCCTGATCGAGCAGGACAGTCGGGTGTGGACGATCAAACTGCTGCTGATGTCCTGCCGGGTGATGTCCCGGGGTGTGGGCGGCGTCGTCATCACGTTCCTGCGCCGGCTGGCCCGCGACGCGGGCGTGCGGTTGGTCGCCGAGTTCGTGCCGAACGGCCGCAACCGGATGATGCACGTCACCTACCGGATGAACCGGTTCCGGGAGATCGGCCGCGACGGTGACCGGTTGCGCCTCGAGTGCGACCTCACCGACGTACCGCCGATCCCCGGCCACCTGCACGTGGAGACGCCGTGACGCCCGACGGGGCGGCGGTGGACGCCGTCGCGGGCCCGGCGGGGGAGGTGGGCGTGGTCCGTCCCCGGCCGCTCCCCGGGGCCGCGCTGCGGCTCATCTGCTTCCCGTACGCCGGCGGCGGCGCCTCGGTCTTCGCTTCCTGGCCGGCGGGAACCGGGCCGGACATCGAGGTCTGCGCTGTCCAGCTGCCCGGCCGGGAGGCGCGGCTCGGGCAGCCGCCCTTTCGGGACGTCCGCACCCTCGTCTCCGCCGTCGAGGCGGGCGTCGGCAGCCTGCTGGACGAGCCGTTCGCGCTCTTCGGGCACAGCATGGGCGCCCTCGTCGCATACGAGTTCGCCCGCCGGCTGGCTGCCCGAGGCCGGCCGGCGCCGGCCCACGTGTTCGTCTCCGCCCGGCCGGGGCCGCACCTGCCCCGGCCCTGGCCCGGCGCGCACCTGCTCCCCGACGACAAGTTCATCGACCGGATCCGGGAGATGGGCGGCACCCCGGCGCAGGTCCTCGGCGACGCGCGGCTGATGCGGCTGGTCCTGCCGGTCCTGCGGGCCGACTTCGCCGTCAACGACGAGTACGTGCACCGCCCCGGGCCGCTGCTGAGCTGCCCGGTCACCGCGCTCGGCGGCCTGGACGATCCCCAGGCGCCGCCCTCGGCACTGACCGCCTGGCAACGGCACACGAGCGGTCCGTTCCGGCTGCGGCTTTTCAGCGGCGGCCACTTCTACCTGCGCGAGCACCGCGACGAGTTGCTGCGGGTGGTCCGGGAGTCGCTGACCGGCCGCTGACCCCCGCCGGCTCACCCCTTCAGCAGCTCCGCCACCTGGTACGCCAGGTCGAGCGCCCGGTCCCGCCCGAGCCCCCGTCCGCCGCCCGCCGGCGTGCCCGGCCGGTCGCCGTCGAGCGCCACGCGCAGACCACCGGGGTGCGTGCACAGCGCGCGGTGCACCGCGAAGTACCCGCGTACGCCCTCGAGGATCCGGGCGAACGGTGTCCCGGGCGCCGCCATCGGGTCGCACTGCCACAGCACCCGGTGCCCGGCCGCGGTCACCTTCTCCACGATCGGGGGGAGCGACTCGTCGACCCGGCCGGGGCCGATCCGGCAGGTGAGGGTGAGCCGGCCGGCGACGTTGTCCGGGTTGAGCCGTTCGCAGAGCTCGACGGTGGCTTCTGGCAGCGTGTCCGGCCCCAGGGTCACGGTCACCGGGTTGGCGATCCGGGCGACGAGGTCCACGTGGGCGCCGTCGAGGCGGCCCACCTGCTCGCTGAGCCCGAGCAGGTGGCCGGAGAGGCCGTACCGCCGGCCCCGAGCGGCCCGGACCAGTGGGCGCTCGTACTCCAGCACGAGAGCGTCGTGAGAGCTGTACGGGCGGGCATGTGGGCGCGCCGCGGCGTCCGGCACCCCGCACGCCCGGATGAAGGCCATGGCGCGGCCGAGCTCCTGGGCGGCGTTGAGGTGCGGTGTGGCCGGGTCGACGTCGTCCAGCAATCCCTGTTGCCAGCGGTGCACCGACTGGAGGTCGGCCAGGTCCCCGGTGAAGTGGGCGCGCAGCACGTTCATCGCGCCCGCCGCGTTGGCGTAGGCCAGGATCAGTCTCTGCGGGTCGGGGACTCGGGCCGCCTCCGCGGGCGTGCGGTCGTTGATCAGGTCGCCCCGCCAGCTGGGCAGTCCGGCGTGGTCGATCGGCGCGGCCGCCGGGTGGGCGTATCCGCCGGCGGCCCGGGCGACGCTGACCACCGGCATTGAGCCGCCGTACGCCAGGACCAGGGCCATCTGGGCGAGGGTCGCGGCGTTGGCGACCAGGCGTGCCTCGGTGTTGCCGGCGAAGGACTCCACGGGGTCGCCGCCCTGGAGGAGGAACGCGCGGCCCTCGGCCGCGACGGCCAGCCGGTCGCGTAGCTCGTCGACCTCGGCCGGCGTGACGAGCGGCGGCACGGTGCCGAGCTGCCGCATCACGACCGCCAGTTCCGCCTCGTCGGGCCAGGGTGGTCGCTGCGCCCTGGGCAGGCCTCGCCAGCCGTCGAGGCCGTTGGTGTCGCGCTCGACGGTCCCACTGATCTCCGGCGTGGGCCAGGTGGTCGGCGGCCAGCGTCGCAGCAGGCCTGGCGGTTTCATACGGTCTCCCTCCGACGGCCCCGCCCACTCGTCCGCCTGTCCAGGATGGCCGCACGCCGGATACCGGCGGATCTCCGAGAATGCGCAGCCCGGGTCGGTGCCGAGCGACCAGCCGTCGGGTGGCGAACGCGCGCAATTCGGAAGGTGCGCGGCCGGCGCGGCGGATGCGACGGTCGGGTGGTCAGCGGGCGGTCCGGTGTGTCGTACCACCGTCCGGCGGGCAGGAGACGCCGAGGAGGCACTTGTGGCGGTGAGCCGGGGATCGCGGGCGGTCGTGCTGGGCGGGAGCATGGCGGGCCTGCTCGCCGCCCGTGTGCTCACGGACGCGTATGACGAGGTGACGATCGTCGACCGAGACGAGCTGGCCGGGAGCGGCGCACGCCGGGGCGTGCCGCAGGGCCGCCACGTGCACGGCCTGCTCGCCCGGGGCCAGCAGATCCTGGACGAGCTGTTCCCCGGGTTCACCGCGCGGGCGGTCGCCGCTGGCGTGCCGACGGGTGACCTGGGCGAGCTGCGCTGGTTCTTCAACGGCAGGCCACTGCGGCGGGCGAGCACCGGACTGGTCTGTGTCTCGGGGTCCCGGCCGCTACTGGAGGCCCAGGTGCGCGACGCGGTCGCCGCGCTGCCCGGGCTGCGACTGCGCGACGGCTGCGACATCGTCGGCCTGGTCACCACGGAGGACCGGAGCCGCATCACCGGTGTCCGGGTGCACCCGGCCGGCGCCGCCGACGAGGAGGTCATCCCCGCCGACCTGGTGGTGGACGCGACCGGGCGCGGGTCTCGCGCCCCGGTCTGGCTGGCCGAACTGGGCTATCGGCGGCCGGCGGAGACCCGGGTGCCGATCGACCTGGTGTACACCACCCGGCACTACCGGCTGCGCGACGAGGGCATCCTGCACGGGGACCTGTCGATCAACCCGGTCTCCACCCCCTCGCACCCCCGGGGGGCGTTCTTCTCCCGGATCCAGGACGGCCGGAGCGTGCTGTCGCTGACCGGTGTGCTGGGCGACCACCCGCCGGCGGACGAGCGGGGCTTTCTGGACTTCGTCCGGTCCCTGCCGGTGCCGGACATCTTCGACGTCATCCGTGACGCCGAACCGTTGGACGACCCGGTGTCCTTCCGCTACCCGGCGAGCGTGCGCCGGCACTACGAGCGCCTCGACCGCCTCCCGGCCGGGTTCCTGGTCCTCGGCGACGCCCTGTGCAGCTTCAACCCGGTGTACGGCCAGGGCATGACGGTGGCCGCCCTGGAGGCGCTGACCCTGCGCGAGCACCTCCGGACGGGTCTGGCGCCCCGGCCGGGGGAGTTCTTCCGGGACGCCGCCCGGGTGGTCGACGTGCCGTGGGACATCTCCGCTGGAAGCGACCTGAGTTTCCCAGGGGTGGTCGGGCCGCGCCCGCCGAAGGTCCGGATAGCCAACGCGTACATGTCCCGCGTGCAGGCCGCCGCGGTCCGCGACGGCGCGGTGACCCGGAGCTTCATGCGGGTGGCCGGCCTGGTCGACCCCCCGACCGACCTGATGCGCCCGCGCATGATGTGGCGGGTCCTCACTCAGGCGCGGGGCGTGGCGCCGGCCCCGGCCCGGCCGGTCGAGCAGACCACCGTCGGCGACTGAGCCCGCAATTCGCGTCTGCGGCCAGGACGGCAATCTGGAAGATGCACTGTCGTCCCCGGGCGAGAAGCATAGGCACAGATGATCTTCGCCCTGGTCCGGTCCGCCACGCGACGGGTCGGGACGGCCCGGACCCCTCAGATGGCAGGTGCTTCCATGGTCATGTCACGTCGGCAGATCCTCGGCTCGACTGCCGCGTTATCCGGCGCCACCGTCGGTCTCGCCGGCCTGGGTGCCACGCCCGCCCAGGCCGGTGGCAACCCCGCGACCGCTGTCGACCCGCTGGTCGCCATTCACTCCGACGATCCGCGGTACGCGCAGCTCATGCTTCGTTCGTTCAACCCCCGGTTCATCTCGTCCCCGGAGACGGTCCACCTGACCTACACCGCCGAGCAGGTCCGTGCGGCGGTCGAGCAGGCGGTCGGCCGTGGGCAGCGCATCACCGTCCGCAGCGGCGGCCACTGCCTGGACAACCTGGTCGGCGACCCGGCGTTCCGGGTGCTGGTCGATGTGTCGGCCATGAACCAGACCTGGTACGACCGGCGGCACCGGGCGTTTGTCGTGGAGTCCGGCGCCACCCTCGGTCAGATGTACGAGCAGCTCTACTTCGGCTGGAAGGTCACCGTGCCGGCCGGCGTCTGCCCGCCGGTGGGTGTCGGCGGCCACATCAGCGGCGGCGGGTACGGGCCGTTGTCGCGTAAGTTCGGCCTCTCCGTCGACCACCTCTACGGCGTGGAGGTGGTCGTCGTCGACCGGTCCGGTCGGGCCCGGACCATCCTGGCCACCGGCCGTCCCGACGACCCGCACCGCGACCTGTGGTGGGCGCACACGGGTGGCGGCGGGGGCAACTTCGGGTTCGTCACCAAATACCTGTTCCGCACGCCCGGCGCCACCGGCGACGACCCGGGCAAGCTGCTGCCCACCCCGCCGCCGACCCTCTTCATGACCTGGGCTTCCTACCCGTGGGACGGGCTGACCCAGGAGGGCTTCGTCCGGCTGGTCAAGAACCACAACGCGTGGCACGCCGCCCACAGCGCCCCCGGCGACCCGTTCGAGGGTCTGCACAGCGCGCTGCACCTCAACACGGAGAAAGAGCAGGCCATCTACCTGGAGATCCGCACCGACGCCACCATGCCCGACGCGCGCAGGATGCTCGACGAGTACATCGCCGCCGTATCGGACGGGGTCGGCGTCGCACCGCAGATCAGCACGACCGACGACCTCTGGTTGGCCAACGCGACGCTGGAGTTCCCGCAGACCATCCCGCCGCGCACCAAGTCCAAGGGCAGCTACCTGCGCAAGCCCCTCGCCGACTGGCAGATTGTGGAGCTGTACCGGGGCCTGCGGGACCCGGCCTACAAGGGGCAGTGCCTGGTCTACTTCGCCGGCTACGGCGGCCAGGTCAACGCGGTTCGGCCGGGCGCCACCGCGGTCCCGCAGCGGGACTCGATCCTCAAGCTCTGGTTCTCCGCCTCCTGGCCGAACGCCGCCGACGACGAGGAGTCGGTGGACTGGGTGCGCCGCTTCTACCAGCGGGTCTTCGCCGACACCGGCGGCATGCCGGTGTCCAACGACCGCTACGACGGCTGCTACATCAACTACCCGGACATCGACAGCAAGGACCCGGCCTGGAACCGGTCCGGCGTGCCGTGGAGCACCCTCTACTACAAGCAGAGCTATCCCCGCCTGCAGCGCATCAAGGCCAAGTACGACCCGAACAACATCTTCCGGCACGCCCTGTCCATCGAGCCGGCGGCTGGCTGAGTCGTCGGGCGGGTACGCCGAACGGGCCGGTCGCGACGCGACCGGCCCGTTCCGTGTGGCTCACCGGCGTTCAGGTCGGCGGCACGTCGTCCGGCGTCTCAGCGGCGAGCCGCCGCCGGATGTCCTCGCGCAGCGCCTTCTTGTCCACCTTCCCGACGTTGGTGCGGGGGAGGGCGGCCACCTCGACCAGCCGCTCCGGCCGCTTGAACCGGGCCACTCCGGCGCGCTCCATCACCGCCTGCACGCCGGACAGCTGCACCGGCGCACCGGCCCGGATCACCGCGTAGAGGCAGACCCGCTCGCCGAACTCGGGATCGGGCATCGCCACGGCGGCGGCCAGGTCGATGCCCGGGACCTGGTAGGCGAAGTTCTCCACCTCCTCCGCCGAGATCTTCTCGCCCGCCCGGTTGATCATGTCCTTGTCGCGTCCCTCGACGACCAGGTTGCCGTCGGGACGGCGACGCACCACGTCACCGGTCCGGTACCAGCCGTCGGCGGTGAACGCGATCCGGTTCTGCCCCTCGGCCCGGTAGTAGCCGCGGAGGGTGTACGGCCCGCGGGTCAACAGCAGCCCGGGGATGCCGTCCGGCACCGTCCGGCCTTCCTCGTCGACCACCAGGATCTCGTCGTCCGGGCAGATCGGGCGGCCCTGGGTGTGGCACACCACCTCGTCGGGGTCGTCCAGCCGGGTGTAGTTGAGCAGCCCCTCCGCCATGCCGAAGACCTGCTGAAGCTGACAACCGAGGGTGGGCCGGACCCTCCAGGCCACCTCGTCGGCCAGCCGGGCGCCGCCCACCTGGAGCACCCGCAGCGTACCGAGGTCATATCCGGGCCCGGACTCCTGAAACGCGAGCCAGCTCTGGGCGATGGTCGGCACCGCGGCGGTCACCGTGACCCGCTCCCGCTCGATCAGGTCGAAGACCTTCTTCGGCGACGGTGACGGGGCGACAACCACCCGGCCACCGACCAGCAGGGTGCCGAGGATGCCGGGACACGCCAGCGGGAAGTTGTGGGCCAGCGGGAGCGCCGCCAGGTACACGGTGGACGGGCCGAAGCCGGAGACCTCGCCGCTGCGCCGGGCGTTGTACGCGTAGTCGTCGTGGGTCCGGGCGATCAGCTTCGGCAGGCCGGTGGTGCCGCCCGACAGCAGGAAGAGCGCCACGTCCCGGCTGTTTGGCGCGGCGGCGTCCAGCTGCCGGCGCGCCGCTGCCGGGTCCTCGGCGGGCCGGCACAGCGCCCGCAGGTCCACCGAGCCCGGCGCGGGCCGAGCGCCGGCGGCGAGCACATGCGAGAGGCCCGGCTGCCCCGCGGCGATGCGCCGGGCCATCTCCTGGTGGTCGAAACGGTCCGTCTCTGCGGGCACCACCACCGCCCGAGCCTCGGCCTGCCGGACGAGGTGGGACATCTCGTGGTGGCGGTGCGCCGGCAGCGCCATGACCGGCAGCACGCCCAGCCGCAGGCAGGCGAGCGTCAGCACGACGAACTCCCAACGGTTGTCGAGCTGCACCACGATCCGGTCGTCCCGGCGCAGGCCCAGCGCGTGCAGGCGCAGCGCCAAGCCGTCGGCCCACTCCACCAGCTCCCGGTAGGTCAGCCGGACGTTCCCGCTGACCAGCGCCTCCGCGTCAGGCACGGCGTCGGCCACAGCCATGATGCACGCGCCCAGCGGCCGACCCTCCCAGTAACCCGCGGCGACGTACCGGGCCACCGCCTCTGGCGGCCAGGGCACCAGGCCGGTCCGGCTGGGCTCGGGCCCGCCCACTCCACCTGTCACTGTGGCCTCCTCCCGCCGGCTGGCCGTCCCACCGCCTCGCCCGTTGCGGGCGGGGTGCGCAGCGGCGGACGGCCCGCAGACGCGGGGGCCGGACATCGGACCGCAGGCTGGTGGGACTTCTCTCGATCATGCCGGTGGGGCGACCGAGGACGCATCTCTGAGCGTGCCGACCGAGGAGGGGAAGCACGGCCGCGGCGGGCGCCCTCGGGGCGCCCGCCGCGGCCAACCGGTCAGTTCTGCTGCTCGGGCAGCGTCGAGTAGTGCTTCACGAGGTCGTCGAAGGACGGCTCGCCGCCGTGCGGGGCCGGGCGGCCGGCCTCCCGGTCGAGCAGCTCGCCCATCTTGTCCAGGGCCAGGTGGAAGCCGGCGGCGCTCTGCGCCAGGTGGCCCGGGTCGCCGACCACGTTCTCCAGCACCAGCCGGCAGCCGTCCCCGTGTGGGCTCAGCAACCAGCGGTAGACGTCGCCCTTGCCGGCGTACACGAACCGGCGCGGCTCGTCGATCTCGACGACCCGGGCTCGCTCCACCATCTCCGGAGAGAACGTCACGGTCACGTTCCCGCCCTCGACCGGCTCCATGACGACCGAGAAGCCGAACCACGAGGAGTGCTCCTCGCTATCGGTGATCGCCCGCCAGACGCGTTCGGGCGGGTCCGGGTAGTCGTGAGTGAAGCGCAGAAGCGGCTTCTCGTCGGGGCCGGGGTGCCGGGTGGTCCGCGTACGGAAGGTCTCGGGATCCATCAGATCCGGTCTCCTCTTGGTTCGCTGGCCCGACCCACGGGGCGTGGGCCGGTCGTAGCAGACTGTCAATATTGGACGGAACGGGTCAAGTGCACACGCCCGACGGCCACGTCGGTCGATCCGACGTGGCCGTGGCGGCACTGTTCCCGGTCAGCCGTGGCAGGAGCCCGCAGTGGCATCGCCGTAGCGGTCGTGGTGGCGGATCCACCCCATGGTGTCCGCCATGCCCTCCTCCTGGCGGCCCAGCGGGGTCAGGTCGAGGTAGTTGTAGGTGTTGTTCAGGATGTCGCTGCCGCGCCCGTGTGTGGAGTACGCGTAGAGCACCCGGCCGTCGTCGTCGCGCAGGAACGCGCTGACCCCGGGCAGCTCCGGCTCGTCCGTGCCGACGTCCAGCGTGAAGTCCCGGTAGAAGGCGTCGCCCCGGGTGGTGTACCAGGGGATGTCCCAACCCATCCGGCGCTTGAACGGCACGATGTCCGACTGCGGCGCGGCACAGACGATGGCCAGTGAGGTGTCCCGCGCGTGGAGGTGTGCCAGGTGACCGATGTTGTCGATGAACAGCGAGCAGACCGGGCACCAGTCGTGCCCCTCCAGCGGCCACATGAAGTGGTAGGTGAGCAGTTGCCGCCGGCCCTCGAACAGCTCCGGCAGCGTCCGCTCGCCGTCCGGGCCCTCGAAGACGTACTCCTGGTCCACCACCATCATCGGCAGCCCGCGTCGGTCCACGTTGAGCGCGTCCCGCGCCCGGGTCACCTCCTTCTCGCGCTCCAGGAAGGCCCGCCGCGCGGCGAACCAGTCGGCCCGATCGACGATCTTGACATCCGTCATCGCTCTCTCCTCCTGCCGAGGCTCCGGCGGCTCACCGCAGGCCCTCGCCGCGGTCGGGCAGGGCGTCGACGAACTCGCCCCGGGCCAGCGCGGCCGCGATCGTCTCGATGTCGTCGCTCATGTAGCGGTCCCGGTCCAGGGTGGACACCAGGGACCGGATCCGGTCGTGGGTCGCTCGCCCGGCCGGGCTGAGCCGGTCCGCGACGCCCCGCAGGTCCACCGCCTGAGCGGCGGACAGGTACTCCACGGCCAGGATGAGGTCGTTGTTGCGCAACACCCGGCGGGCGTTGCGGGCGGCAATCAGGCCCATGCTCACCACGTCCTGGTTGTCGCTGTTGGACGGGATGCTCTGGGTGCTCGCCGGGCTGATGGTCCGGTTCTCCGCGACCAGCGCCGTCGCCGGGTACTGGGCGCCGGTGAAGCCGCTGTTCAGACCCGGCTCACCGGCTACCAGGTATTCCGGCAGGCCGCCGTTGAGGTGCCGGTTGAGCAGGCGGTTGGTCCGCCGCTCAGAGGTCACGCCGAGCTGGGTCAGGGCGATGGTGAGGAAGTCCATGGCGAAGGCCACCGGCTGACCGTGGAAGTTGGCGCCGTGGAAGACCTCCTTGCCCTCGAAGAAGAGCGGGTTGTCGTTGGACGAGTTCAGTTCGGTCGTCACGATGCCCGTGGCGTGGTAGACGGTGTCCCGCACCGCGCCGACGACCTGCGGGATGGCCCGCAGCGTGTACGGCTTCTGCAGGTAGATCTCGCCGCGCTGGACGCTGACCCCCTGCTGCTTCTGCTCCTCGACCTGACGGCGGATCTCCCGGTGCTCCAGCGCCAGGCCGCTGCCGGCCAGCAGGGCGCGCATGTTGGCGGCGTTGTCGATCTGGCCCCGGTGCGGCCGGGCCAGCTCGTGCCCCTCGGCCATGAAAGCGCCGGTCGAGCCCTGCAACGCCTCCAGCGCCAGCGCCGTCACGATCTCGGCCTGCCGGACCTGGGTGAGCGCCCGGCCGGCCAGCAGGGCGCCGAGGCCGGTCATGGCGGAGGTGCCGTTGATCAGCGACAGCCCTTCCTTGAACCGTAGCTGCAACGGCTCCACACCGAGTTGCCGCAGGACCGGGCCGGTCGGGGTGGGCCGGCCGTCGCGCAGCACGTACCCCTCGCCGATGATCACGGCGGCGATGTGCGACAGCGGGGCGAGGTCGCCGCTGGCGCCCAGAGAGCCGATCTCCGGGATGGCCGGGGTGACGCCCTGGTTGAGCAGCAGGGCCAACCGCTCCAGCAGCTCCGGCCGGACCGCCGAGTAGCCCCGCGCCAGCGCGTTGAGCCGGGCTGCGACCATGGCCCGTGCCTCGTCCTCGGCGAAGATCGGCCCGACCCCGGCGCAGTGGCTGCGCACCAGGTTGAGCTGGAGTTCGATCTCCATGGCGTTGTCCACCATCATGTACGCCAGGTCGCCGTACCCGGTGGTGATGCCGTACACCGGGATGCCCTGCTCGACGATGTCCTGGAACATCGCCCTGCTCGCCGCGGCCTTCTCCAGGGCCGTCGGGGCGATGACGCACGGCGCCTGTTCCTCGGCGATCCGCCGGATGCCGGCGATGTCCACGTTCTGGCCGTCGAGTTCGACGGGCGTTGTCTCCACCAGGGTCACGTCTCTCCACCTCATATGTCGTCGGGCTGGGCGGTTCGGGGATTCGTAGCGTCGTCCCCGCGCGGGGCGGTCAGGCGCTGCCGCTCACCTCCCTCTGCGTCCGGGCACCGTCGTCGGGCCGCGTCTCCGCGTCCACCAGGGCGGCGAGCCCGGCCAGCGTCGGGTCGGCGAGGAAGCGGCGGGCCGAAACGCTGACGCCGGTCCGCTCCCGGACTTCGTGCAGGAGCGGCGGGATCAGCAGCGAATGCCCGCCGAGGGTGAACAGGGAATCCTCCGGCGCCACCTCGTCGGTGCCGAGCACCTCGGCCCAGACGCCCGCCAGGATCCGCTCGGTCGGGGTGGCGGGCTGGCGGTCACCGGGCGCGCGCAGCGACGTCGGCGCCGGCAGTCGACGCCGGTCGACCTTTCCGCCCACGTTGCGCGGCAGCGTCGGCAGGGCGCGGAAGCTCACCGGCGGCATCAGGCTGCCGAACCGCTGTCGCAGCCGGGCCCGCCAGGCGGCGGTCAGGTCGTTCGCGCCCGCGCCGTCCGCCGGCTCCCGGGCCACCACGTACGCCATCAGGCGCACGACCAGGCCGCTGTGGTCGCGTACCGGCACCACCGCGCACTCGGCGATCGAGTCCGCGGCGGCCAGCGCCGTCTCCACGTCGGTGAGCTCCAGGCGGGTGCCGAAGAACTTGATCTGGAAGTCCTGCCGGCCGCGGAACTCCAGCAACCCGTCCAGCCGCCGGCGTCCGAGGTCCCCGGTGCGGTACCAGCCGTGGTCCGGCAACCCGAACTCCTGGTGGGCGCGCAGCGGCGTGAAGGCGTCGGCGGGCGCCTCCGCGCCCACATAGCCGGGCGTGACGTAGGGGCTGCGGACGACCAGTTCACCGGTGACCCCCGCCGGGCAGGGCCGGTCCTGGTCGTCGACCACGAGCACCTGGCGGCCGGGGATCGGCTCACCGACGGGCACCGTCCCGTGTACCGGCCCGGTCACCTCATGCCAGGTCGCCAGCACGATCTCCGTCGGGCCGTACAGATTGGTCAACCGGGCCGCCGGCAGCGCCCGGCGTAGTTCCCCGGCCAGCTCGCCGGGGAGCGGCTCGCCGGCGAGCAGCAGGTGCCGCAGCGCCGGCAGCGCGTCGCCGTGACCCCGGGACACCAGGGCCCGCAGAACCTCCCGGGCGAAGCTCGGCACGGTCTGGAAGTGGCTGATCCGTTCGTCGGCCAGCCAACGCACCAGCCGACGGGGGTCCACCCGCACCCGGTCGGGCACCGGGCAGAGGGTCGCGCCGGCGCCGAGCGCGGCGAAGATCTCGCAGAGCGCCGCGTCGTATCCGGGCGCCGCCCACTGGGCCACCCGACTGCCCGGCTCCATCGCGAAGTGCGTTGCCATCCACTGGCAGAACTGCGCGAAGCCGGCGTGGGTGTGCGGGATCCCCTTCGGCATGCCGGTCGACCCCGAGGTGTACGCGACGTACGCCAGGTCGGACGCGTCCGGGCCGGCCGGTACCGGCGGGTCGTCCTCCGCGTCGGCGCGGTGCAGCGTGTCCACCGCGACGGCCTGCCCGTCGAGTTCGGTGCGGTACCAGCGGGCCAGCTCGTCGTCGTCCGGGTCGCCCTCCACCAGCAGACAGGCCGGGCGCAGGTCGCCCAGGATCAGCCGACCCCGTTCACCCGCCTCCCCGGCCCCGATGCACACCAGGTGCGCGCACGCGTCGAGGACGCCCAGCAGCACTGCCACCTGGCGCGGCCCGGCCGGCATCCGCACCGCCACCGGCGCGCCCGCCGCCAGGCCCAGGCGCCGCAGCCCCCGGGCGGTGGAGCTGGCGAGGCTGGCGAGATCGCCGTAGGAGACGGCCTCCGACTGCCAGGCCACCGCGGTCTCACCCGGGTCCCGCTCGGCGCGAGAGTGCACCGCCGCGGCGACGGTGGGCCAACCGGCGGCGACCGGTTCGATCCGGTCGGCGGCCCGGGCCGCGGCACGGAGCTGCTCCGGCGTCTCCAGCGGCAGCGCGGCCACCGGCTGGCCGGGGTCCTTGAGCGCGGCGTCGAGCAGGGTACGCAACTGGCCGAGCAGCGCCCGTGCCGACTCCGGCTCGAACAGGTCCGCCCGGTACGCCAGCGTGCCCGTCACCGCCGACTCGACGGTGTCGACCTCCAACGACAGGCTCACCGGGACCGCCCCGGCGCGGACGGGCAGCCGGCGAACGATCGCGCCGGTGAGCACGGGGTCCGGCTCGGGCGACTCCGGGCAGCTGAACGCCGCGTCGAGCAGCGGTGGCCGCTGCGCGTCCCGGTCCACGTCCACCTCGGCGACCACGTCGGCGAAGGGCAGTTCCCCGTGGTCGAGCGCGGCCCGGCGGGCCTGGGCCACCCGGGCCAGCAGATGCCGGAAGGTGGGGGCGTCGGCGAAGTCGACGCATACCACCAGCGGGTTCTGGAACGGCCCCACGGTCCCGGCGAACTCCGGGCGGGGCCGCACCGCCACCGGGTGCCCCACGGTCACCCGCTGCTCGCCGGTGTGCCGGAACAGCAGCGCGTGAAACGCCGCGGCCAGCACCACGGCCGGGACGGTGCCTTCGGCGGCGCACACCTCGCGCAGGTGGCCAGCGGTCTCCTCACCCCAGTCGAAGGACACCGCCCCGCCCGCGTACCCCGAATCGGCTGCGGGCGGGCGGTCGGCGGGCAGCGACAGCGTCGGCGGTGGCGGGGTCAGCGCGTTCCGCCACCACTGCGCCAGCCGCCCGTACGTCGGGCCGGTCGCCTGCTCCCGCTGCCACCGCGCGAAGTCGCGGTACTGCAACGGCAGGAACGGCAGGGCGGGCTCGCGGCCCTGCACCGCCGCCGAGTAGCACTCGCCCAGCTCGGTCACCAGGATGCGGGCCGAGCTGTCATCGGCCACCAGCCGGTGCAGCACCAGCAGCACCTCGTGCTCCTCGGGGCCGAGCCGGACCAGTGTGAACCGGCTGAGCGGGCCGTCGGCGTGGTCGACCACGGCCCCGGCCAGGCCGGTGCGCAGCCGTTGCGCGGCCGCCGCCCGCTCCGCCTCGGCGACGGTGGTGAGGTCGACCAGCGCCGGAGCGTCGGAGCCGGCGTCGATCGCCTGCCACGGGACGCCGTCCCGCTCGACGATGCGGGTCCGCAGCGCCTCGTGCCGGTCGACCAGGGTCCGCCACGCGGCGCACAGGGCGTCCTCGTCGAGCGGGCCGTGCACCTGGTACGTGCGGCACACCGTGTGCGTCGGCGGCTGCGCGGCCAACCTCTCCAGAAACCACAGGCCCTGCTGGGCCCGAGAGGTGACCGCCCGGACGCCGTTGCCCCGTCTGTCGTTCATCGCTACCCGTTCCTCGTGCTGTCGACGACCCGCCGGCGCCACGCCCCGTCGCGCCGGCGGAGGCCGGGCGCCGGCGCGCGACCGGGGGAATCAGTAGAAGTAGCTGATGTAGGGGGCCCGTTCGGGCGTGGCCATGGTGTCCCAGAGCTGTGCGCAGCGCGTGTCCCGCGCGACGATGCGGCCACCCCGGGCCAGGTCGGTGGCGGTGGTGCCGCCGAGCAGGATCGCGCCGACGGCCGCCACGTGCATCTCCAGGTCCGGCTCGGCGGTGCTCCGCCGGCAGGTGGCCTGCCCCGCGTCGACGTCGAGGCGGAACGTGCCGTCGGTGTGGCCCTCCGGGTCGTGCACGCGCAACGTCAAGGCCCCGTCGCCGGCCCAGCCGCGCGCCTCCAGCAGCGTCGGCACGTCCAGCGGGCGCAGCCACACGCCGTCGTGGCGCTGCGCGCGCAGTTTGCGCGCGTCGGTCACCCACCACGCCAGCGGGTTGTCCACCGGGGCGTACCACACCTGGATGGTGGCCACCATGTCGACGGAGAGCAGGTAGCGCCAGAGCGTGGCGGCGGCCTCGGCGTCCACGGCGAGAAAGTCGATGACCTGGAGCATGTTGCGCGGCGTCGTCTCCGGCGCCCAGTCCGAGGTGATGCGGTACGACACGAAGCCCCGGTCACCCACCGCGACGCAGGCCCGTGGCGCACCGCCGCCGCCGACGGCGAGCATCTGCTCCAGGCGGGGGTTCGTCGGGTCCATGGCCAGCCGGTCCCAGTAGCAGGACGGCGGTATCACCTCGCCCGGGGTCCTGGCCGCCTGCCGCTCGTACACCGACTGGGCCAGATCCCGGGCCTCAATGCCGGAGACCCGTCGTACGGGCAGGTCGCCGTCGGGCGCGTCGTCGCGCCAGCCCACCCCCCGCACGTCGATGTTGAGGCTGTTGTACCAGGTGGCCGGGCCGTAGCCGAAGCGCCAGTAGATGGGCCACTCGGACACGCCCCCGGCGGCGATCGGCTTTCCCTCCTCGACCGCCCGCTCGTGCAGTCGGTGCAGGGTGGCCTTCATGAGCCCCTTGCGCCGCAGGGTGGGGTGGCAGGATCCGCCGGTGCAGGCGGCGAGCGGCACCGTCCGGCCGCCTGGCAGCACCAGGTCCCGGTGCAGCGAGGCGTTCGTTGCCACGTAACCGGCGTCGTCGGTGACGGCGATGGCCCGGTCCGGAGGGTGGGTGCGTCGGTAGAAGTCGACCACCTCCGGATCGTCACCGGGCGGCGAGGCGAACGCGCCAAGCCAGTTGTCGAGCCATTCGCCGTACCGTTCCTCGGTCACCTCGACCAGACGCATGCCAGCGGGAAGGTCAGCGGTCATCACAGGAGTCCCTTCGGTCTGGTCGGTCACTTGCCGGATGCGGCGGGCACGGCCGGAGCGCCCAGATCCGCCAGCGGCAGCTCGGGGTTGGCGACCCCGGCGCGCAGCACGTGGGTGAAATCGGCCAGCATGGCGTCCATCGAGGACTCCGTGAACCGGTCGACGCTGCTGTTCACCGCGAAGAGCAGCTCGTTGGTCGGGCTCAGCTCGGCGGTCCACAGGATCGCGTCGTCCGGGATGTCCGGTCCGACCGGCTGGGAGACACGCCGTTGGGCGGCCGTGCAGCCGACCCCGCCGGTGCCCTGCTCGCGCAGCACGAACGGGTTCGGTGACATCTGGAAGCCGGGCCGGGCCCGCTCGGCGATCCGGTCGCCCTCCTCCAGCGCGGCGATCTCGTCGGCCACCTCGGTGGCCAGCCGGACGAACGGCACCTCGTGCGTGAACGCCGACATGCAGCTCTCCCGGACCCGCTCGACCACGTCGCGGAAGGTCTGGCAACCGGTCAGGTCGGTGCGCAGCGGGAACAGGTTGACGAAGTAGCCGACGGTGTCGGCCATCCACCGGCGCCGCCGTCCCGGCCCCGACGTGAGCGTCCAGATCACCCCGTCGGTGATCCCGGTCCGGGCCAGCAGGTGCACCCGGTACGCGGCGAACAGCACCATGAACGGCGAGCACCGCAGGGACCGGGCGAAGTCCAGCGTCGCGGTGCCCAGGTCGGGACCGAGTGCGAACCGGTCGCACCGGGTGCCCGCCGGGGCGCCCACGGCCGGCGGTCGGTCGGTCGGCAGGGTCACCGGCCGGGCGTCGCGCAGGCGTTCCCGCCAGTACCGGAAGGAGGCGGCGGCGGACACCTCGTCCGAACCGGCCTGCTGCCGGGAAACGTACTCCCGGAACTGGTGCGCCTCGCGCAGGTCGGGCTGCCGGCCCCCGCGCCGCGCCGCGTAGAGCTCGACGATGTCCCGCATCACCAGGCCGAGCGACCACACGTCCACCACCGGCAGGTGGGCCACCAGCACGACGATCGAGTCGTCCTCGGCCAACCGGCCCACGTGGACCCAGAAGGCCGGCACCTGGTTCATGTCAAAGGTCTGGCCCTCGATCTCGTTGAGGAAGTCCTCGGCCCGATCGTGGCGCGGCCTGCCGTCGTCGGGCAGGTCGCGGACCACCACCGTCGGCGAGCCGGGCGGCAGGACCTGCTGCCGCCAGCCGTCCTCGTCGTGCAGCAGCACCGTGCGCAGCGCCTCGTGCCGCTCGACCACGTCGTCGAGGGCGGCGGTGAACGCGGGCAGGTCGAGGTCCCCGGTCAGCCGCCAGCCACCGCTTGAGATGGGACGCGGGCCGAAGGCGCCGGCGGAGCCGTCGTTCAGGTGTTGCAGGCGGAGGAACTCCTGCTCCAGCGAGAGCGGGAACGGGGTGTCGGGCATCATCGGTCTCTCCCTCTCCGGGGGTGGCGCACTCTGACGTCAGGTGGCGGGTTCGAGGGTCACGAAGACCTGACGGATGAACGTGTCGAGGTCCGGGTCGTCGAAGAGCTGGTCGACCCCGACCGAGGTGATGCCAAGCTCGTCCTCGATCCAGGCGATGATGAGCAGTGCGGTGATCGACTGCCCGCCCAGCTCGAAGAAGGTGGCGTGCTCCGAGCCCGGGGGCACGTCGAGCGCCTCCCGCCAGATGACGGTGATCTGTTCTTCCACCGAGGAAATGTCGGTGCCGGACGCGGAAGCGCCGCCCGGCGCGGGGTGCGTGCCCATAAGCTCACCTTTCTGCTGGAGCGGGCGTCCGCGCCGCCACGGCACCGGACCCGCCCGCCGGCAGGTCCACAGCCCGATCGTGGCACCGCCGGTCCGGGCGCTTCACCTCCTGAATTGCCCCGACCGCCTCGTCGTTGCGCACCTTCGGAGAAGCCGCCGCCGGGGCGGCGCCGATATGGTCGGAACGCTTGCTGGCTGCCGCAATCCCCTTGCCAGTCAACGGATTCCCGCGCGGCCGGCGGACGGATCGGGCCACCGCGCCGTCGTAGGTATCGGCGGTGGGTGGCCGCTGACATCACCCCGGGCCGATCCCCGACTCACGCCGACACCGCGTCTCTCGGATCGGTGCCGCGTCGCCCGCGCCGCCAGGCCGGACTTCCTGGAGGAGTAGATGGCTGGTCATCGGAAGTACCACGAACGGACCATCGCGCCGGTCGACGATCCACTGGCCGCGGCGGGGCAGCTCGTCGCGGCCCGGCAGGGCCGCGACCACGTGTGCTACGAGGGGCCCGAAGGGTACGCGGTCGCCGTGGACCCGGTCGCGGAGGTGATCGCCGACCGGCGCCGACTGGTGCTGCGCACCGACGAGGGCCAGCGGACCCTGCCCTTCTCCGGCGCGGCGCTGCGCGGGCTGTCCGCCCTGCTTGACGAGGTGCCGGTGGAGGCCTGGCGCTGCTACGGCTGGGCCGGGTTCGAGCTCGCCGCGGCCCGGGACGGGTTGACGGAGCTGCTCGACGACGAGCCGTTCCTGCACCTGATGATTCCCCGCGTCGAGGTGCGCTTCCAGACCACCGGCACGCTGCTGCGGGCGCTCGATGTGGCCGACCTGGACGGGCTCCAGGCCGAGCTGGAGAGCGCCGCGCCGGTCCGCCTGCCCGCCGGTCCGACCCCGGTGGACGACTGGGACACCGAGGCGTACCGGCACGCGGTGGAACGGGCGATCCGCACGATCCGCTCCGGTCGGTTGCAGAAGGTCATCCTGTCCCGCAGGGTGGCGGTCACTTTTCCGGTCGACCTGACGGCGACCTACCAGCTGGGCCGCCGGGCGAACACGCCGGCCCGCTCGTACCTGCTGCGCCTCGGGGGTCTGGAGGCCACCGGCTTCAGCCCTGAGACGGTGGTCGAGGTTTCAAAGGGCTGGGTGACCACCCAGCCGGTCGCCGGCACGCGTGCGCGCACCGGCCGTGGGGAGCTCGACGAGTCGCTGCGCCGGGAGCTGCTCACCGACCCCAAGGAGGTCTACGAACACGCGATCTCGGTGAAGGTGGCGGTTGACGAGCTGGCTGAGCTGTGCCGCGGCGGGCCGGTGGAGGTCCCGGAGTTCATGGCCGTCCGCGAACGCGGGTCCGTGCAGCACCTCGCCTCCACGGTCCGGAGCCCGCTGGCGGCGGCC
This sequence comes from Micromonospora sp. NPDC051227, assembly GCF_044455385.1. NCBI lineage: Bacteria > Bacillati > Actinomycetota > Actinomycetes > Micromonosporales > Micromonosporaceae > Micromonospora > Micromonospora sp. NPDC051227. The sequence continues at coordinate 99,412 of NZ_JBITET010000005.1, forward strand.
GGCGACGCCTGGGACGCGTTCGGCGCGCTGTTCCCCGCGGTGACCACCTCCGGTGTGCCGAAGCGGGCCGCGTACGAGGTCATCCACGAGCTGGAGCCGTGCGCCCGTGGCCTGTACGGCGGCGCGGTGCTGACCTACGACGCGGACGGCGCGATGGACGCGGCGGTGGCGCTGCGGACCGTGTACCAGCGCGACGGCCATGCCTGGTTGCAGGCGGGCGCCGGCATCGTCGGCACCTCGCTGCCAGCGCGGGAACTGACCGAGACCCGGGAAAAGTTGGCCACCATCGCCCGCTACCTGGTGGCCCGTGAATCCGATAGTGCCGCCGGCGAGCGCCGGGGACACCCTTCGACCGCGAACCAGGAGATGGGGGAGACATGCAGCCGTTCCGCATAGCCGTTCCGGAGGCGGACCTCGACGACCTGCGTCGTCGCCTCGCCGCCACTCGGTGGCCCGACGAGCTGCCCGACGTGGGCTGGGAGCGGGGTGTCCCGCTCGGTTATCTCCGGGAGCTGGCCGAGTACTGGCGCACCGAGTACGACTGGCGGGCCGCGGAGGCCCGGCTCAACCGGTACCCGCAGTTCCGCACCGACCTCGACGGCGCACCCGTGCACTTCCTGCACGTACGGTCTCCGGAGCCCGACGCCGTGCCGCTGCTGATCACGCACGGGTGGCCGGGGTCGGTGGCGGAGTTCCTGGACGTGATCGGGCCGCTGTCCGACCCGGCGGCGTACGGCGGCGACCGCCGCGACGCGTTCCACCTGGTGATCCCCGCCCTGCCCGGTTACGGCTTCTCCCGGCCGCTGCCCGGTCCCGGCTGGGATGTGCCGCGCATCGCGTCCGCCTGGGGGGAACTGATGAGCCGGCTCGGCTACGAGCGGTTCGCCGCCCAGGGCGGCGATGCCGGCTCGGTGATCTCCCTGGTGCTCGGCGCCCTGTACCCGGAGCGCCTCATCGGGGCGCACGTGAACATGCTGATGACGTTCCCCGGCGACCCGGCCGAGCTGGCCGACCTGGACGAGGCCGACCGTCGGCGGCTGGCGCTGCTGGGCCGCTTCGACACCGAGCTCTCCGGCTACATGCGGATCCAGCAGACCCGCCCGCAGACCCTGGCGTACGGGCTCACCGATTCGCCAGTCGGGCAGCTGGCATGGGTCGTGGAGAAGTTCCGCGAGTGGACGGACTCGGCGAAGGCGCCCGAGGACGCCGTGGACCGGGACCAAATGTTGACCGTCGCCTCCACCTACTGGCTCACGGCCACGGCCGGCTCGTCGGCCCAGTTCTACTACGAGGGTGCCGCGGCGGTGCGCGCGGCGGCGGCGGGCGCGCCTCCGCCGCCCGTGCGGGCGCCGGTCGGGGTGGCGGTCTTCCCGCACGACATCTTCCAGCCGGTGCGCCGGTTCGCCGAGCGGGACTACCCGACGATCTCCCACTGGACCGAGTTCGACCGGGGCGGCCACTTCGCCGCCATGGAACAGCCCGACCTGCTGGTCGGCGACATCCGGGCCTTCTTCCGGCCGTTGCGCTGACCCGGGTGCCGGTCCGCCGGCCGTCCGTGGCCGGGACCCTGCCGCAGCGGCGCGGGCCTCCGCCGCTCCGGCCCCGTCGAACGAGGTCCACGGAGGACACCATGGAGGAACGCATGGAACAGCGCTGCCCCGTCAGGCTGGACACCACCGGAAGTCGGATCCACGCCGAGGCGGACACCCTGCGGACACAGGGCCCGGCGACCCGCGTGGAGCTGCCGGGTGGGGTGCTGGCCTGGTCACTCAACAGCTACGCGACGATCAAGAGGGTGCTGACCGACCCGCGGGTCACCAAGAGCGCCCGCAACCACTGGCCGGCGTTCATCAACGGTGAGATCCCGCCGGACTGGGAGATGATCAGCTGGATCGCCATGGAGAACATGGTCACCGCGTACGGGCGGGATCATGTGCGGCTGCGCCGGCTGGTCGGCAAGGCGTTCACCCCGCGGCGCACCGAGCTGATCCGCCCGCGCGTGGTCGAGCTGACCGGTGAGCTGATCGACCGGATGGCCGCCCGTGCGCCGGGCGAGGTCGTCGACCTGCGAGCCGAGTTCGCGTACCCGCTGCCGGCCCGGCTGGTCGCCGATCTCATCGGCATGTCCGAGGAGGCCCGGGTCGAGACGGCCAAGGCGATCGACATGATGGTTGACACCACTGTGTCGCCGCAGCAGGCCCAGCAGATCCTCCAGGACTGGCGCGCCGCGATGGTCGAGCTGATCGCCGAGAAGCGCAGCAACCCCGGCGACGACATCACCAGCGACCTGATCGCGGCCCGCGACGTCGACGGCACCCGGCTCACCGAGGCGGAGCTCACCGACACCATCTTCGCCATCCTGGGCGCCGGCTCGGAGACCACCATCAACTTCTTCGACAACGCCATCACCGCCCTGCTGACCCACCCGGATCAGTTGCACCTGGTCCGCACCGGAGAGGTGAGCTGGGACGACGTCATCGACGAGACGCTGCGGGTGGAGTCGCCGCTGGCGCACCTGCCGCTGCGGTACGCCGTGGAGGACATCGACCTCGGCGGCGTCACCATCCCGGCCGGCGATCCGATCCTGGTCAACTACGCGGCGGTCGGCCGGGACCCGGCCCTGCACGCCGGCGCCCCGGGAGAGTTCGACGTGACCCGCGCCGACAAGGAGCACCTGTCCTTCGGGCACGGGCCGCACTACTGCCTGGGCGCCGGCGTGGCCCGGCTGGTGGCCACGGTTGGCCTGTCCAGCCTCTTCGACCGCTTCCCGGAGATGGCCCTGGCGGTCGCTCCCGACGAGCTGAGCCCGCTGCCCACGTTCATCATGAACGGGCACCGCAGCCTGCCGGTCCGGCTGACCGCGCCGGTGCCATCGCTGTCCTGACGATCCGTCCCCGCCGCGCCACCACGCCGACCCGGCGGGGTGGCGCGGTGTCGTCGTGGGCGGGGCGGCGGGCGGGAGAGGACGCGAACCGGGGGCGTCGCGATGGCGACGCCCCCGGTCGGTGTTGGTGCGTGCCGGTCAGCCGGGCTGGGCCGGGCTGTTCTGATAGGCGGCCAGCAACCAGCGTCCCTCCTGGCGGTTCAGCAGCCAGGAGGCCCGGATGGCCCGCTCCGGCGCGACGTCGGACTCACCCTCGGCCAGCACGCCGCCCTCGGTCAGCAGCAGCGCGGTGTCGGGGGAGAGGAACCGCACCTCGAACGGCTGACCGGTCACCCGGGTGCCCCGGTACGGCCCGGCGAAGGCGGTGGCAATGAAGTCCCGGATCTCCGTCCGCCCCTTGCAGTAGAGACCCGGCAGGATCATCGTGCCGTCCTCGGCGAACTGGGCGGCGAAGGCGTCGGCGTCGTGCTCCGCCCAGGCCTCGACGATGCGCTGGGGTACGGCGGCGACGGCGGCCTGCTCGGCGTCCGACGGAGCGGCCGACTCGGATGTGGTGGAGGTCATCTCGTTACTCCCTTCCATGGTCGGTGGCGGCGGGCGCGTGCGTCGCCGTCACAGGTAGAGCGTGTTCGGTTCGAGGCCGCACAGCACCCGGCCGTACAGCTCCGCGTTGGTGTCCGGGTTCATCAGGGCGTGCAGGTTGACGGATTGCACGTCGCGCAGGACCCGCTGCATCGGCACCGAGTCGTAGACGGAGGAGCCGCCGCTGGCGTCGGCCAGGATCCGGACCGCCTCCCGCGCCCGTCGGCAGGCCGCGCCGAGCGCGGCGCGGGCCCGGGCACGCTCCTCCACACTCCACTCGCCGGCGTCGTTCGCCTTGCCGTCCACGAGGTCCGTGAGCCGGTGGGCGTGGTGTCGGGCCTCCTCGAGGCGCTGCGCCGCGTCCGCGACCTGCAGGTGGGTGACCGGCGCCTCGGCCTGTGCGTCGTACCCGGTATAGGTGATCTTCCGGCCGGGCAGTCGCTCGGTGAAGATGTCCCAGGCGGCCTGGGCCAGGCCGACCACGGACCCGACCGACGACGCGGACGCCACCGGCAGCAGCGGCGGACGGTAGATCGCCGCCTCGGCGTTGCGTCGGCTCGCGGACTGCTGCTGGAGCACCGCGCCCAGCGGCAGGACTCGGGCGGCCGGCACGAAGAGGTCGTCGGCGATCGTGCTCACGCTCCCGGTGCCGCGCAGGCCCGCGGTGTGCCAGTCGTCGACGATCGTCAGCGCCGACATGGGCACGAGGGCCATGACCGGCATCGGACCGCCCTCGGCGTCCATCTGGACGGCGATGATCTCCTGCCAGTGGCTGTGCAGCGCTCCGCTGACGAATCCCCAGCGGCCGTTCACCACGATGCCGCCGTCCGCGCGGTTGGCCGTCGCGGTGGGACTGAGCGTGCCGCAGATCCGCACATCCGGCGTGGCGAAGACCTCGTCCTGCACCTCGTCGGGGAAGAGGCAGGTCATCCAGGTGGGAATCCAGTAGACGGAGGCCACCCAGGCCGCCGCGCCGTCGCCGCGGGCCAGCTCGACGGCAACGTCGACCAGCGTGCGGGTGTCCGCCTCGTAGCCGCCGTAACGGGCCGGGACCCGCAGTTTGAAGACACCAGCCTCGGCCAGCACCTCGATCGTCTCCTCCGGCAACCGCCGGTTCTGCTCGGTCCACTCCGCCCGATCGCGGAGCGCCCGCGTCGCGGCGGTGGCCCGCCGGACGACTTCCTCCCTGGTGGGGACACCGGTCGCCAACACCATTGCCTCCTCGATGTGCTCGTTGGCTGTGACAGGTCGGGCCGACCGGGTCGCCCCGGCCGGGGTCATGCGGCCGAGACGGCGAACTGCCCCGGGGTACGACCGGTGCCGGCCGGCCCCCGGTACGCCTGGGCGAGGTCGAGCCAGCGGTCGGCCTCCGGCCCGATCGCCCGCAGCCCCAGGTCGTCGCGGTGGCGACGGCGGGTGACCAGCAGGCACAGGTCCTCGGCCGGACCCCAGACCGAGTTCGGGGCGTCCGGTGGCCCGAACTGCCAGCGGGTGCCCGACGGCGCCACGATGTCGAAGTGGAAGGTCGTGTCCGGCGGGGTCAGCTTGCGTGCGTGGTACCCGAAGTCCCAGGTCCGGACGGCGAACTCCACCAGGTGCCGCAGGCGGTCGGTGCGGGTGCGGCGCACTCCGAGCGTGTCCGCGATGTCCTGGCCGTGACCGAACAGCTCCATCATGCCGGCGGCTGCCAGCACCGGCGCCGGCAGCGGGCGGACCAGCCACGGCACCAGTTGCCCGGCGGGCACCGCCGCCAGCGCACGCTCGGTCTCGGCGCGCTGCCGACGCCACTTCACCAGCAGCTCGGCCGGGGTGTCGTGCAGGTGTGGCGCCATCGCCGCGACGACGTTGGCGTTGAAGTCCGGGCCCAGCCCGCCGGCCATCGCCGTGAACCCGTCGGGGTTGGCGGCCGCGAGCCCGGCCAGGTGGAAGGTGGCGGTCAGGTGTGCCATCTGGTGCGTGATCGTCCACCCGACCGCTGGTGTGGCCAACTGCCACTGCTCGTCGGAGAGGTCCGCCACCAGTTGGTCGATCTCGTCGCCGTCGGCCGCCAGGGCCGCGATCACATCCTGCTGCTCAGCCACCTGTTCGTTCCTCTCGGTCGGGGTCCGGCGCGCGACCGGTGGCCAGCGCGTCCGGACCGTCGGGACGGGCGCGGTCAGTCCCAGGATGGCGGGGGCGTGGCAGTCGTGTCTTCTCCCGACGTGCTCTGCCCGCCGCCGCTCCGGCGGAGATCCTCGTGCAGCCGCACGCCGACCTGCCGGGCCGCGGTGAGACTGGCCCACGCGCTCAGCGCGACCAGCGCCGCGTCGTCGTGGCCGCCCGCCCGGACCTCGTCGATCAGCCGGTCGGTGACCTGGTAGGACGCGAGCGCGACGAGCAACGCCAGGCGCCCCGCGGGCCGCTGCGCCGGGGCCAGCGGCGCGACGAGCGCGTCCAGTTCGGGCCGGCCGATCGGCCCCGGTGTCCCGTCGGTGGTGCGGGCCAACCGGTCCCGCACCAGCCGGCGCAGCGGCTCGGGCGCGGCGGTGGCGGCGCACCCGTCGACCGCCCCGACGGCGCGGGCCAGTGCGTCGACGATGGACGGGTTGCCCGCCGCCCAGGCGAGGTCGGGTGGGGTGGCGGCGGCGGGCGGAAGCAGCGCCAGTGAGCGGCCGGGCGGCCGGTCGGTGCGGGCCAGCGCGCCGAACAACCCGGCGGCGACCCGCCGCGCGCCGGCCCGTACCGCCGGGGGCAGTGCGGGCAGCGGCGACTCGGTGAGGAAGACGTTCACCATGCGGTTGAGGTAGTGGAACGTGACCGCCACCCCGATCAGCCCGGCGGACCAGGCGGCGGGAAACGGCGGCGGCGGGCGGCGGGCCGGGTCGGGCGAGCCGCTGGCCTCGGCCCAGGCTGCCAGCTCGCGCAGCCGTGGGTCGGCCAACCCCACGGCGCCCCGGGTGACGACCGCCGGCGCTCCCGCCCGGCCCACCAGCCCGGTCAGCGTCGCGCCGTGCACCTCCACGCAGTACGGGCAGCGGTTGCTGTGCGACACCGCCGCGGCCACCGCCTCCCGTGCCGCCCGCTCGGCGGGCCCGGCCGTCAGCAGCGTCTCCCGCAGCATCAGCCAGCTCGCGGCCAGTGCCGGTGGGGCGGGCGAGTGCAGGGCGATCGGCGGTGCGAGCATGCCGAAGTCGTCGACGACCTGCCGGTAGACCTCGTCCACAGTTCCGCGGGCGGCGCTCGGCTTGACCGGCCTGATGTGCTGGACCTGGGCGAGACCGGGGTTCCCCATGGCCCGGGCGAGCAGTCTTCCCATCGCTTCTCCTTCTCCGCCGCCGGGCGACGGTCCGTCCGCCCCGGCCGTCGGCCGTCGTCGGTCAGCCGCGCAGCGCCGGAGGGCGGGCGGACACGGTGGAGCCCTCGGGCAGCCCACCGTGGTAGGTCACCGGCACGCCGCGCTCCTGCAGAGCCCGGACGATGCCCGGGATGGCCCGCTCGGCGAGGGCGGCGATGGTCAGCGCCGGGTTCACGGTCAGCGCGCCGGGCACCGCCGAACCATCGGTGACGAAGACGCCCGGGTGGCGCCGCAGCTCGTGCCGGTCGTCCAGCGCCGAGGTCTCCGGGTCGTCACCGATCCGGCACGACGCCAGCGGGTGCACTGTGTACGCCCCGACGACGTCGTTCGTCCACGGCATGACCCGGGCCAGCCCGTCGCGCTCCAGAATGTCGCGCACGTCGGCGTCGGCGGCCGCCCAGCCGTGCAGCGTGTTGGCGGTCGGCACGTAGCGCAGTGGACCGCGGCCCAGCATCTGCTGGGAAATCCGCTCGGCGTTGCCGGTGGCCGGCGGCGGCCCGAAGACACCCTCATTGTCGTCCTCGGACATCGTGAAGATCGTCAGCCAGGACTGCCAGCGGCGCAGCAGCTCCTTCTTCTCCGCACCGAACCAGGTCGGACCCGTGGCGTCCGGGACCTGGGCCAGGATGGTGCCCAGGCCGGGCGGGAAGTAGAGCTGCTCCAGCGAGTACCGGTCGAACTCCGGCAGATCCGGGTCGAGGCGGTCCCAGCTCGCCACGGTCGGGCCGCGCCCGATCTGGTTCGCGGCGTACGCCTGCCCGCCCGGCCGACTCAGGCCCAGCACCGTCCGGACCCGGTCCTCGTCGAAGACCGCCGTGTTCAGCCGCTCGCCGTTGCCGGAGAAGTACCGGCCGACGGCCGGCGGCATGGGGCCCAGCTCCGGCTCCGAGCGGCGGAGGAGGACCGGGGTGGCACCGGCGCCCGCCGCGACGATGACGACCTTCGCCTCGATGAAGCCCTCGTCGTGCAGCACCCGGTAGTCCTCGTCGTCGACGATCCTGTAGTGCACCCGGTAGCCGCCGTCGTCGGTGCGGGAGAGGTGCTGCACCTCGTGCAGCGGGCGGATCTCCGCGCCGTGCGCCAGCGCCGCCGGCAGATAGTTGAGCAGTAGCGAACGCTTCGCGTCGAAGCGGCAACCGGCCATCATCCAGTTGCAGTTGGTGCAGCGTTCCAGGTCGATCGCGGACGGCACCGGGTTGGCCGTGCGGCCGGCGTGCGCGCAGGCGGCCGCGAAGAGGCCGCCGGCGTAGGGGACCTGGTCCCAGTCGTACCGGGTGACCGGCAGCGCCTCGGTGACTCGGTCGTACCAGGGGTCCAGGGTGTCGCGGTTGATCGCCGCCGGCCACATCGGGCGCCCGATCCCGCCGCGCCGCTCGAAGACGAACCGCGGCGCCCGCGGCATGGTCGCGAAGTAGACCACGCTGCCGCCGCCGACACAGTTGCCGCCGAGGACGCTCATCCCGTCGCCGACCACGAAGTCGAAGACCCGGGTGTACGAGGAGCCCAGCTCGAAGTCCTGGTCGAACTCGTCGCCGCTGAGCCAGGGCCCTCGTTCCAGCACCACCACCCGGGCGCCGCCGGCGGCGAGGTGGTACGCGGGGATCGCGCCGCCGAAGCCGCTGCCGATCACGAGGACGTCGGTGCTCTCGGTGCTGTTCATGCCGGGCTCCCGGTGGACGTGGTGTGCGGGTGCAGCGACGCGAGTGGGCGTCCGTACGAGTACTCGGGGAATCGCCAGAGGCCGTCGGCGTCGGGCCGGTGGTAGCCGATGGTGAGCAGGCCGGGGTGCCCGGCGGCCAGCGCTCCGTGGGTGTTCGTGTGGGCCGCGCTGTCGAAGGCCATGTTGCTGAACAGCGCCAGGCCCACCCACATCTCCTTTTCGGGATGGCCCACGGCCAGCAGTTCCTGGAGAAGGCGGGTGCGGTCCTCGTGCGCGAGCGCCACGAACGGCGGCACCTCGGGGTCCAGCCGGTGGCCCCGCTCCTCGGCGTAGCGGTTGGCGTGGGCGTTCAGCGCCGCGGCGAGCGGCTCCAGCACCGCGGCGTACCCGCTGGCCGGATGCTCCAGCAGCTCCAGCGCGCCGGCCGCGACGGCTCCGCCGCCGGCCGCCGCGCCGGAGACCGCCCGGTCATCCGGCCACCGTCGCTCGCCCGGCACGATCGTGTCGGCGAACGCTTCGATCGTCATGACCCGCACCTGGTCGGAGTCGTTGGTGTCGGCGTGCACAGCTGCCCTCTTTCTGTGGCAGTCGGGGGCGGCGTACCCCGGTTCGATGTGCGGGCCGGCGTGCGCCGCTAACGGAAAGGGACACGGGTCGACGTCGCGGCGGGCCCCTGCCGACACGGCGACCAGCGTGAATGTGCGGATTCATCCTGCCGACGGGGTCGATCGCCCCGCACCTCCGACGTTGCGGTGCTGTCCACGTAGGAGATGGCCTTCTTGCCGCGTGCGCAATCAGGCGCGCGGCGTTTGCGGCCCGGGTCCGTCGCCGAATACTGGCTGTGGCGCCGTCCTGACGCGGCGTCGTCCGCGCCGGCCCCGAGCCGGCGCCAGGTGACGCGGGAGGCGAGATGATCGTGGGGCGGGTGGCGTCGTCGGTGGTTCGGCGACACGTCAAGTACGTCGATCCGGTGCCGACGACCGAGGCGAGCGGGCTGGTGGCGGAGACCTACGCGCAGATCGCGGACGAGATGCGACTGGTGGTGACGCCGGCCCTGCCGCACTCGATCGTCCCGGAGCTGCTCGCCGCGTACTGGATGCTCAGCCGCGAGCCGCTGCTGCCCACCACCGTGGTGGACCGCTCGGTGAAGGAGGCGGTGGCCGCTACCGTGTCGGTCGCCAACATCTGCCCGTACTGCGTCGACATGCACAGCGTCGGCCTGTACGACCTGGCCGGGGAGCCCGACGCCGAGGCCGTGGTGGCCGACCGGGTCGAGGAGCTGGCCGACGACCAGTTGCGCCTCGCGGCGCGCTGGGCGCGATCCGCGCACACCGCCGACCCACCACCGTTCCCGTTCGACGAGCCCGCCCGGCCCGAGCTGGTCGGAGTGGTGGTGGGCTTCCACTACATCAGCCGCATGGTCAACGTCTTCCTGGCCAACTTCCTTCTGCCGCCCGGTCTCAACCCGCGGGCACGGCGCCGGCTGAAGCGCGGCATCAGCCGGGTGCTGCACCCGACGCTGCACGACCCGCGTGAGCCCGGCCGGTCGGTTCCGTTGCTGCCGCACGCCCCGCTGCCCGCCTCCGCCGGCTGGGCGGCCGGCAACCCGCACGTGGCCGCCGCTACCGGCCGGGCCTACGCGGCCTTCGAGGCCGCCGGGGAGCGGGCGCTCAGCCCGGTGGTGCGGAACCTGATCGAGGAGCGGCTCGCCGGCTGGCACGGCGAGGACACCGGCCTGAGCCGCCGCTGGTGCGAGCTGCTGGTCGACGGGCTGCCCGAGGCGGACCGCGCTGCCGGCCGGCTCGCCCTGCTCACCGCGTTCGCCTCGCACCAGGTGGACGAGGAGGTGATCGGCGAATTCCGCCGGCACCGCCCGGACGACCGCAGCCTGGTGGAGGCGGTGGCGTGGGCCAGTTTCGCGGTGGCCCAGGAGGTGGGCGCCCGACACGTCGCCGCCGGGCGTCCCGGACCTGAGCACGGTCGAAGACGCGGTACGGACGGCCCGACCCGCAGTCTGGGAAGGCACTCGTGCAGGGTCACGTGCGGGTGACGTATGCGATCCCCAGAGGAGGCAGAATGACCAGCTACGGAGTGGCCCTCACGGACACCGACGGTCGTCCGGGGGGCCTCAACGGAGCCCACCACCGCTTCGCCCTGAACGCGTTCATGGTCGTCGTCATCGGTCACTGGGCCGAACACCTGTCCCAGGCATACCAGATCTGGGTGCTGGGCTGGCCGGTGCCGCAGTCCCGCGGGGTGCTCGGGCTGGCCTACCCCTGGCTGGTCACCTCGGAGTGGCTGCACTACGGCTACGCCCTGGTCATGCTCATCGGCCTCTGGGTGTTGCGCCCCGGCTTCGTCGGCCGCAGCCGCAGCTGGTGGACGGCCGCCCTGGTCATCCAGTTCTGGCACCACATCGAGCACCTGCTGCTGCTTCTGCAGGCCCAGACCGGCCACCACCTGTTCGGCCGCTCGGTGCCGACCAGCATCCTGCAACTGGTGCTGCCCCGGGTCGAGCTGCACCTGTTCTACAACACTGTGGTCTTCCTGCCGATGATCGTGGCCATCTACCTGCACCTGCGGCCCAGCCCGGCGGAGCAGCGGCTGATGGTTTGCTCCTGCCGCCCGGTGGCGGCGCAGGCATGATCCGGGCGACGCCGGTCGCTGACCGGGTTCCGTCCCTGTCCCCGGCCCGGGTGCTCGCCGCCGTCGTGCTCACCGTCGTGCTCGGGATCGCCGTGCTGCTGGCCGCCGGTCGCGAGCCGCAGTTGCGGTTGGTCGGTGCGCAGCCCGGCGAGGACACACCGCTGCGTGTCGCGCCGACCAGCGTGTCGCTCACCTTCAGCGACGACCTGTCCACAGAGACGGTGCATCTGGCCGTCATCGGCCCCGACGGCCGTCCGGTCAGCCAGGGCCCGCCAACGGTTGACGGCCGTCGGCTCATCGTGTCCACAGTGGATGGTGGTGTGGGCCGCTACCGGTACGCATATCACGTGAGCCTGACCGACGGTCGCGAGGTGACCGGCAACGCCGGCTTCGTCGTCGGCACGGGCGTCGCCGTGGCACCCGCGCCACCGGCGGATCCGGCCGGGCACCAGCACCTGCGCCGGGACGGCTGGAACCTGGCCCTGGCCCTGGTCGACCTGGTGCTCGTGCTGGGCGCACTGGTCGCGTTGCTGCCGGCAGGGCGTCGGCGCGGGCCGCCGCGCGGTGGTGACCGGACCCCCGGTCGCTGACCGTCCCGCCAGGCCGTCCCGGCACCACCGAATCGGCGTCCGCCCGCGCGGGATGCGGACGCCATCGCAGACAGGGGGAGAGTAATGCCCACCACACTCGGTTCCCTCCGGCGGCTGGTCCTGGCACCGTCGCTGGCGGAGGTGACCTTCGCCCGGCGGGGCTTCCCGGTCGGGCCGGCCCCGGTGACCAGACGACTCGAGGCCATCCCGCAGTCGGTGATCTGCGGCTTCGAATGGGGCATCGACACCCGCGACGAGTGGGAGTTGGAACGGCGGCTCAGCCTCGTCGACGAGGAGCTGCGGGGCTTCGCGTACGAGGGCGCGACGATGGCCTGCACCGTGCTGGACGCGATCGGTCCCCGGCGCGGCGGGCGCACCCGCAGCCTGCTGCTCGGCCCGGGTGCGCCGCACCTGTTCCTCGCCTACATCGGCATCGGGTTCGCGATGGCCCGGCTGCCCCGGATGCGCTGGCGCGCGGTGCTGCCCGACCTCACCGGGTCGCCGTACCACCCCACGATGAGCTGGCTGGCCGTCGACGGGTACGGCTTCGACAGGGCCTACTTCGAAATCGACCGGTACGTGCGCCGGCAGGAGCGCCCGGCGCCGTACCCCTGGCTGGGTCGGGCCGACTACTTCCCGCGCGCTGTCGACCAGGGGATCGGACGGTCGTTGTGGTTCATCCACACGGCACGCCCCGACGACGTGGCGGCAGCCGTGGACCGCTTCGCCGCGGAGCGGCACGCCGACCTCTGGAGCGGGGTCGGGCTGGCCGCCACGTTCGCCGGCGGCGCCGACGCGGACGCGCTTGCCGCCCTGCGCCGGCTCGCCGGCCGGTACGCCCCGGACCTCGCCCAGGGCGCCGCGTTCGCCGCGAAGGCCCGCTGCCACGCCGGTCACGTACCCGAGCACTCTCGGACTGCCATGACCGCGCTGGGCGACTGCTCCGTCGAGGCCGCCGCCACCCTCGCCGACGATGTGGCCGCCGCCCTCGACCGGGCGGGCGACGTCGAGCCGTACGAGGCGTGGCGGCGAGCGGTGCGCTCCCGGTTCGCGCCGGCGACGCTGTCCACCAGGGACTGAGCCCCCGGTCCCCGCCGACGACCCGGCCGCCATCCGTGGCGACCGGGTCGTCGGTCGGCCCGGACCCGGCCGGCGGGGCCTTCAGTCCGCACCTTTGAAGAAGACCTCACGTTCCCTTTTTGCCACCATCAGGATTGACGTTTTCGCGTCTTTGTCACACCCACTCTGCTGGGGGAAAACATGCGTCTTCTCCGTGCCCTGCGCCGCCGCATCCTGACGCCGAACGTGCGCGAGACCAGGATGGAAGTGCGCGGCTTCACCGTGACGAACGATGCCGCGAAGAGCTTACTGGAAACCGTCGGGTCATCGTTTCTCGAGGGCTACGGATACGCGGCTGAGGCACCCCACGCCGCTGCCGCAGAACCTCGACTGGAAACCGTTCCAACGCAATTTCGCGGATTCGCGTACGAGGGCGCGGCGATGGCGCTCGCGATGCGCGACGGGCTGCGCGTCGGCCGCCCGCGGCACGTCGCCGACCTGCTGGCCGGGCGGGGCGACGCGCACGCCTACATGGCTTACGTCGGCGTGGGTTGGGCGATGGCCCGGCTGCCCCGGTTCCGGTGGAACCGGCTGTACGCCCCCGACCCGCTGCTGCGCTGGCTGGTCCTCGACGGCTACGGATTCCACCAGGCGTACTTCCGCACCGCCCGGTACGTGTACGCGGCGTACCAGCCGGCCCGCTTCCCGTGGCCCGGCGACGACCGCACCGGCTACGCCGCCCGTGCCATCGACCAGGGCATCGGGCGGGCCCTGTGGTTCGTCGGCGGCACGGACGTGGACCGGGTCGGTGAGCTGATCGGCGGGTTCGCCCCCGAGCGGCGCGCCGACCTGTACGCCGGCGCCGGTCTCGCGGCCACCTACGCCGGCGGGGCGACCGAAGCCGAACTGGTCCGCTTTCACTACGCGGCTGGCCGGCACCAGGGCCAACTGGCACAGGGCAGCGCGTTCGCCGCCGGCGCCCGGGTGCGCGCCGGGCTGCTCGTCCCGCACAACGAGGTGGCCACCTCGGTCTTCTGCGGCATGAGCACCACCGAGGCGGCCAAGGTGACCGACGCCGCGCTGTCGCGCGCCCAGCCGAGCGCCACCCACCCCGCCTACGAATCGTGGCGGCTGGCCATCGCCGAGGAGTTCCGGCACCGGCGCTGAAGAGCGTCGCCTCGCCGCCCCGTCCGGGCTCGCGTCCGGACAGCCGCCGAACCAGAGGTCCGTCCGTCCGCCGCCGAGTGGGCCGGATCGACACCGGCGCGTACCGAAGGAGAAAGCTGTGAGCAGGATCGCTGTCGTCGGGATGGCGTGCCGGTACCCGGACGCCACCTCACCCCGAGAGCTGTGGGAGAACGCCCTTGCGGGCCGCCGGGCGTTCCGCCGGCTGCCGGACGTCCGGATGCGCCTGGAAGACTACTGGGACCCGGACCCGCGCACCCCGGACCGCTTCTACGCCCGCAACGCGGCGGTCATCGAAGGCTACAAGTTCGACCGGATCGCCTACAAAGTCGCCGGCAGCACCTACCGCTCCACGGATCTCACCCACTGGCTGGCCCTGGACGTCGCCGCGATGGCGCTCGCCGACGCCGGCTTCCCCATGGGTGAGGGGCTGCCCCGCGAACGCACCGGTGTGGTCGTCGGCAACACCCTCACCGGCGAGTTCTCCCGGGCCAACCAGCTGCGGCTGCGCTGGCCGTACGTGCGGCGCATGGTGGCCGCCGCGCTCAAGGAGCAGGACTGGGACGACGACAGTCTCAGCTCCTTCCTGGACGGCTTCGAGGCGACGTTCAAGAACCCGTTCCCCGAGATCGACGAGGACACCCTGGCTGGCGGCCTGTCCAACACCATCGCCGGGCGCATCTGCAACCACTTCGACTTCAAGGGCGGCGGCTACACCGTCGACGGCGCCTGCTCCTCCTCACTGCTGTCGGTGGCCACCGCGTGCAAGACCCTGGTGGACGGCGAGGTGGACGTCGCGGTCGCTGGCGGCGTCGACCTGTCGATCGACCCGTTCGAGATCATCGGCTTCGCCCGCACCGGCGCGCTCGCCACCGGCGAGATGCGCGTGTACGACCGCGGCTCCAACGGCTTCTGGCCGGGCGAGGGCTGCGGGATGGTGGTGCTGATGCGCGAGTCCGACGCGTTGCGGGCCGGCCACCGGATCTACGCCACCGTTGCCGGATGGGGCATCTCCTCCGATGGCAAAGGCGGCATCACGCGGCCCGAGGTCGCCGGCTACCAGCTCGCCCTGCGCCGCGCGTACGAGCGGGCCGGCTTCGGCATCGAGTCCGTGCCGCTGTTCGAGGGGCACGGCACCGGCACCCCGGTCGGCGACGCCACCGAGCTCAAGGCACTCTCGCAGGCCCGGCGGGCCGCCGACCCGGGGGCGTCACTGGCGGCCATCAGCTCGATCAAGGGCATGATCGGTCACACCAAGGCCGCGGCCGGGGTGGCTGGCCTGATCAAGGCGGCGATGGCCGTGCACCAGCAGGTGATACCCCCCGCCGTCGGCTGCGTCGACCCGCATGAGCTGCTGGCCGAGGAGGCGGCGACGCTGCGCGCGCTGCGCAAGGCGGAGCCCTGGCCGGCGGACGAGCCGGTCCGGGCGGGCGTCACCGCGATGGGCTTCGGGGGCATAAACACCCACATCGTGCTCGACGGCGCCCCAGCGGTGCGGCACGAGCGGTTGGACAGCCGGACACAGGCGCTCGCCTCCTCGGCCCAGGACGTCGAGTTGCTGCTGATCGACGGCGGCAGTCCCCAGGAACTGCGGGAGCGGCTGGCCCGGCTGCTCGACTTCGTCCCCCAGGTGTCGTACGCCGAGCTGGGCGACCTGGCCGCCACCCTGCACGCGGAGCTCCGGCACCTGCCGCACCGCGCTGCCGTCGTGGCCAGCTCACCGGAGGACGCGGAGCGACAGCTGCGCCGCCTCTGCCAGGCCCTCGACGCCGACGAGACCGAGCTGTTCAGCAGCGACGGACGGTGCTTCCTCGGCCACGCCGGCGGCCCCCGCCGCGTGGGCTTCCTCTTCCCCGGGCAGGGCTCCGGCCGCGGCACCTCCGGCGGGGCGTTGCGGCGCCGGTTCGCCGAGGTGGAGGAGATCTACCAGCTCGCCGACCTGCCGAGCGGGGGGTCGGCCATCGCCACCGAGGTCGCCCAGCCTCGCATCGTCACCGGCTCACTGGCGGGACTGCGGGTGCTGTCCCTGCTCGGCATCAAGGCCAGCGTGGCCGTGGGGCACAGCCTGGGGGAGATCTCCGCCCTGCACTGGGCGGGAGTGCTGGACCGGTCCTCGCTGCTGCGTACCGCGGCGCTGCGCGGGAGGACGATGAGCCGGCTGAGCGCCTCTGGCACGATGGCCAATATCGGCGCCGCGCCCGAGCTGGTCACCGACCTGACCGCAGGACTGGCGGTGGTGATCGCCGGATACAACGGTCCGGAGCACACCGTGATCGCCGGGAGTGCCGCCGACATCGAGGAGGCCACCCGGCGCGCCACCGAGAAGGGTCTGTCGGTCAGCCGGCTCGCGGTGTCGCATGCCTTTCATTCCCCGCTGGTGGCGCCGGCGGCGGATGCCTTCCGCGACGCCCTGTCCGGGCAGCGCTTCGCGGCGGTCGGCCAACGGGTCATCTCGACGGTGACCGGTGAGGCGCTGGCCCCGGAAACCGACGTCGCCGCGCTGCTGCACCGGCAGATCACCGACCCGGTGCTGTTCGCCCAGGCGGTCGCTCTGGCGGCCAAGGAGGTCGACCTGTTCGTCGAGGTCGGACCGGGGCGGGTGCTGTCCGGGCTGGCTTCCGCCAGCACCGACGTGCCGACGGTGGCGATGAACACCGACGACGAGTCGTTGACCGGGCTGCTGCGGGTGGTCGCCGCGGCGTACGTGCTCGGCGTCGCCGGCGTCGGCGCGGCCCTGTTCCACGGCCGGCTGGTCCGTCCCCTGCGGGTCGGTCAGGAATTCAGCTTCTTCGCCAGCCCGTGCGAGGCGGCGCCCGTCCTGAACCTGCCAGCCGCCACCAGTCGGCCAGCCGCCGGGCCGGTCGCACCCGACGGGGTGAAGCCGAGTGACGAGTCCGGTGTGGACATGCTGCGGCGGCTCGCGGCCGAGCGGGCCGAGCTGCCGCTGGAGATGGTCCACGGGCAGAGTCATCTCCTCGACGACCTGCACCTCAGCTCGATCACCGTCGGCCAGATCGTCAACCAGGCCGCCCAACTGCTCGGTGTGCCGCCCGCGCAGACTCCGACCAACTTCGCCACCGCGACGGTGGAGCAGCTCGCCGAATCGCTGCGGGAGCTGGCCGGGACCGGTGGCGGCGTCGGGCCGGGACCGACCGTCGAGGGTGTCGGTGACTGGGCCCGGGCCTGGCGGATCGATCTCGACGAGACACCCTGTCCGGCCCGACCGGCCCCGGAGGTGCACGGCCACTGGGACCTGCACGCCGACCCCGGCCACGCGCTGGCCGAGCCGCTGCGGGCGGCGCTGAGCCGCGGTGCCCTCGGCGGCGGCGTCCTGGTCTGCCTGCCCGACCGGTGCGAGGAACGGCACGTGCGGATCGCGCTGCGCGCGGCGCAGTCCGTCGCGACCGCCGCCCCCGGCACCCGGTTTGTCCTGGTACAGCACGGGCGTGGCGCGGCCGGCCTGGCCCGGACGCTGCGGCTGGAGGCGCCGCACCTGCGCACCACGATCGTGCACACGCCCGCTGTCCTCGAGGCGGTGGACCGGGTGGTCGCCGACGTGGCCGCCACGGTCGAGCACAGCGAGATCTACTACGACGACGACGGGCGGCGCCGCGTCCCGACGCTGCGCGCCATGCCGGTACGGCCCGCGGCCCCCACCGCGCCGCTGGACGACACCGACGTTCTGCTGGTGACCGGCGGTGGCAAGGGGATTACCGCGGAGTGCGCCCTTGCCCTGGCCGTCGACAGCGGGGCCCGGCTGGCCGTGCTCGGCCGCAGCGATCCGGCCGGCGACGAGGAGTTGGCGGCGAACCTCCGCCGGATGGCTGACGCCGGCCTCCAGGTCTCCTACCAGCGAGCCGACGTCGGCGACGCCGCCCAGGTGCGGGCCGCGGTGGACCGGATCCGCGCGGACCTCGGCGAGGTGACCGCCGTGCTGCATGGCGCCGGGCGCAACGAGCCGATGGCCCTCGCCCAGGTGGACGACGCCGCGCTGCGGCGGACCTTCGCCCCGAAGGTGGACGGCCTTACGGCGGTGCTGGCGGCGGTGCGGCCCGAACGGCTGCGGCTGCTGGTCACCTTCGGCAGCATCATCGGTCGGGCCGGGCTGCGCGGCGAGGCGCACTACGCGGTCGCCAACGAGTGGCTCACCGACCTGACCGAGGAGTTCGGCCGGCAGCATCCCGAGTGCCGGGTGCTCTGCCTGGAATGGTCGGTCTGGTCCGGCGTCGGCATGGGCGAGAAGCTGTCCGTGGTGGAGATCCTCAGCCGGGAGGGGATCAGCCCGGTCAGCATCGACCAGGGGCTCACGCTGCTGCGTCGGCTGCTCGCCGACCCCCAGGCACCGCCGACCGTGGTGGTCGCCGGTCGGGCCGAGGGGGTCGACACCATCCACCGGGACAGCCCTGAGCTGCCGCTGCTGCGCTTCGTGGACCGGACCCCGGTGCGCTACCACGGCGTCGAGCTGGTCAGCGAGGTCGACCTCACCTCGGCCACCGACTTCTACCTGGCCGACCACCAGCTCGACGGGAACCTGCTGTTCCCGGCCGTGTTCGGCATGGAGGCGATGGCCCAGGTCGCCACGGCGGTGAGCGGCGGCGTCTCGCCGGTCATCGAGGACGCCCGCTTCGTCCGACCCATCGTGGTGCCCCCGGACGGCAGCACCACGATCCGGATCGCCGCCCTCGTCGTCGACGACGACCGGGTCGACGTGGTGATCCGCAGCGCGGAGACCAACTTCGCCGCGATCCACTTCGCCGCCACGATCCGGTTCTCCGGCGAGCCGGCCCCCGCGGCGGAAGCCGACGAGCAGGCCGTCGCCGGTCTGCCGCCGGTTGACCTGGACCCCGCCGTCGACCTGTACGGCGACACCCTGTTCCAGGGCGACCGGTTCCAGCGGCTGCGCCGCTACCACCGGGCCGCCGCGCGGCACGTGGACGCGGAGGTGGCGGCGGTGCCGTCCACCGACTGGTTCGCGGCGTACCTGCCGGCCACCCTGCTGCTCGGCGACCCGGGCGTACGGGACGCGCTGATGCACGGCAACCAGGTCTGCGTGCCGGACGCCACGCTGCTGCCGGCGGCCATCGAACGGCTCTGGCCGGCGGGCGAGCGTCTCGCCGAGGCGGGCACGCTGCGCTACCGGGCGAGGGAGCGCAGCCGGGACGGCGACACCTACGTCTACGACATCACCCTCCACGACGACGTGGGGACGGTCATCGAGCGGTGGTCCGGGCTGCGGCTGCGGGCCGTTCGCAAGCGTGACGGCCGCGGCCCCTGGGTGGCCCCGCTGCTCGGCCCCTACCTGGAGCGCACGCTCGGCGACCTGCTGCCCGCTTCGGTGGCGGTCGCGGTCGAACCCGACCCGGTACTCCCGGCGGCGCCGGAGGCGCCGCAGGGCGAGCACCTCCGCCGGCGCCGTGCGGCGACGGCGCTCGCTGCCGGCCGCGCCCTCGGTCGCCCGGCCGAAATCGGCTACCGCCCCGACGGCCGTCCCGAGCTGCGCGAGGGCACCCTGGTCTCCGCGGCCCACGACGCCGGACTCACCCTCTGCGTCATCGGTGCGCCCGGCTGCGACGTGGTCCGGGTGAACCCGCGCCCGGTGCACGTGTGGGCGTCGCTGCTGGGCCGGCACGCCGACCTGGCGAGGGCGGTGGCCGAGACGGACGGCGAGTCGCCGGAGACCGCCGCCGCCCGAGTCTGGGCCGCGATGGAGTGCCTGCACAAGGCCGGCCACACCAGTCTCGCGCCGCTCGGGCTCGAACCCGCCGACCGGGCCGGGTGGGCCGTCTTCTCCTCGGGCGACCTGCGCATCGCCACCCTCGCCACGACGCTCCACGATGTGCCGGAGCCGGTGGTCTTCGCGATCCTCACGGAAGGACGTGGCTGAACATGGACAAGTACTTCGAGTACCTGCACACGGTGGGTTTCGAGGAGACCAATCTGGTCGGCAACGTGTACTACGTCAACTACCTGCGTTGGCAGGGCCGCTGCCGGGAGATGTTTCTGAAGGAACGGGCGCCCGAGGTGCTGGCCGACCTGCGGCACGACCTCAAGCTGTTCACGCTGCGGGTGGACTGCGAGTTCTTCGCCGAGATTACGGCGTTCGACGAGTTGTCCATCCGGATGCGCCTGGTGGAGCTCGCGCAGACGCAGATCGAGTTCAGCTTCGACTACGTGCGGCTGGACCAGGCCAATGGCGAGACGCTGGTGGCGCGGGGCCGGCAGCGGGTGGCGTGCATGCGCGGGCCGAACACTCGCACCGCGCCGGCCCGGGTGCCCGAGGCACTCGCGTACGCCCTCGCACCGTACGCCCGGTCGGCCCGGGTCTGAGGTCGGGAGGTGAGCGTGGACAGCGCGCGGACGGCCCCTGCCGGGGTCATCGATCCGGACACCCTGCGTTGTGCCTTCGGCGCCTTCGCCACCGGCGTGACCGTGGTCACCGTCGGCAGCACGGCTCCGCACGGCATGACGGCGAACTCCTTCACCACCGTGTCACTCGATCCGGCGCTGGTGCTGGTCTGCGTCGATCGCCGGGCGATCATGCACACCTGCCTCGTCGAGGCCGAGTACTTCGGTGTCTCCGTGCTGGCGGCTGACCAGGAGGACGTGGCCCGGTACTTCGCCGACCGGCGCCGCCCGATGGGCAGCGCACAGTTCGACGCGGTGCCGTGTCTGACCGGCCGGCACACGGGAGTGCCACTGATCGCCGGCGCGGCGGCTCATTTCGAGTGCCGGTTGTGGCGCAGCTACGACGGCGGCGACCACACCATCTTCCTGGGCCACCTGGTCTCCCTGGAACGCAGCGCGGACGCGGACGCGTTGCTGTTCCTCTCCGGGCGGTTCCGGCAAATCGGGCGGGAACGGAGCGGTGCGGCATGACCGATGTACGCGAGCGAGGCCGACGCCGGCCGCCGGGGCCCTCGGCCCTGGCCGGTCCGGGACTCCTGCTGGCCATGAGCCGGGACAGGCTGGGCATGATGACCTCGGCCGCGGCGCGCTACGGCGACGCCGCACGGCTGCCGGTCGGCCCGAAGCAGCTGTACTTCTTCAACCATCCCGACCACGCCAAGCACGTACTGGCCGACAACAACGCCAACTACGAGAAGGGCATCGGCCTGGTGCACGCCCGGCGGGCGCTGGGCGACGGGCTGCTCACCAGCGAGGGCGAGCTGTGGCGCAAGCAGCGCCGGGTGATCCAGCCGGCCTTTCAGAACCGGCGGTTGGCCGACTACGCCGGGGTGGTCGGCGAGGAGGCCGCCGGGCTGGTCCGGCGGCTCTCGGGGCGGATCGGCGGCGCGCCGGTCGACGTCCTCGAGGAGATGACCGCGCTGACGCTCGGGGTGCTCGGCCGCACCCTGCTCGATTCGGACCTGAGCAGCTTTGCCGACGTCGACGACTCGTTCGCCGCGGTGCAGGACCAGGCCATGTTCGAGCTGACCACCCTCAGCGCCGTGCCCACCTGGGTGCCGCTACCCCGCCAGCTGCGGTTCCGGCGGGCCCGCCGGCACCTGCAACGGGTGGTCGACAGTCTGGTCGAGAGCCGGGGCGGGGAGGCGGACGAGTCGGACGACGTGCTGTCCCGGCTGATCGTCTCGACCCGCGCCGAGGCCGACCCGCGGGTCGGGCGGCAGCGGCTGCGCGACGAGTTGGTCACGCTGCTGCTCGCCGGCCACGAGACCACCGCGAGCACGCTGGGCTGGAGTTTGTACCTGATCGACAGGCACCCCGAGGTGGCGCGGCGGCTGCGGGAGGAGGCCCGGGAGGTGTTGGGCGACCGCCTGCCGGTCTACGACGACCTGCACCGGCTCACCTACACCGCGACGGTCGTGCAGGAGGCGATCCGGCTGTACCCGCCAGTGTGGATCCTTCCCCGCAAGGCCCGCGAGGACGACGAGGTGGGCGGCTTTCATGTGCCGGCCGGAGCGGACATCCTGGTGTGCCCGTACACGCTGCACCGGCATCCGCGCTTCTGGCCGGAGCCGGAGCGGTTCGACCCCGACCGGTTCGGGTCGGGGCACGGCGCCGAGCGACCGCGGTACGCCTACATCCCGTTCGGCGCCGGGCCCCGCTTCTGCGTGGGCAGCAACCTGGGCATGATGGAGGCGGTGTTCGTCCTGGCCATGGTGATGCGGGAGCTGCGACTGGTCGTCCCGCCCGGGCAGCGGGTGCGGCCGGAGCCGATGCTCTCGCTGCGCATCCACGGCGGACTGCCGATGGCGGTGCGCCGGCCGGAGTGAGCCACGACGACAACGACGGCCGGTGTGGCGCGGGTTCAGGGCACGCGCCGCTGTCCTGACGGCCGTCGTGGCGGGGGGACCCAGGAGGAGCGCGTGGTGGGGCGGCACCCGGCCGGTCCGGCGCCGGACCGGCCGGGTGCCACCACACCACCGCAGGGTTCAGACCCGGCTGACCAGCCGCTCCAGCGCGGCCTTACGACTGTCCAGGAGTGCCAGCAGGACCGGAGGATCCAGCTTGCAGGCGGCCTTCAGGTGGACGTGCGCGGAGACGCTGCTGCGCCCGCGTAGGGTGATCGGACCGACCGTGGCGACGGTGACGTTCTTCTGTTGCAGGCCGAGCGGCTCGCCGCCCACCGAGTGGCAGAGCACGTACCACGTGCCGTCGGGTACGGAGTCGAAGACGTACTCGCCGGGCTCCCGCAGGATGGTGCAGCGCAGCGGGGTCCCTTCCGGGATGCGGTGGGGGAACAGGCCCATGAAGATCAGCCCGTCGGGGCCGCCCTCGGGTGGTCCGTACACGGTACCGCCGATCCGGTTCTGCGAGGCGCCGCGGTTCTGCGTGGGGATCCGGGGGGCGTAGCCGCCCATCCGGCGGTAGTTCGTGGGGGAAAGCCCGACGCTGCGGGTGAACCTGGTGCTGAAAGTCCCCACGCTGTTGTAGCCCACCCGCAGGCTGATGTCCGCGACGTTGAGCCTGGTGGTGATCAGCAGGCGCTTGGCCTCCTGGAGCCGGATCGCCGAGAGGAATCGTCCGGGCGAGATGCCGGTGACGCGCTGAAAGACCCTGGTGAAGTGGAACTTACTGAACATGGCGGCCCTTGCCATGTCATCCACCGTCAATTGCTCCGAAAGATTCTCGAACATGGTGTCAATTACTCGCTCCACTGCTCTTTCGGTGCTGCTGTGCATTTGCTCTCCCCGCATGAGAAGCCTGCGCGACTTGCGATGGCCAGCTTTTTAGGCCACCGGTGCGGATTGACCGGAGGGGATTACCCGCTACAGCGATCGATGCTAACCAACGTAAAAAAGGCTCGCAACACGTGCCGCAATCGGAGCTTATCGCCGCGTGACGGGGCCTGCTTATTGAGCCTTGCGGAGTAGTAGAAAGTGCCGCTGTCCATATTTATCGATGTCGGGCGGCGTCCGCCTCGCGCGGCTGTCGGCGTGGCCTCGCCTTTTGCCGGTCAGTGACCGCCGTCACTGTGGTGACCGGAGAGTAGCGCGACGACCGCAGACTGTGACGGAGCTCACACCCCAGGGTTGTCCGGGGAAGGGGCCGTCATACTTCGATTGCTGGTTGATCTACGACCGGTAGACCGAACCGCCAGCGACCTGGGGGGGCTGTGCGTATCTCCGAGCTCAGTCGGCGCACTGGAGTGTCGATTCCCACCATCAAGTACTACCTGCGGGAGGAGCTGCTGCCGCCGGGGTATCCCAAGGCCCGCAACCAGGCTGAATACGGCGAGCGCCATCTCCGGCGCATCTGGCTGATCCGCACGTTCACCACGGTGGGCGGCCTGGACCTGTCGTCGGTGCGCAAGCTCATCCAGGTCATCGAGGACGAGCGGCTGCCCCTGGCGGCCGTCTACCGGATGCTCGACCGCACGATCTCCCGGCCACCGCTCGAACCGCCCTGCCCGGACAGCGTGGCGCAGGCCCGGGACCAGGTCGACCGCCTGATGGAGCAGCTGGCCTGGCGCCCCCTCGACGACTCCAGCGGCGCGACCACCCTGGTGCACGTGCTCGCGGCGCTGCGCACCCTGGGCTGCGAGTCCGACCTGGCCTTCCTGCAGCCGTACGCGAAGGCCGCCGCGGCGCTCGCCGACGCCGAGCTCGACCTGCTGGTCAGCGACGGCGGGGAACCGGACCGCGGCGCGGCGGTCGTGCGGGGAGTGCTGCTCGACGTCGCCTCGGCAGCGCTGCGCCGGATGGCCCACGAGCAGCAGGTGCTGGTCCGGCTGCCCG
The DNA here is from genome assembly GCF_044455385.1 of Micromonospora sp. NPDC051227. Taxonomy (NCBI): domain Bacteria; kingdom Bacillati; phylum Actinomycetota; class Actinomycetes; order Micromonosporales; family Micromonosporaceae; genus Micromonospora; species Micromonospora sp. NPDC051227. The sequence continues at coordinate 123,551 of NZ_JBITET010000005.1, forward strand.
ACGCCGCAGGCTGATCCGGCGCACGGCCGGCGCTCATGGAGCAAGTTCCAAGAAGACTTCTCTGGTCGGCTGCAGCAGGATGTGGATAACCGGCAAATGATGCTGCGGCAGAGTATTGGCGTCGGCTGCGGCGACTAGAAAGAGCAGGCGTCGACGGTAATTTCAGACCGAGTCGAGCTCTGGACGTCAACTGCTCAGCGCAGGTTCGTTCTCTGTCGGATGCGGTACCTCACCCATTGACGATGGACAATATGTATCGGCAACGGTGAGTGATTGCCGCGCCGACCGGGAGGCGGACGCGGGCGACACCACGTCTGGGAGGAAAATTGACACCGAAACCATCGGGCGCATTCCGTCGTGCGCTCCCCGCAATCTTCGTGCTCGCCTTGGTGGCCGGGCTGTTCGTCGTCGCACGGCTGCCCGCCGCATCGGCCGAGGAACGCTCGTCGCTTGCCGCCAGGTTCCGGTTCACCGAGCTGCCCATCGCCCTGCCGCCGGGCCTGCCCCAGCGCACCGTCCGGCAGGTGAACCCGGCATACGAGCACATTCGGTCCTGGATCTCCTCCGTCGGCGCGGCCATCGCGGTCAACGACATCGACGGCGACCAGGCCCCCAACGACCTGTGCCTGGTCGACGCCCGCAGCGACAGCACCGTGGTGACGCCCGCCCCGGTGCCGGGCCAGCCGCCCCGGTACGCGCCCTTCGTCCTCGATCCCGCCCCACTGCCCACCCACGCCGCGATGGCGCCGATGGGCTGCGCGCCCGGTGACTTCAACGGTGACGGGCTCACCGACCTGCTGGTCTACTACTGGGCACGGACGCCAGTGGTCTTCCTCCACCGGACGGGCGCCGCGGCGACACTGTCCCCACAGACCTTCCAGCCGACCGAGCTGGTGCCCACCACGCCGGGGCCGAACGGGGCCTACCAGGGCAAGCTCTGGAACACCAACGCGGTCTCCATCGCCGACTTCGACGGTGACGGCCATCCGGACATCGGTGTGTTCAACTACTTCCCGGACAGTCAGGTGCTCGACCCCGCCGGTCAGCCCAACGTCACCATGAACCACTCGCTGTCCCGCGCGACGAACGGCGGCGGCGCCCACCTGCTGCGCTGGACCGCCGCGACCATTGGCGCCCGGCCCACGGTCAGCTACGTCGAGCAGGACGCCGCCGTGCCCCCGGCCGCGGCGACCGGGTGGACGCTCGGCGCGGGCTCGGCCGACCTCGACGGTGACCTGCTCCCCGAGCTGTACCTCGCCAACGACTTCGGCCACGACCACCTGTTCCGCAACGACTCCACCCCGGGCCGGATCCGGTTCAGCCTGACCGAGGGGCGGCGTGGACCGTTCACCCCGAAGTCCATGGTGGTCGGGCAAGATTCCTTCAAGGGCATGTCCATCGACTTCGCCGACCTCGAGGGCAGCGGCCGGTTCGACATGTTCGTCAGCAACATCACCACCTCCTGGGGCCTGGAGGAGAGCAACTTCGTCTGGCGCAACAACGCCACCAGCACCGAGGACGCCCGCCGCCGGCTCGACCGGGGCGAGGCGATCTTCGACAACAAGGCCGCCGACCTCAACATGGCGTGGGTCGGTTGGGGCTGGGACAGCAAGATGGCGGACTTCGACAACAGCGGCCGGCTGTCGGTGGTGCAGGCCACGGGATTCGTCAAGGGCAACATCAACCGGTGGTCCTGGCTCCAGGAGCTGGCCATGAGCAACGATCTCATGCTCGCCGAGCCGCACATGTGGCCCAACGCCGAACCCGGTGACGACATCGCCGGCTCGCAACCCTTCGCCTTCTGGGTCCGCGAGGACAACGGGCGCTACGCCAACATCAGCGCCGAACTCGGCATGACCGACGACACGCCCAGCCGGGGCGTGGCGGTGGCCGACACCGACGGCAACGGTGCGCAGGACTTCGCCGTGGCCCGCCAGTGGGGCGCCCCCGTCTTCTACCGCAACGAGAACGCCGGCCAGGGCAACTTCCTCGGACTGCGGCTGCACCGTCCCGCCGACGGCGGCGGCGACGGTCCCGGTAGCCCCGCGTACGGCGCGCAGGTCCGCATCCGCACCGCGGACGGTCGTACCCAGCTCGCCCAACTCGACGGCGGCTCTGGGCACTCCGGCAAGCGGAGTTTCGACGTGTTCTTCGGCCTGGGCGCCGCCGGTGACGGGCCGGTCGAGGCCGAGATCAGCTGGCGCGCGGTCGACGGCACGGCGCACCACCAGACCACACAGCTGACCGCCGGTTGGCACGACGTCGTGCTCACGGATGTCGCTCAGGAGGTGAGGTAGGCATGACCAGCGTACGTAGCGCCCCGTCGTCCACCAGGGACGACGCCAGCAGCACCGTCCCGGCCAGTCCGGCGCCGGTCACCGGCCAAGCCTCCGGAGCAACGGTCACCGGAATGGGCGCCCCGCCCGATGGCGTACCCCCGCGCATCGATCGCCGCGACCCCCGCTATCTGGCGCTGCGCAACTTCGCGCTCTCGATGAGCGTCTTCAACATTCTCGGCTACACGGTGCTCGGCTTCGAGCAGCCCTGGACGTGGCCGTTGTTCGCGCTGGCGATCGGCTACACCGCCGAGATCGTCATCGAGCAGGTCACCGCCTGGGCACAGCGGCGTCGTCCGGCGTACCGCGGCAACGGGGTGTGGGGCATGTACACCTTCCTGCTGCCCACCCACATCACCGCGCTGGCCGCGAACATGCTTCTCTACGCCAACGACCGGTTCTGGCCGATCGCCTTCGCGGTGGTCGTCGCGATCGGGCAGAAGACGGTCCTCCGCGCCCCGATCAAGGGGCGGATGCGTCACTTCATGAACCCGTCGAACTTCGGCATCACCATCACGCTGCTCACGTTCTCGTGGGTGAACATCGCCCCGCCCTACCAGTTCACCGAGAACGTGCCGGACTCGATCCGGTTGATGGTGCCGCTGATCATCATCACCGCCGGCACCGTGCTCAACGCGATGCTGACCCGCAAGATCCCGCTGATCGTCGGCTGGCTCGGTGGCTTCGTCATCCAGGCGCTGGCACGCCATTTCATCTGGGACGTGGCACTGTGGGGCGCGTTGGTCCCGATGACCGGGGTCGCCTTCGTGCTGTTCACCAACTACATGATCACCGACCCTGGTACGACGCCGACGAAGGGCCGAGATCAATTCATGTTCGGTGCGAGCGTCGCCGCCGTGTACGGCATCCTCATGGCGTTCAACGTGGTCTACACCCTGTTCTTCGCCGTGACGATCGTCTGCCTGCTCCGCGGCCTGTACTGGTGGGGCCGGCACCTGCGCGGGCGGCGGGCGGAGTCGGCGTCCTCAGCCGCGCCGCAGCCGGCGCCGGCCTGACCCGGAGGTACCTGCGACACCTGGGCGGCGGCCCCATTGGGGCCGCCGCCCACGTGCGTCCTCCTGTCGCACTGACGCGATGGCCGAAGCGCGATCATGGTGCAGCAACATGGGGACCACCCGTGGTGCCGTCGTGGGCGCTTCGGTGGGAGCGGACGGCCTGGGTGGCGACGAAGTCCTGCTCGCTGACCAGTGCGGTGTGGGCCGGTTGCTTGGTTATACGAAGGATCTTCATGGTCGAGTCGGACAGACAGTCCGCTGGGCGACCTGCTATGGAAACGCAGCAGCCGGCAGTTGCCGTGGGTCGCCGCCCACCGGCTGCGCCACCCTCGCCTCGGTGGAATGCCACTTCGACTACGGGCGGGGTGGCTCGCTCCTACGCCGGACACCGACCACCGCACTGGGGCGAACCCGCTGAAGACGACCCCGGGTAATCGAACTGGGGATTGTCGGTGGGGGTTGGCCACCGCGCCTGCTCAGCGGCTACGTCCCCGGCTAGGGTTTATGGCGATGTTTCCCCAGGACGGCCACGATGCGGCCATGAGCAGGCGAAGACGGCGCAACGTGCTGTTGGATAGGAGCGTCGAGCGTGCGGCGCTCGATCAACTCCTCGCTGGTGGGCGTGTCGGAGTCAGCGGGTCCCTCGTACTTCGTGGTGAGGCGGGAATCGGCAAGACCGCGCTACTGGATTACGCCCTGGCCCAGGCCGGGGATTGCCGGGTCGTCCAGGCCGCCGGAGTGGAGGCCGAAAGCGAGCTCGCGTTTGCCGGCCTGCATCAGATCTGCGCGCCGGTTCTGGATCGCCTTGCGCGGCTGCCGGCTCAGCAGGGCCGTGCGCTGAGCACCGCGTTTGGTTTGAGCGCTGGCGAGGCACCGGACCTGTTCATGGTTGGTCTGGGAGTACTTGGCCTTCTTGCTGGCTTTGCCGACGAACAGCCGGTCGTGTGCATCGTTGACGACGCCCAGTGGCTGGACCAGGCTTCGGCCCAGGTCCTCGGGTTCGTTGCCCGGCGGCTGAGGACCGAGTCGCTGATCATGATCTTCGCGGTGCGCGGTGACCTCGACACCGACGACATGCCGGAGCTGAAGGGCTTGCCGGTCATGACCGTCACCGGCCTGTCCGACGAGGATTCGCGGGCGTTGCTCGCCTCCACGTTTCTCGGGCGAGTCGACGAGAGGGTGCTCGACCGCATCATCGCCGAATGCCACGGCAATCCCTTGGCGCTCACCGAACTGCCCCGTGGCTTCACTACGGCTGAGCTGAGCGGCGGCTTCGGAATCTTCAGCCACAGCGCTCTGCCTCGCCGCATCGAGGAGAGCTTCCGGCGGCAGATCGCCGCACTTCCTCCGGACGCCCGAACGTTGCTCCTGGTCGCCGCGGTCGAACCCCTCGGGGATCCCGTGTTGGTATGGGGCGCTCTAACCCGTATGGGCGTGCCCGTCGAGAGTCATCTCGCTGCCTCTTGGTCCGTTGCGGAATTCGTGGATTTCGGCCTTGGGGTCCGGTTTCGGCATCCCCTGCTGCGTTCGGCGGTCTACCGAACCGCCAGTGAAACGGAGAGGCGTCAGGCACATGCGGCGCTCGCCGACACTATGGTGACCAGCACGGATCCGGACCGGCGAGCCTGGCACCGGGCGCAGGCAGCCGCAGGACCCGACGAGGATGTAGCGACTGAGTTGCAGACATCCGCGGCTCGGGCGCAGACCCGCGGCGGGTTCGCGGCGGCCGGAGCGTTCCTGGAACGAGCCGCGGAACTGACCCCGGATCCGACCCGAAGGGCTTCGCGGCTGTTGGCGGCGGCGCAGGCCCGACATGTGGGTGGCGCTCCGGACGTCGCGCTGCGCCTGCTCGCCCTGGCCGAGGCCGACCATTCATCCGAGCTTGACCGGGCACGCGCGGATCTCCTGCGGGCCGACATCGCCTTCACGGTCGACCGAGGTCGCGAAACGGCGGACCTCTTCCTCAAGGCGGCTTCGCGGCTCGAGCCGCTGGACGTCGGTCTCGCCCGGAGCACATACCTCGACGCGTTACGCGCGGCCTGGTACGCGTCAGACTCCGGCAGCAGCGGCACCCTGGGAGATGTGGCCCGGGCGGCCGCTGCTGCACCGGTTGCCACATCGCCAGCGCGGCCGTCGGACCTCCTCCTGGACGGTCTCGCGGTGCGGTACACCGCGGGCTTCGCGGCTGCTGTGCCGAAGATGAGGGAGGCGCTGAAGGCGTTCCAGAACCCGGATCTGGCGAACGAGGAGGGCCTTCGGTGGATGTGGTTCGCCTGCTCGATCGCTACGGACCTCTGCGAGGACGATGCGGCAGACGCGCTAACTGGCAGCTACGTCCGGCGGGCGCGCGAGAGCGGGGCGTTGGCCGATCTACCCTTGGCGCTGACGACACGCATTCTCATGCACCTGTTCGCCGGCGACCTGTCCGAGGCATCCGTACTGATCATGGAACTCGACGATGTAGCGGACGGAACCGGGATTCCAGTGCCGAGCTACATGGCTCTGCTGCTCGCCGCGTGGCACGGTGACGAGGCGCGGACCCTCGAATTGGCTGCTGTCAGCACCGCCGACGCCCGCCGCCGCGGTGAAGGGCTCGCCCCGGCGATAGTCGGCTGGGCCCAGGCGCTGCTCTACAACGGCGTGGGCCGGTTCGGTGAGGCGCTGAGCGCAGCTCAGTTGACGATTCAGTCGAGCCTGGAACCTGGGGTGTTGACCGGAGCACCGCTCGTCGAGCTGGTCATCGCCGCTGCCCGCAGCGGACAGCCCGCATTCGGGGCCGACGCATTGGAGCGGCTGTCGATCTCGACGCAGGCATGCGGCACCGACTGGGCGCTCGGTATGGAGGCGTGCTGCCGCGCCATCCTGACCAACAGTGCGAGGGCGGAGGACTCGTACGTCGAGGCGATCGAGCGGCTCAACCGTACGAGGATTCGACCGCTGACGGCACGCGCCCACCTCTACTACGGTGAGTGGTTGTGGGAGCTGGGTCGACGCGACGACGGCCGCGACCAGCTTCGGACGGCCTACGACATGTTCACCGCGATGGGTATGGAGGCGTTCGCCGCCTCAGCCGCTCATCGGCTGGGGTTGAACGTCCGTCAGCGGCCGAGTAACGACACCGGCCCGCTGACGCCACAGGAGACCCACATCGTCAAGCTTGCCCGTGAAGGGCTGTCGAACGCGGAGATCGGAACCCGTCTGTTTATCAGTCCACGGACGGTCGAGTGGCATCTGAGTAAGATCTTCGCCAAGCTGGGCATAACCTCACGGCGTCAATTGCGTCGCTGACACCAGGACGGCGGTGGCACTGCCCGAGGCGCGGGGCAGCTCGGGGCACCTGGTCGCGCTCGGCAAAACTCTGCCGACTCGGGTCGCCGACCACGAAGCACAACTGGAGTTGCATGTCACAGCGTCGTTTCGTCGCGACCAACGGTATCGATCTCAGGATATTGGAGGCGGGTGACGGGCCCCTCGTCTTACTGCTGCACGGCTTTCCGGAGTCGGCTCACTCGTGGCGGCACCAGATTCGTCCGTTGGTCGAAGCCGGCTATCGGGTGGTCGCTCCCGAGCAACGTGGCTATGGCAGCAGCTCGCATCCGGCGGCGGTCGAGGCTTATTCGATCATGCATCTGGTTGCCGACATCACCGGCCTCATGCGAGAGCTGAACGCCGATGATGCCGTGCTGGTCGGCCACGACTGGGGCGCCACTGTCGCGTGGAACCTCGCCCTTATGCGTCCTGACCTGGTCCGGGGGGTGGTGGGGCTGAGTGTTCCCCCTTATCTGCGGGGAGAGGGTGGACAGCTGACCACCATGCGCGCGATGCACCACGGGCGGTTCTACGTGAACTACATCGAGGAGCCTGGCGTCGCGGATGAAGAGTTCGGCCGCGACCCGATGACGAGCCTGCGTCGCACCTTCTACGGCGTGAGCGGGGACAACCCGGCGAACCAGGCGCCCCGGGACATGCTGGTCCCCCTGGGCGGTGGGCTGCTGGAGGCTATCGACCCGGAGCACAGCACGGCGCTGCCGGGATGGCTGACCGAACAGGACTTGGAGATTTACGCCGCCCAGTTCAAGGACGGCTTCACCGGAGCATTCAACTGGTATCGCAACCTCGACCGCAACTGGGAGCTCACCGCTGCCTTCGACGGGATTCGCTTGCCGATGCCCGCGCAGTTCATCTCGGGCGACCTGGATCCGGTATTGGCGTTCCGCGGGCTCCGCGATTACGTGCAGACCCTTCCCCGTCGGCACGACCAGTTCGCCGAGCCCATCTTCCTGCCCGGCTGCGGCCACTGGATTCAGCAGGAACGCCCGCACGAGGTCAACCGGCTGCTCCTGCAGTTTCTCGCAGCCCTCTGACAGCCCACTCTGGCACTGACCGGTCCGGCCGTAGAACGGCCGGACCGGCAATGACATCCTTGATGCGGGCTGTCTCGTTGCCCGGTTCGTTCGGCCGGTCAGTCGGCTCGCATTCCTAGTTCCGGAAGGCTTCGCCTGCACGAGATGTCAGGATGTCCACGACCCGGTCCGGCGTCGACAGCATCGGCGAGTGACCCGTCGGGATCCGCACGACATCCGTCGTCTGCGCCGCATACTGCTCCTGCAGAGAGACTGGGAACTGCTTGTCCTCGGTGCAGATCACGTAGGTCGAGGGGACCTTGCGCCAGGCCGCCCGCGTCGTCGGCTGCACACACGACAGCAGGCTCTGGTCGACAAGCTGATCGATGGCCGTCTTGGCGTCGACGTCCGAGAGATCCGAGTAGAACGTCTCTCGCGGATTCCCGTACGCCTCGCGCGGCGCGAGGCCGCTGGGGTCGTCAGGCACCGGGATGCCGAAGGCCGTCGCGGCGGAGACGCCTTCGGCCGGCATGAAGGCGGCGACGTAGATCAGGCGGACGAGGTTCGGGTGTTCACTGCCGAGTTGGGTGATGGTCAGGCCGGCGTGGGAGTGACCGACCACCACGACCGGGCCGTGGATCCGCTGCAGCCTCGCGGCCAGCGCCTCGGCATCGTCGTACAGGCCCGCGGTGGGCTGCTCGCCCGCGCTGGGCATGCTGATCGCCTCGGACTCCCAACCGTCGGCGGCGAGGATGTCTCGCACCGGCGACCAGGAGGACGCGGTGTGATAGCCGCCGTGGACGAGCAGGAACGACGGACGGACGGTAGAGCTGGACAAGGTGGAACTCCTCTTGTTGGAGATGGGACCGCCTAAAAGCGGTTCTTGTCGGCCAGCCGGAGAGCGGCCAGCAGGGCCAGGAAGCCCATCCCGTAGATGGCGGAAAGAGCCGAGCTTTCGTAGACGTCCGTGGAGCGCCACAGGTGTCCGGTGGCGTCCAGGACGTGTGCCGGCACACCGTCGTGGCCGCCGGTCAGCCAGTTGACGACGTAGTCGCCGGCCACTACGACGTAGGCGACGATCGGCAGCGCCAGGTAGCCGCCGCGCAACCGTTCGAGACTGTCGGCCTCGGGTCCCCACCGGCGCAGATACAGCGCGAAGAGCTGGTAGAAGACGTAGACGGTCAGGCTCCAGCCGAGGAAGTTCGTGAGCGGTACCCCGAAATAGCCGCCGCCGTCCTCCCACTCCCAGCGTCCGCGCAGGGTCGACGACGACGGGTCCAGGGCCAGATCCCAGGCCACCATGGCGAAGGAGGCGACGAGAGGCGTGCCGATGACTGCGACGACAGGGCTGCCCCGGTGCACCGGACGGAACAGGATGGTCGCAATGGACCAGGCCATGTAACCGACAGCGAAATAGGCCGGCCCGATCAGCACGGGTACCTCGAACAGCTTGGCACCCAGCTCATCGGTGTAGTGGTAGTGGCCGAACGGCACGCCGGTCAGCACGCCGATGTCCTCGATGACGTTGCTGACCACCAGCGCCAGCATGAGAAAGACCAGAATCCCTCGCCATCGGTAGGCCACTGCTCCGTGTGACAGCGCGAACGTCAGCTCCATCAGCAGGCTCACCACGGTCACCACCGAGCCCGCCAGCGGCAAGGGGATCAGGTTCGCGATCGCGTCCACGCCGACGGCGAACCACATCACTGCGAGGACTGTCCGGGCGGGGCGCCGCGAGGGTTCGCGCCGATCCTCGGTCCCGATGTCGTGGATTTGAGCATTCACAACCACCAGATACGAGCCGCCAGGGGCGAAGTTCTCCCGGTGCGAGAGATCACAGAGGCGGGCTCGCGTGACGCGATTCAGAGGATGACGACGCGCAGCCCGTCGCGTTCGGGCTGCGCGTCATGGTCGTCGGTGTCAACTGTTGATCGAGCCGATGATGGCGGCGTTCGTCCCGCTTCTCTCCGCCCGGTCCGCAGCCTTGCGAGCCTCTTCCGGCGTGGCTCCTCCTGCGGATGCCCGCAGGTACGCCTCCTGGCGCCGCTGCTGGAGCTGCCTGTTTCGCCGGTCCTTGAGCCTGCTCCAAATGGTCATGACAAGATCCTTTCCGAATCGGGGCGGCGGGAAACCGCGAGGTCGATGTCCGACTGGGCCCTCCACCAACCCAGCGGGGTCTAACGGCGCAGGACGACCATGCGGCCGAGGTTCGTCGTGGCGATGCGCACCAGAGTGAAGCCCGCCGCCTGGGCCTCGACGGCGAGATGCTCGGCTGTCGACGCGAACGGAGCATCCCAGCCCTGGAACACCATGCGACGCAGCGCGAACGCCGGTGGGTGTGCGGCGTCGGTCGGCTTGTCCAGCTCCTGTTCCAGCAGGATCCCGCCGGGGGCGAGCGCACGGTGGATCGCCCTGAGGGTGGGTAGGCGTGCGTCGGCGCTGAAGAACGGTTGAGCCCAGAAACACGCGTTGTAGGCCCCGGTCTCGTCGAAGTGACGGGCATCCGCCGCGCGGATCTCGATGCGGTCGGCCACCCCTTGAGCCGCCGCACGCCGTGCGGCTTCCGCCGCCACCGCCGGCACCAGTTCGAGGCCCAGGCCGTAGATTGTGGGGAAGAGCGCTGCCGTGGTGAGTAGCCCGCTGGCCACGCCGCAGCCGACGTCCAGCACCCGGCCCCGTCCAACGGCGTCGGCGTACTCCGGCACGTCGTTCAGCGTCTCGCGGAAGACCGCCCGGCCCACCTCGGTGGCTTGGAACGTGGCACCTCGGGCTACCGTCACCGCGTCGTCGCTGCTGAGCGTGGGCAGCCCGTCGGCCTCGGCCGCTTCGCCCACCAGCCGGGCCATCAGGCGGGCCTCGTCGAGCTTGTCGCCAAGGTAGAGAAGTCCGTCGGGTGTCAGCATCTCGGCGAACGGGGCGGTCAGTCGGAACTCGTCACCGGTCTGCGCGACGACCTTGAGGCTGACAAGCGCGTCGAGGCCGTCGCGCAACCGCTGCGGTGGAATGGCGCTGTGACGGAGCAGCTCGGCGAAGGATCGTGGCTCCCGCAGGAACTGCGTCCACCCCAGTCGGTGGACCGACGAGAGCAGAGACAGTGCCTGCGCACCCTCCGACCACGCGGCCAGACGATTGCGGGCCTCGCCGATTAGTTCGACCCTGTCGGTCGGCGTCGTGTTCATGCCTGACATCACGGCGGACACCGGGACGAGTTCTCGTGACCTCGGTCTCCGCGTCTGCCGGGGAACGACCCGTACCGAACCCCGGGCGATCACGGACGCGGATTCTGGCGGACGCCGCCAGCGTGACAGATCCGGACAGAGGATCCTCCCCGCCTTGATGGCCGCTGCTGACGTGGGGGGCCTGCGTCTCGGGACCTATGTCATCAATGCGGGGGTGGCGGAGCCGGCCTACCTGGCCCAGAACGTCGCCGACGTCCATCGCCTGACCGAGCGCCGTTTCGAGTTCGGCATCGGTGCGGGCTACGTCGAGGCGGAGTTCGCCGCGGTCGGCAAGTCCTTCGGTACGCCGGGTGCCCGGGTGAGTCGACTGGCCGAGGTGTTGGCCGACGTCCGCGAACGCTTGACGGCGGAACCCGATTTACCGGTTCCGCCGATCATGATCGCGGGAGGCGGCAGGCGCATGCTCGAGTTGGCAGCTCACGAGGCGAACATCATCAGCTTCTCCATCCTGGCGAACATCGGGCCGGGCGAGCCGGAGGATGCGTTCGCCGATCGCATCGACTGGGTCCGTAGCGCAGCGGGGGAGCGCATCCAGGACATCGAGTTGAACCTGTTCGTGGCCGGTGTGGGGACGACGGCCTCGGACGTGGATCTGACGCTGGGCACCTCCATGTCCGGCCGGTCGCCTGACGAGGTCGCCAAGCTGCCGGCCTTTCTCGTTGGATCGCCGGCCGCCATCGCCGAATGCCTGCTGCGGTATCGCGCGCAGTTCGGCGTCACCTACATCAGCGTGCTGGAACAGGACATGCACGCCTTCGCGAAGGTCATACCACTGCTGCGCTGAGACGGCAGGCGGCGTGCACCGTGGCGGTAGGCACAGGCCCGCGGCTGAACCGGGCGCTGAAGCCAACGTGAGAGCGGTCATGGAGTGGTCAGACCTGAACAGCCAGACGTCCGCCGATGACGTGGACGAGCAGGAGTCGCTGCTCACGGCACTCGCCGCGGAACGGCTCGCGCTCGGTGACAAGGTTGCCGCCGCCAAGTACGGCAGCACGACCCCGATCAACGACGAGGCCCGGGAGGAGCGGCTGCTCGCGGACGTCGTCGCGCGTTCCCGGGAGATCGGACTCGACCCGTTGCTCAGCCGTCGCTTCTTCCGGGCCCAGATCGAGGCCAACAAAGTGCTCCAGCGACGCCTGTACGCCGTGTGGAGTGATCATCCGGAACTACGGCCACGGTGCCGGCCGAATCTCGAGTCCGAGGTGCGTCCGCAACTCGACGTGATCACGCGGCAGATGCTTCTGCGGCTGAAGGCACTTGAGAGCGCCCGGAAGGCGGCGCACCGCGTCGACGGCACGCTGCACGAGTCACTGCGTGGCCTGCACGAGGAGGCCCTGCGCATCGCGTTCCGGCGGATCCGGGGACGGGCCGACACGAACACGACATCTGACAGCTCCGACCAGAACTGCCACGAGTGGTGAGGCGTCCAGCCCCAGGTGGTTCGCCGGGGTTCCCGGGGGTCGGTCCGGGGCCAATACGGACTCGCTCGGCGCGGCCGACTGCGACAGTGACCGAAGCTGACCTGGCTATGCAATACCGAGAGGCGAGAACGATGGGAAATTCCGAAGTCGAGGCTTCCGCGGACAGGACCTACGATGTGATCGTCATCGGCGGTGGTCCCGTCGGGCAGAGCGTCGCCGTGCGCGCCACGGCAGCTGGCCTCACCGTGGCGATGGTCGAGAAGGAGCTCGTAGGCGGTGAATGTTCCTACTGGGCGTGCATCCCGAGCAAGGCGATGCTTCGCCCGGTCATGGCGGTGGACGAGGCCCGCCGGCTCGACGGTGCACGGCAAGCGGTCACAGGGCCCGTCGAAGCTGCCGGCGTCTTCCGCCGTCGTGACCTCTTCGTCACTGGTTGGGACGACTCCGGGCAGGCGCAGTGGGTCAAGGACATCGGTGCCGACCTGTTCCGTGGCCATGGCCGTGTCGACGGTCCACGCCGGGTCGCCGTCGCAACCCCAGAGCATCAGATCGTCGGTCTGACGGCCCGACACGCGGTAGTGGTCTGCACCGGCAGTCGCGCGGCGATCCCGGACATGCCGGGTATCGCCGAGGCGTTGGTCTGGACGAACCGGACCGCCACCGACACCTCGGCCGTACCCGCCCGCTTGGCGATCATTGGTGGCGGCGCGGTCGGCGTGGAGATGGCCACCGCCTGGCAGGGCCTCGGGTCCGCGGTGACGCTGCTGGCGCGGGAGTCGCGTCTCCTACCACGGCTCGAATCCTTCGCCGGCGAGATGGTCGGCGAGGCTCTGCAGAAGGCGGGGGTCGACGTCCGACATGGGACGACCGTGACGTCGATGCGCCGGCCGTCAGCCACCGGTCCCGTGACGCTGGTGCTCGACGATGGGGCCGAGGTGGAAGCGGACGAGGTGCTCGTCGCCGTCGGCCGCGTCCCGCTCACGGGCGACATCGGCCTCGAAACGGTGGGACTCAGGCCGGGGTCCTGGCTCGACGTGGACGACACCTGCCGGGTACACGGCGTCGATGGCGGCTGGCTGTACGCGATCGGTGACATCAACCACCGCGCGCTGTTGACCCACCAGGGCAAGTACCAGGCCCGCATCGTCGGCGACGCCATCGCGTCCGTTGCCGCAGGCAAGGCCCTGGACACCTCGACCTGGGGTGTGCACGCGGCGACGGCTGACGTGCACGCCCTGCCGCAGGTCATCTTCACCGATCCCGAGGTTGCGGCGGTCGGGCTCGCCGCCGACCAGGCGCGCCGCAATGGCCATGATGTGCGGGTCGTCGACGTAGACATGGCGGCAACCGTCGCTGGCGCTCGTCTGTTCGCCGACGACTACCAGGGCCGTGCCCGCATGGTCGTGGACAGCGCTAGCGAGCACGTCCTCGGCGTGACCTTCGTGGGGCTCGGAGTCGCCGAACTGCTGCACTCGGCCACGGTCGCCGTGGCCGGGCAGGTGCCCATCAGCCGGCTGTGGCACGCCGTGCCGTCATTTCCGACGGTCAGTGAGGTGTGGCTGCGGCTGCTGGAGGCGTATCGCGACGGGAACGACGCCTGACCGCTCGTTCACGCCAGGATCACGATCCCGCACGAGTGCCGGGCCTGCCTCAGAGATCCCGAAGTCGCTCTAGCTTCGCACGGGACCTGACGCCGAGTTTGGCGAAGGCCTTGTACAGGTGGTACTCGACCGTACGCGAGCTGATGACCAACTGTGCTGCGATCTCGGCGTTGCTGAACCCGCCGCGGGCCAGCGATGCGACCTGGTTCTCCTGCGGGGTCAGCCGTCGGCTCCCGTTGGTCTGCTTACGCGTGTTCTCCCCGGTCGCGAGCAGTTCCCGGCGGGCCCGTTGGACGAAAGCATCGGCGCCAACCTCGCCGAAATGCTTACTCGCGGAGCGAAGCTGAGCCCGGGCTTCGATGCGGCGGTTACGCCGCCGCAACCATTCGCCGTAGAGCAGCTCGGCCCGCGCCAGCCGATAGAGCAGGCCGGTGCGGCCGAGCCGCTCGATGGCCTCCCGGTATGAAGCCTCCGCGTACTGGTCCTTGGCGATCAGCGCCTCGGCGGTTGCTTGGACGCCCAGCGCCCAGTCGCTCCCCGCCGGGGTGGTGCGCTGCGCGAGCTGAACCGCGGTCTCTGCGGCCAGACGCTCGTCGCCCGCACGGACCGCCGCCTCGACCAGCTCGATCAGCGCCCAGCCCGTGAAGCCGGGATGCTCCGACCGCACCGCCTTGCGAGCCGCCCCGACGGCCAGGTCGTACTGCCCAGCCGCGTTGTGCAGCGCCGCGGCGATCCCGGTGTCGTGACGGCGAGCCCTCGCGGGAATCTGCGAGAGCAGGCTGTCGAGCCGAGGGTTCCGTCCGGTCGCGGCGTAGCGCTGAGCCAGGTCTCGCCACGCCTGGCTGTCCCACAGGTCAACGCCGAGCAGGGCCGCGAGACCGAGCCACCGTGCCGCCCGCAGGTCGAGAGACGGCTCCCGGAAGGCCGAGATCGCTGCCCGCAGCGGGGCAACCGAGCGGGCGTAGCCGTCGAGTACCCGCGTGGCGAGTCCGAAGAGAAGCTGATCGGCCGGCTGGCGACGCTGTTCCCAGGTGGCGGCGCGGGCCTCGGTCGCCGTGACGAGCAGCAGCGCGTGACCCGTGGGCTCGTTGCCGAACGTCGCCGCGAGGAGGGCATCGAGGTATGCCTCCCGTGCGTCGGCCGGGTCGAGTGGCCGCAGTCGCCGGGCCGCCTCCAGCAGTTGGCGCGCGGAGCCCTCACCGGTACGCAGGACGGTCTCGATCCGGGCTCGGTGCCAGTTCCGCCGAGCGGCGCGGACGGCGTCCTGCGACTCGGGCGTCACGAGTGCCAGGAGCCGCTGGGCGCCAGCGAGGTCGCCGTAGTCGTACATCGCGGCCGACGCCGCGAGCGCGCGGTCGGCGCGTCCGGTCGGGTCGCTGGTGAGCAGGGCTGCCCTCTCCAGGAAGGCGGCGCGGGCCGCTGCGCCTCCTCGGGGCTGCGCCAGATCGGCGTGGGTCTCGAGGTCGTCGGCGAGAGCGTCGTCGTGGGCGGCGGTCGCCAGGCCGAGGTGCCACAACCGCCGCGTCGGATCGCCGGCGGTGTTCTCTGCGAGCTTGCGGTGGATCAGTCGCCGTTCGGCGGGCGCGGCCGAGTGGTAGCTGACCGATCTCAGGTCTGGGCAGGCGAAGGTTACATGATCGCCAACCACGACCAGATGGGCCGCGACGAGGGTTTCCCCGTCGGCTCCCAGCTCGGCGGTCATACGCTCGAAGAGCAGAACGTCGCCGGTCGGGTCGGCCGCCGCGGCGAGCAGAAGCCGCCGGGACACCGGCGTGAGGTGACCGATAGCGCTCGAACAGTAGCCTTCGTTCGAGCACGCACGGACGCGACGTGGGCCAGGGATCCCGAATCCACCGGCCAGCTCCGCCGCCGGGTGGCCTCGGAGCGACTCCACCAGTTCGCACAGGTTTCCGCCGGACTCTGCCAGCATGCGTTCGGCCACGGCGTCGTCGACGAGACCCGGCAGGACGGCCCTGGGCTGACCGCGGAGCTCGCCGTGCCCGATCGGCCGCAAGCGCATCGCCGGGACCTGCCCGAACGGGTCGAGCCGCGGGGGGCGCGAGCCGGCGATGATTATCATCAGCGCTCGCCCGGTTGCTTGGGCGGCGACGAAGGCCAGAACCTCGGCGCTGGGCTCGTCGAGCCAGTGGGCGTCGTCGACGGCGGCGCAGACGGGCTGCGCCTCGGCGATGCCGCTGAGCAACTCGAGCACGGCGGAAGCGACCGCGCCGACGGCGGGCCTGGGTTCGTCGATCAGGCCGAACGCGGCCTGCAGTGTCGCGAGATGTGTGGCCGACAGGAACGCGTAGTGGTCGAGCAGCTCACCACAGAGCAGGTGCAGGGCCGCAAAGGGGATCTCCTGCTCGGCGGCGACCGCCCGAACCCGGAGCACGCGGAAGGTGGCAGCCTGGTCGATCACCTGGTCCAGGGCTGCTGAACTCCCACTGCCTCGGTTCCCGAGGATGCGTATTGCACCGCCGGAACCGGCCGCGGTACGCCGTCTCAGGTCATCGAGCCGGTCCTCCTCGCCGGGACCGTACAGGGGCGGTCGAGGGCTTGCCGGCAAGCTCGTGGCATCGGGGTCAATGTCCATCGGACAATCCTGCGCGTCGTCGGCCGAATCGAGTCACGGGTCCGACACCGGTTGCACCCCGGACCTGGCAACCTTGTCCCGGGAAGTGCGTAAACAGGACCAAGTGGCTGGAATGGGCACGCCAATACCGTTCCCGCCCCGTCGCCGGCTGACGTTCGACAGGCACCCCCGGGATCAGGCCGGGGGTCGGCCGGTGGTGATTCGGAGGCGAAACCCTCTCTCGCCGAGCCAAGCTCGCAACCGTACAGGTCGAAGGCCGTCCTGACGGTCCATCCGCAGCGGAGAAGGAGGAGCCATGCCGAACGTTCACCACCGGTATGCCTCAGTGGCAGGGCGTCAACTGTTCTACCGGGAGGCCGGCCCGGCGGACGCGCCGACCGTGGTCCTCCTGCACGGGTTCCCGACGTCGTCGTTCATGTTCCGCAACCTGATCCCGGCGCTGGCCGATCACTATCACGTCATCGCGCCCGACCACCTCGGGTTCGGGCTGTCGGACGCTCCGGCGGCCGACGAATTCGGCTACACCTTCGACGCGTTGACCGACCTCACCGCCGAGCTGCTTAAGCAACTCGGCATCACGCGGTACGCCATCTACGTGCAGGACTATGGGGCACCTGTCGGATTCCGGCTGGCCCTGCGTGATCCCGAGGCGATCACGGCGATCATCACGCAGAACGGCAACGGGTACGAGGAGGGTTTCGTCGAGAGCTTCTGGCAGACGGTCTGGAACTACCAGAAGGAGCAGACCCCGGAGACCGAGTCCGCCATCCGTGCGGCGCTCACCCTGGACGTGACCCGCTGGCAATACGTCACCGGCACCCCCGACGAGACCCTGATCAGCCCCGACACCTGGCACCACGACTACGCCCTGCTAAGCCGGCCCGGCAACGACGACATCCAGCTTGCCCTGTTCCGCGACTACGCCACCAACCCACCGCTCTACCCTCGTCTGCACGAATACCTGCGCAGCAGTGGCGTACCGGTGCTGGCGGTGTGGGGCCGCGGTGACGAGATCTTCGGCCCGGACGGTGCGCGGGCCTTCGCCACCGACGCCACCGACGCCGAGATCCACCTGCTCGAGGGCGGCCATTTCCTGCTCGAGAGCGCCGGCGACGCGGTTGCCACGATCATCCGCGAGTTCCTCGGCCGCAGGCTGTCCGTGACCAAGCCTGGAAGTGAGAAGGCTGCTCCGACCGGAGTTCCTCGCTAAAGCAAAGTCGGCCCGCCGCCCCCCGACGTGCCTGCACGCGGGCGGCGGCCACCCGCTGACCTGACCACGCTGTCAGGAGTTATTGATGGCCATTCATGCTCCGCGCCTCGACGGCCCGGACGACAGCCCGTACATCGCCGGAGAGTCGGGGCAACTCCGACGAGACGACGACCGGAATTCTCTCCGGCGGTGTGACGGGGAGAAGTTGCGCCAGATCTTCGAGGAACGTTCCGGCGTCCTGCTCCGGTATCTCAAACGAATCAACACCTACCGGCCGCAGATCGTTGAAGACCTGTTGCAGGAGACAATGTTGAAGGTGTGGCGGCACATCGGCGACGTCCCGGTCGACGAGGACCACATCCAGTCTTGGCTCTTCACGATCGCTCGTAACGTGTCGGCGGACGAGGCGCGCAAGCGCGTCCGGCGGCCCCAGGAGTTCCAGGGCGAACGTGAACTGCAGAACTATTCCTCGCCGGCCGACCCACTGGACTTCGTCGTGGCCCGCGAATCCATGCTGGACGCGTTCCGCAAGCTGAGCCCCGAGCGCCGCAGAGCGTTCGAGGAAATCTACCTGCAGAGCCGCAGCGCAGGCGATGCCGCCGAACTTCTTTCCGTGCCGATAGGAACGGCCAAGTCGCGGGCCTTCCACGCGATGAACTCCCTGAGATCTGCAGTTCTCTCCGCCTGACGAATCGGCACGCCGCACTGGATGGCCTTCGCGCTGCTGGTCCTCGAGACCCAGCGCACCGGCCTGTGTCCCACGATCGACAACCCCCGGGGCCCGCCAGGGGGTTGGCCGGTGGATTTGCGGAGGCGAAGGGCGACCGCGAACGGCCAGGCTGGCACCGGATTTGACCGATCACGAGGGTAAGTTGATGACGCTGTTCTTCCTCGTCGTCGGCCTCGAAGCGCGCGGGGAGTTCGATCTGGGCGACCTGCGAGAGCGGCGTCGCCTGGCCCTTCCGGTGAGGGTTGCGGGGGTGTTCGACCTCGTTGGAGGGCGTATTCCTGGGGGAAGCGGCAGCGGTAGTAGGCGCCGTGGTTGTACTGGCCTTGCATGCGTCGCTGACAGACGGCGCAGTAGATCTTCCCCCGGAAGACGTAGGGGTTGCGGGTGCGGCGTTGGCGTTCCTGACGGTCGACGGCTCGTCCGCGACGGGTGAGTAGGGCTTGAGCTTGCTCGAAGGTCTCGTCGTCGATCAGGGGTGGATGGGTGATCTCCTTCGAGACCACCCACTTGTCACGGGCACACCCGGGCACACCGAACATGACCCGGTGCCCGGGGTGTGCGCCGTAGCGCCGCCGGACTCGCCCGCGCGGAACCAGGCAGCCCGGCTGTCCGATGCCGGCCGGCTAGGATGGCTGGCCCCGGCCGCGCTGCGGTGCGATCGCGGACCCGGGCCGGCGACCCGTCCGGGACGCCAGCGGCCCGTCATGCCCTCGGCGGTGCAGTCGACTCGCGTACGCGCAGGGACGGGCTGATCACGACCCGGTGCGCGGGACGCTCGGGGTCGGTGAGCCGGTCGGCAACGAGTCGCACGGCGGCGCGGCCAATGGAACGCCGTGGCGGCCGGACCGCGGTCAGCGGTGGGCTGAACAGCTCGGCCACCTCGTCGTCGTACGCCACGATGGACACGTCGCCGGGCACGGTCAAGTGCCGCTCCTCGCAGTGTTGCACCAACGCGATCGCCTCAGGGTCGGCATGCACCAGCAGCGCGGTGGTGCCGGTCACCTGGCACTGGCGCAGGACGGCGTCGAGCGCGGTGTCTCGCTCCGGTGCGCGGGCGTCCGGCACCGCAGCCGCGACTGTGGCGTTCGGGTCCAGGCCGCACTCCGCGGTGGCGTCGAGCCAGCCGCGCCTCACGTGCTGGCTGGTGGGGCTGTTGGCGGCGACCACGAGACCGACCTTGCGGTGCCCGAGGGAGGTGAGGTGCCGAACCGCCATGGCCGCGCCGAGCGCATGGTCGGTGACCACCGATTCCATCACAGCATGATGGCTACCCACCGCGGCCGTGCGTTCCAGCAGGACGACGGGAAAGCCGAGTTGATCGAGCCACTCAATGGTCCGCTCCGAGGTGGGTGCGTCCATGCGTGGGGCGATGATCAGGCCGTCGACGGCCATCCGCTCCACGAGCCGGGCGAGCTGGGGTTTGTCGTCCTCCGTGTCGTACGAGGAGCCGCGCAGCACCACGCGCATGTCGAGCTCGCGTGCGGCCTCCTCGGCGCCGCGGGCCACATCCGGCCAGTAATAGTCCATCGAAGGCACCAGCATGCCGAGGGTGCGGCCGCCGAGCGCATCGGGGCCGGCACCGGTTGCTTCGTCGGTGATCGGGGGGTCGTCCGGCGTGATCAGCGCAACCCCACCGTGAACCCGGCTGACCAGGCCTTCGGCGGCGAGCTGCGCGATGTCGCGACGGATGGTGACCGGCGCGGCGCCGAGCGCCTGGGACAGGTCCGAGATGCGCATCGCCCCGTCGCGTTGCAACGCCTCGAGCAGTTGCTGGCGGCGGGCGACCTGCAGCGGCCCTCGAGCCTCCGCCATACCGGCGGTGGGACTGTCCTTTGTCATGGGGCACCTCCGTGGAGCGCTTCGTGCGGTGGAAGCTCCTCCACGGTGAGGACGAGCTCGCCGCTTGGGCCGAACGCGGTGACGTCGATCGCGAGCCGGTGCAGCCGCGCTCCCCACACGTCGAGGAGCATAGGGTCCTCGATCGGGCGCACTGTCGCGGCGCAAAGGGCGGACGCCGGACGCCAGCTGAGCCGGATCCGGCCGGCACCGGCGACGAGCAGGTGTACGTGGGTCGGCGGCGGTTCGACGGCCGGGTCGATTGCCCAGGTATCGACGATCTCGACATGTCCGCCGCGACGCTCAAACCGCGCGGCGCGCCACCAGTGCCGAAGGTCGGACCTCGGATACGCGGGGGCAATATCCATGGTGGCCGCGGACCTGATGTCGTCGGCAACGTGGGTGACATGGCGGGCGGTGGAGCCCCGGCCGGGTGACTGACCCGTCGCACGGGGGTGCGGGACGTTGTGCCAGGCGCTTTGCATGGTCCAGATGCCGTACCGGTCCGGGCCGAACGTTTGCGCCCGCCGGGTCTGGTCGTCGACGAGCCGCAGCGCGGCGACGAGGACGTTGCCGTGGATCCACGGGTTCCAGTTGCGTACGTCGCCGTCGAGGCCGAGCCAGTGCCAGTCTCGGCGGGTGGTGAACGGCGTCAGCCCGCGGCGGTCTACCTCGTAGCGGACGCTGGCACGCAGGCCGGGCGCGCGCACGTCGAGCGGCTCGCCGAGCAGGTGGTCGATCCAGGCCAGCTGCGCGGCGACCTCACCGGCACCGAGGTCGAGGTACGGGTCGGTCACGGTGGGCAACACCGTGCCGTGCACGGTGCGGGCGTCGTCGTGGGCGGGCCAGCACCAGCTGCTGTGCTCGCACAGCAGTGTCACCCCGTCGACAATCTCGTCGAGCCAGCCATTGTCGAGGGTCACGGCGGCGATGAGAGAGGCGCGGGTGAGCCGCCGCTGCCGGGCGAAGACCTGCCGCTCATACGTCTCGCGGTCGCCGTACCGGTGGTATCGGGCGTACTGGTTGGCCAGTGGGGTCGGCCATGGGGTGGTCCGGTCGCGCTCGGCGGTTGCCCGCAGGTCAGCCAGGGTAGGACCGTGCACGTGCGGTTCGGCCCAGACGCCGCGATGGTGCGCCGGGGGCACCGGCAGAGTCAGCTCGGGGGACGTGAGTAGCCATTCGAGTCGGGCGACACCGACATCCGGCCAGGCCGAGGCGAGTGGGCCGGTGAAGCGGTCAGCAGCGGCCATGACTCCTCGCACGTAGAGCAGATGTGAGCGAAACTGACCGTATCAGATCGCTTCTTGCTGTTCGAGGAGACGGCGGTCAAGGTGTGGCGATATCCTGTGGCCTTTTGATCCATTGTGGTCATCGAAGTTCGGTAAGAGCATTGACTTGTTCTGATGTGAGCGTTTTACTTCGGAAACCTCGCTGTTGCCTGCGCGTCACGTGCGCGGGCAACGCACCGCTCCGACGCGCTCTTGGAGGCGGATCGATGCGACAGGACCGCGGATGATGGTTGGTGGGACCGGTGCTCCGGGGTCCGAGCCCGAGTGGGCTGCCCGCGCTGCCAAGACCTGGAGCCGGGATGACTGGTTGGCGCTGGCTGACCGCATGCTCGCTGCCGTCCGGCCTTTCGCGTCGCCCAGCCACTCTCTGGTAGTCGTTCCTGGCCGGCAAGGGGGCTACGGACGGGCCGTCGACGGCCTGGAGGGGTTCGCCCGAACGTTTCTGCTGGCCGGTTTCCGTATCGCCGGCGCGAACGGAGTGGGTGTCGACGAGCTCGTCGACCGCTACGCAGCGGGAATCGCGGTCGGTACCGACCCGAGATCTACGGACCGCTGGGTGCGGCTGGACGAGCACCCCCAGGCGAAGGTCGAGGCCGCCTCCCTCGCGCTCGTCCTCGACCTGACCCGTCCGTGGATCTGGGACCGTCTCTCATCCGAGGTGCGGGAGCGGGTGGTGGACTACCTGGCCCCGGCGGTCGGCGATGCCACCTACCCGCGGATCAACTGGGTCTGGTTCCGGCTGGTCGTGCAGACTTTCCTACGCTCGGTGGGCGGGCCGCACTCACTGGACGAGATGGCAGAGGACCTGGCCACCCATGACAGCTTCGCCCGCGCGGACGGCTGGATGTCCGACGGGTCCGAGCGCGCCTACGACCATTACGTGGGCTGGGCGCTGCACGTCTATCCGACGCTGTGGGCCCGGATGGTCGGAGCGGAGGATCTGGCGGCGGGGCGCCGCGAGCGGGACCTGGCCGGCCTCGACCGGTACCTGCGTGACGCGGTCGCGCTCGTAGGCTCGGATGGGTCGCCGCTGGTGCAGGGGCGGAGCCTGATCTACCGGTTCGCGGCCGCAGCGCCGTTCTGGGTCGGCGCGATCGCGGGGGTGCCGTCGGTCAGTCTTGGCCAGCTGCGCCGCGCGGCCACCGGCATCGTGCGCCACTTCGTCGACCGCGGCGCGTTCGATGATCGCGGTCTGCTCACCATGGGCTGGCACGGGCCGTGGCCGCGGTTGGCCCAGGCCTACTCTGGGCCCGGCTCGCCGTACTGGGCCAGCAAGGGGTTGCTCGGCATCGTCCTGCCCGCCGACCACCCCGTGTGGATGGTGCCGGAGGAGCCGCTGCCTGTCGAGGAGCGGGACGCCGTCCGCGCCGTTCGCGCGCCGGGTTGGCTGGTCTCGGCCACCCGCGCCGACGGCATCGTCCGGGTGATCAACCACGGCACCGACCACGCTGTCGAGGGAAGTTCCGTGGGTGACTCGCCGCTCTACGCCCGGCTCGGCTACTCCACCGCGACCAGCCCGGTGCTCGACGAGAGCGGCTGGGCCAACCCCCTCGACCAGTCCGTCACCCTCGTCGACCGAAGGGGCAGAGCCACGCATCGTGCCGGCATGCGTCTGCTGACGGTGCATGTCGACGGCGATGGTGTGGGTGTGGCTGGTTCGCGCACCCTCGCCCACTGGGTTGATCCGGACCCGGGCCACCGTGACCACGGCGGTGGCCGTGCCGGCACGTTCCGGCCGGCCGGCAGCCTCACTGTGTACTCGCTGGTCCACGGGCCCTGGGAGCTGCGTCTGGTCCGTGTCGACGATCTCGCCGACGATGTTGACGCAGCCTCGTTGCGCCTGCGGATCGGTGGTTGGGCCGTTGCCGGTGGTGCGACGGCAGCCTTCGACGGCGGTGCGGTCAGCGTGACCGGCGCGGGCTTGACGAGCCGACTCGACGGCGTGCACGGCGGTGGTACGGCCGGTGCCACGTCCGTTCCCGACGGCGGGCCGATGGCGGGTGGGCTGGTGGTGCCCTGGGTAGATCACTCGGTTCAGCCCGGTGCGTGGGTCGTCGTCCTCGCCGAGCTGTCCAGAGATCCCGCGGTCGCGGTCAGACAGGGCTGCCGGGTCGCGCTGGGCGAGGACGACGGCGGTTTTCATGTTGCGGTCGTCTGGCCGGACGGGGCGAACACCATGACCCGACTGGACCTTGAGCGGGCCACATCCGCATTCCAGCAACCAGGTAGTAGTCCGGGCGGCCCATCCGAGGCCTCTGACCTAAGGAGTAAGGGATGAAGCGCGCAATATTGGCTTCCGTCAGTGCCGCGACGGCGCTGACACTCGTCCTCGCCGGCTGTGGCGGCGAGGACGAGCCGGCCGACCCCAATGCCCCGGTGACGATCACCTTGGCGGGTTGGAGCCTGGACTCCACGCCGGAGTTCAAGACGCTCGCCGACGGCTTCAAGGCGACCCACCCGAACGTGACGGTGGAGCTCAAGGAGTACGCCGCAGGCAACGACTACGACACCCAGATGATCACGGACCTGGCCGCCGGCACCGCCCCGGACGTCTACGTCATGAAGAACCTCAAGAACTTCTACACGTACCAGAGCGGTAGTCAGCTGCTCGACGTCTCCGACGCCACCTCCGGTCTCGACTCGGTCCCGGCGCTCGCGTCGTACCAGGTGGACGGCAAGACGTACGCGGTGCCGTACCGGCAGGACTCGTGGGTGCTGTTCTACAACAAGGAGCTGTTCGCGAAGGCGAAGGTGGCGCCACCGGACGGCAGCTGGACCTGGGACGACTACACCGACGCGACGAAGCGGCTGCACACCGGGCTGAAGGGGGCAGGCTCGAACGCGACCGGCGCCTACCAGCACACCTTCCAGTCGACAGTGCAGGGATTCGCGCTCGCCCAGACCCCCAACGCGGACCTGCTCTCCGGGGACTTCGGCTACCTGAAGCCGTACTACGAACGGTCACTGGACCTGCAGGCGGCCGGCGCGCAGCCGACCTTCGGCACCGCGAAGACCAACAAACTCACCTACCAGGCGCAGTTCGGCAAGCAGCAGTCGGCGATGCTGCTGATGGGCACCTGGTACGTGGCCACGCTGCTCAACCAGCGAAAGAGCGGTGACGCCGACACGTTCCAGTGGGGGATCGCACCGGCGCCGCAGTTCGACAAGTCCACCACCGGCAACTCCGCCACACCGGTCACCTTCGGCGACCCGACCGGCTTGGGGATCAACCCGAAGATCAACAAGTCGAAGGCCGCCGCGGCCAAGGCTTTCCTCCAGTACGCCGGCGGCCCGGATGCCGCCAAGGCGCTGGCCGGGATCGGCATCACCCCGGCCCAGGTCACCGACGCGGTCACCGCGACGCTGTTCGGGCTGGACGGCGTACCGCAGGACGACCTGTCGAAGTTCGCCTACGCCAAGCACACCGTCAAGCCGGAGAACCCGGTGTCGAAGCACACCGCCGGCCTGCAGAACCTCCTCAACGAGACGCATTCGGCGATCCTCTCCGACAGCAAGGGCGTCGACGCGGCGCTGAGCGAGGCGCAGGCCCGCGCCAAGAACGAGGTCCTCAACCAGTGAGCTGATGGTGGGCCCGGCGCGCCTGAGCCGCACGCCGGTCCCACCACCATGCCGAACGCTCCCGGAGACTCCCAATGGCAACATTGCCGCACACGAGACCCAGGAACCGGCGGCTGGTGTCGCGCAACACGGTCGCCGGCTGGTCGTTCATCCTTCCCAACTTCGTCGGCTTCGCCGTGCTCACCCTGCTACCCGTCGTCGTGCTGTTCTACGTGGCCTTCACCAACTGGAACGTCTTCGGGGTGGCCGAGTGGACCGGCACCGCCAACTTCCGGCGAATGTGGGGCGACGCGAGCTTCTGGACCGCGCTGCGCAACACCGTCTACTACACCGTCTTCCACATCCCACTGACCCTCGCGGCGTCACTCGGGCTGGCGCTGCTGCTCAACCGCAAACTGCGCGGCGTACGGTTCTTCCGCACCGTCGCCTTCTTCCCCTACATCACCTCGATCGTGGCGATCGCGGTCGTGTGGAACCAGCTGTTCAGCCCGGAGTACGGCCCGATCAACGCTCTGCTCGGCGCCGTCGGGGTGGACAACGCGCCGGGCTGGACCACGTCGTCGACCTGGTCGATGCCGGCGGTCATCATCGTCGGCACCTGGCGGTACATGGGCTACTACATGCTGCTGTTCCTGGCCGGCCTGCAGACCATCCCGGCCCAGCTCTACGAGGCGGCCGAGACCGACGGCGCCACACCGTGGCAGCGGTTCGTGCACGTGACCCTTCCCGGGCTGCGACACACCACCTTCTTCGTCACCGTGCTGCTCACCATCGAAAGTTTCAAGGTCTTCGACCTCATCCTCGTGATGACCGGCGGCGGACCTGGCCAGTCGACCCTGGTGCTCTCGCAGTACATCTACCAGAAAAGCTTCGAGGAGAACCAGTTCGGCTACGCCTCTGCGGTCTCCGTCGTCCTGTTCGCCATCTGCTTCAGCATCACGGTCATCCAGTTCATGGTCAACAAGCGGAGGAACAGCTGATGACCGCGACCGACCTCGCCGCGCCCGCCCCGGCCATCACCGTGCCCGGCAGCGGCAGACCACCCAGCCGGCGGGTCGCGTCCCGGGGCTGGCGGCTCGTCGGGTACGCCGCCCTCGTGCTCGCGGCGGCCGGGCTGCTGCTGCCGTTCTACTGGATGGTGGTGGCGTCGTTGAAGACCAACAGCGACGTCTTCACCATCCCGATCACCTGGCTCCCCGATCCCGTGGTGTGGCGCAACTACCTCGACATCTGGCAGCGCTCGGACATGACGACGTGGTTGGGGAACACGCTGCTGCTGTCGATGGTCGTCACCCTCCTCCAGGTGGTGACCGGCAGCTTCGCCGCCTACGGCTTCGCCCGGGTCCGCTTTCCCGGCCGCAACGCGCTCTTCCTGGCGTACGTCGGGACGATCGCGGTGCCCTGGCAGTCGTACATGATCCCGCAGTTCATCCTCATGTCGAAGTTGCAGTTGTCGAACACGCTGTGGTCGATCGTCGCGATACAGGCGTTCGGAGCGTTCGGCGTGTTCCTGATGAAGCAGTTCTACGAGACGATCCCCGAGGAGCTGAGCGAGTCGGCGCGGGTGGACGGGCTCAGCGAGTTCGGCATCTACCGACGGATCATGCTGCCGCTGTCCCGACCGGCGCTGGCCAGCCTGGCCCTGCTGACGTTCGTGACCACCTGGAACGACTACCTCGGCCCACTGATCTACCTGCGCAGTCCGGAGCTGCGCACCATCCAGCTCGGGCTGAACACCTTCATCTCCCAGTACAACGCCGAGTACGCGCTGATCATGACGGGCTCCGTGCTGTCCGTGCTGCCCGTCGCGGTCATCTTCCTGCTCGGCCAGCGCTACTTCATCGAGGGCATCGCCACGACCGGACTGAAGGGTTGAGGTCCATGCGTTCGCGCCACCACACCATCACCGCCGTCTTCGACGGCGTCTACACCGCGCTCGTCAGCAACCTGCTGCTCGTGCTCGGCTGCCTGCCACTGGTGGCCCTCACGTTCACCACCGAGGCGGCGCGCTCCTGGCCGCTGTACGCGCTGGCCGCCCCGCTGTGCGCGCCGGGCCTGTGCGGCATCTTCGCAGTCATGTCCGACTACTCGTCCGGTGGATCTCGCAGCCTGCTACGCACGTTCGGCGGCACCTGGCGGGTCACCGCCCGCCGGGCCATCCTCTGGACTTCCGCGGCCACCGCGGTCCTGGTCGTCCTCGGCGTCGACGCGTACGCGTCGTGGGGCCATCGGGTGGGTGCGCTCACGCTGCCGATCCTCGCCGTGCTCGCCGTGCTCACCGCCGCCACCACGCTCCTCGGCCTGGTGACCATCGCCGAACGGCCCGCCGCGCGGCTGCGCGACGTGGCCCGTGCCTGCGCCTACCTGGCGGTGCGCCGTTGGTACCTCACCGCCGCGTCACTGCTGGTACTGGCATTGCTGGCGCAGCTCTTCGCGGCCCGTCCCGCGATAGCGCTCGGCGTCGCGGCCGCGCCGCTGCTGTACGTCGTGTGGTCCAACAGCCGGTACAGCCTGCGGGCCGCGCTCGACCCACCGACGGCTGCGGCCCGGAGCACCTGATCACCTCCGCCCTCCCGGCGATCGAGCCGGGACGCCGACGAAACACCTGCCCGGCACCGGACCGGACACACGAGGGAGAACAGCATCCATGACGGCGACCAACGTCCGTCCCAGCCCGGACGCCGAAGCGATGGCGGCCGCGGTGACCGCCGCGATACGGACCATCGAGGCGAACATCGACACCTTCGGCACGCGGTACCCGGCAGACACCACCGTCGCCAACCGCTACCCCTTGCGACCACCGACCGCTGGCCAGCCGGAAGGCGCCAACGTCGGCTGGACCACCAGCTTCTGGCCCGGCATGTTGTGGCTCGCTCACGACTTGACCGCTGACGAGCGCTATCTGCAGGCCGCACAGTCACACGTGGACAGCTTTGCCGACCGGGTGCGCGGCGGCATCGACCTGGAAACGCACGACCTCGGTTTCCTCTACACCCTCGCCTGCGTCACGCCGGCCCGGCGCACCGGCGACCGGCGCGCCCGGACGGCGGCCCTGGCCGCCGCCGACCACCTGATGACCCGCTTCCTCGAACCCGCGGGCATCATCCAGGCCTGGGGCGACCTGGCCGACCCCCGCCAACGCGGCCGCACCATCATCGACAGCCTGATGAACACGCCGCTGCTCTACTGGGCCAGCCAGACCACCGGCGACGACCGCTACGCCACGGCCGCCCGCCGACACACGGCACAACTGCGCGAGCACATCCTGCGTCCGGACGGCACCACCTTCCACACCTTCTACTGGGACCCGGAGACCGGTGCGCCGCTGCGCGGTGAGACCGAACAGGGCCACGGGGACGACACCTGCTGGGCCCGCGGACAGGCTTGGGGCATCTACGGTTTCACCCTGAACCACCGGTACACCGGTGACCCCACGCTGCTTGCCGCCGCCTCAACCTGCGCGGACCACTTTCTCGCACGGTTGCCGGCTGACCACGTCGGCTACTGGGACCTTGAGTTCAGCGACGGCAGTGGCGAAGAGCGCGACAGCTCCGCCGCCGCGATCGCCGCCTGCGGCTTGGCCGAGCTCGCTGGCAGCGTCGTCGACGCGGCGCGTGCGAAGGGCTACCGAGATGCGGCCCGCCGAATCCTGCGCTCCCTGGTCGACAACTACGCCGCCGGTGGCCCGATGGACTCGAACGCGCTCCTCCTGCACGGCGTCTACGACAAACCCAAGGGCATCGGCGTCGACGAGGGCACCCTCTGGGGCGACTACTTCTACCTGGAAGCCCTCACCCGCGCCACCATCCCCGGCTGGACCAGTCCCTGGTGACCCGCCCCAACCCCACGGATCCTCGAAAGGTGACCATGAACTACCGATACCACTGCACCATTCCCGCCGTCGACGGCCACAACACGCTGCCCGTCAACCCCTGCCGGCTACTGGACTTCACCCTCCTGAAGCTGTCGGCCGGTCAGTCCTGGACCGGCGGGTCCGGCGACCGGGAGATCCTGGCGGTCATCCTCGGCGGCACCGCGAACTTCACCGTCGCCGACCACCGCTTCCCGGAGGTCGGCCAGCGTGCCGACGTCTTCTCCGGCAAGCCGCATTCGGTGTACGTTCCAGCGGGCGCCACCATCATGGTGGAGGCGGTCACCGACGTGGAGATCGCCCTGCCCAGCGCCCCCAGCGACCTGGCCACCGATCCGTACGTCATCGCACCGGAACAGGTCGCCAGCGGGCGCTGGGGGGCGGCCAACTTCGGTCGGACCTACCACCAGATCCTCACCGAGGTCAGCCAACCGGACCTGCCCGCCCGCCGGCTCATCGTCGGCGAGACCTACACGCCGTCCGGAAACTGGAGCACCTACCCGCCGCACCGGCACCGGGTCGACGACCTGCCCGCCGAGGCGGCGCACGAGGAGATGTACTACTACCGGGTCAACCCGCCGAACGGGTTCGGCATCAGCCGGGTCTACACCGACGACGGATACGAGGAGAACGTCACCATCCGGGATCACGTGATGCAGATGATGCCGGAGGGCTACCACACCGTCGTCAGCGCACCCGGCTACACCACGTACTTCCTGTGGTTCCTGGGCGGCACCCAGCGCACCCAGGGCGCCCGCGAGGACGCCGACCTGGCCTGGGTCGGCCAGACCGTCCCGACCCTGCGCAACCTGGGCCTGTGACGATGGTCGTGGACGCCTTCCGCCTCGACGGGCGGGTCGCCCTCGTCACCGGCGCGAACCGCGGCATCGGTCAGGCCGTCGCGACCGCGCTGGCCCAGGCGGGTGCCGACATCGCCCTGCTGGGCCGCACCGACCCCGCCGAAACGATCGCCGCGGTGGAGAAGCTCGGTCGGCGGGCCCTCCTTGTACCTGCCGACCTTGCCGCCGCCGGGCCAGACGAACTCGCCGACGCCGTCGAGACGGCCGCCGCCGGACTCGGCCGTCTCGACATTCTGGTGAACAACGCCGGCATCATCCGCCGCGCGGCCGCCGTCACCCACTCAGCAGAGGACTGGAACTCCGTGCTGCGCGTCGACCTCGACGCGGTATTCCACCTGTGTCAGGCGACCGACAACACCGCGGCCCTGCGCGCCGACCCAGATCGGGAACGTGCAATCCGCGACCGCATCCCGGCCGGCCGCTGGGGCACCTCCGAGGATCTCATGGGCGCCGCGGTCTTCCTCGCCTCCGACGCCGCCCGGTACGTGCACGGGGCCGTCCTTCCGGTGGACGGAGGCTGGCTCGCCCGTTAGGAGCATACGCATCGTGGGAACTGGTCGGTTGTTCAGCGCACAGCGGCAGAAGCGCCTGCTCGCCGAACTACGCGGACAGGGCGCGGTACGGGTTCGCGATTTCGCCCGCGAGTTCGGCGTCAGCGAGCTCACTATCCGGCGCGACATCGCCGCCCTTGCCGAACAAGGTCTCGTATCGAAGGTCCACGGTGGTGCCACGCTGCCATCTCACGGCAACGCCGTCACCCAGCGAGCGGCCTTGTGATTGAACCTCAATTGCGCCCCCGTCCGGCAACCCCTTCGATCCCTGCAATGGGGGGAGGAAGTGCCACGTGGTCAAGTCGCAATCTCGCAGTTTGCAACTGGCCCCGCCCAAGCGCATCACTTCGACGTATCGGAAATCGCCGAGAGGCTCCTGGTCAGCCAGTCGTCGAATGTCGTGGGGACATCGCGACATTCGGGGAATCAGAGTGGGCGGTCCGAGCAGCGGATGCTTCGTGCAACGCGTCGAGGGCGGCGGTGATCGCCGGCCGGTCGCTGGTGCTCGCCCGCAGCACGGCCATGATCTGCCGGGAGCTGGTTGGCCGCAGCGGCAGTGCCACGACCTCCGACGGCAGGAGCCCACGGCCCAGCCGGGGCAGCAACGCGACGCCCAGTCCGGCGGCCACCAACGACACCTGGGACTGGTACTCGTCCACCTGGCAGGTGATGTCGGGCTGCCGGCCCCGCTCGGCGAAGGTCCGCAGCAGCCACGCGTGACACATCGATCCGGGCCGCTGACTGATCCACCGTTCGGCGACCAGGTCATCGGCGGAGACCTCGTCCCGGCCTGCCAATGGATGCCCGGCCGGCAGGAGCACGTCGGCGACGTCGTCGCCCAAGGGGGTGCACCGCAAGCCGTCGGGGAGGACCAGCGGGGTGTTGTGCCAGTCGTGCACGACGGCGACGTCCACCTCTCCCTCGGCCACCAGGTCGACGCCGCGGAAGGGGTCCACCTCCGACACGCGGAGGTCCAGGCCGGGGTGCCGGCGGGTCAGCTGCACCAGCACGTCCGGCAGGAGTCCCCGGCAGGCCGTCGGGAAGGCGGCGAGCGTGAGGCGCCCGGTCGGCGTTCCGTGCTGGAGTTTCAGTCGGGTCTCCGCCCGCTCCAGGGCTGCCAGCACCTCCCCCGCCGTCTGCGCGAGGATCTGCCCAGCGGGGGTCAGCGCCACCCGGCGGCCCTCGCGGTCGAGAAGGGGGGCGCCGGCCTCCCGCTCCAACTTGGCGATCTGCTGTGACACGGCGGACGGCGTGTAGCCGAGCGCCGACGCTGCCCCGCTGATGGAACCGAAGGTCGCCACGGCGTGCAGCGCACGCAGTCGGCCCAGATCGTGTAGTGAAGCCATGCTAACGAACTCCCATTAGAAAGTGTCAGCCTTCGGGTCCTTGGCGGCGACGCCGGATGAGACATCATGGGTCGGGTCCGGTGGCGCGTGCCGGGTAGGAGGATGTGCGGTGAGGAGATCGCGATGAAGCTGACTCATGTCGGGCTGGTCGTTTTCGTCGCGGCGGTCTGGGGCGTGAACTTCGTTGTCATCGATGTGGGCCTGCAAGACTTCCCGCCGCTGCTCTTCTCCGCTCTGCGTTTTATCCTCGCCGCGATACCGGCGGTCTTCTTCGTCGGTTCGCCACTGGTCGCCTGGCGGTGGGTTCTCATCGTCGGAATAGTGCTCGGCGTGCTGAAGTTCAGTTTCCTCTTTATCGGGATGCACGTCGGAATGCCCGCCGGACTTGCTTCCCTGGTGTTGCAGAGTCAGGCGGCGTTCACCATTGTTCTCGCCACTTTGCTGCTGCGCGAGCGGCCCAGGGCGGTGCAGTTGGTCGGCCTGGGCGTCGCCATGGCCGGGATCGTCCTGGTGGGCACGCGGCTCGGTGGGACGACGCCGGTCGCCGGGTTCCTGTTGGTGCTGGCTGCTGCCGCCTGCTGGGGACTGGCGAACATCGCGACCCGCAAGGCCAACCCGCCGGACATGTTCCGGTTCATGGTCTGGGTGAGCGTGGTTCCGCCCCTTCCGTTGCTGATCCTTTCGGCCGTCTTCGAGGGCGTTCAGGAAGACCTCGCCGCGCTGCGCTCGCTGTCGGTGTCCGGTGTGGTCGCCGCCGTGTACGTGGCCTGGGTCGCGACGCTGCTAGGTTACGCGATCTGGGGATACCTGATCCGGATCCACGGAGCCACACCGGTGGCCCCCTACGCGTTGCTGATACCGGTGTTCGGTCTGGGCGCTGCGGCCGTCTTCCAGGGTGAGCCCCTTACCGCCGTCACGATCCTGGCCAGCGTGCTGGTCATCTCCGGAGTCGCGGTCGGTGCGGTGCGTCTACCGCCGCCGTCGTCGTCCGAAGCCACCGTGCCGGTCGGCGGAACCGACGACGCCGTTGCGGTCCTCACGGCGCGGCGTCTGCCGTAGGCCGCCCCTTACAAGGGCGGCTCGCCGGTCCGCTGTAAACCGGGTTCCGGCTCGGTGATGGCGTGGACCGAAGGCTGCGCCAGTCGGACGTAGTCGGCGGTCCGCAGGCTGACGGAGCGTTCCAGCGAGCCCGCGTTGAAGAAATTGGCGGGGTCCGCGGGTGACCGTTACGCCCGTCCAGGCAGGTCAACTGTCCGTTGTCGAGACAGAGAGGTCTGTCATGCGCGGTAGCGGACGACGAAGTTGACGTAGGCATTGTCGGGACGCGTTTCTGCGTCGCCGCCGGAGGTGATGAAGTGCTGGTGTGACCCTGCGGAGCCGGTGTTCCCGCCGTTGTCGTTCCAGATGGCGCGGTGCGATCCGGCGATGGGGGTGGACGACTTGTCCTGCGGCACGCCGTAGACCTCGTGGCTGTGGTCGCCGTCGCTGTCCAGGGTGAACGCCTGTCTGGGCCGGCCGGTGGCGTGCTTCTGCGTGGAGCCGCAGCGGTCACCGGCGGCACCGCCGGGCGCCGGCTCGCTCCGGCTGCCCGCGTCCGGGTCACGCCCCGCGCCGTCGTCGACGCCGCGCAACAGGTAGCCGCGGAAGTCGGGCAGGTTGAACGTGGTCGTTCCGTCCCCACCGCCGTGCAGGGTGCCGATCACCGCGAAGAGATCAGGGTAGTCGGCGCGGCCGACCAGCCGCCCGTCGCAGTACATCCAACCCTGCTCTTCCAGCCCGTACTGGTCGAGTGGGTTGCCGGCGCCGTAGGCCAGCACCGCCCCGATGACGAAGTGGCCTGTCGGCACGACGGGCAGGTCCTGCTCACTCATCTGGTGCTCCTCACGAAGGGGTGCCGTAAAAGATCAGGTAGTTCTGGTAGAGGTTCACCGGGCAGCTGTCCTGGTCGCCGCCGCTGAGCCCATGGGTGTGCCAACCGTTGTTGCTGGTGTTGCGGCTGCCGTCGTTCCAGTCGGCGTAATGCGATCCGGCGGCCCAGGGGTGGGAGTTGTCGTCCGGCAGGTTCGGCACCCAGTGGTGGTGGTCCTCGCTGTGATTGGTAGCGAGGCAGTCGCCAGCTGGCAGGCCGGTGGCCCTCGGTTGGACCGAGCCGACGCGGTCGCCGCTGAGACCTCCGGGGTTCGCGGGGGTGCGGGTGCCGGCGTCGGGGTCGCGCCCGCTGCCGTCGTCGACGCCGCGCTGGAACCGGCCCCGGTAGTCGGGCAGGTTGAAGGTGCTGGTGCCGTCCCCGCTGCCGTGGATGTCGCCGAGGACGCTGTAGAGGCAGGCGTACGTGGTTCGGGACACGGCGCTGCCGTCGCACAGCAGCCACCCCTGTGGGGCGGGATCGTTGCCGGAGACGACGGCGCCGTAGCCGACGACGGTGCCGACGAGCACACCGGCGACGCCGATCACCCCGGCCGGTTCTGTCCGTGAGCTGGTTGTCATGATCACCTCATCCGTCGAACTTGATGACGAAGTAGACGTACGTGTTGATGGGGCGGGTCTCGGCGTCGCCGCCGCCGTCGACGGAGTGGGTGTGCACGCCGGTGCCCCAGATCCACCGGCTGTCCTGCCAGATCCCGTAGTGGCTGCCGGCTACCGCCGCTCCGGTCGTGTCGGCCGGCATGTGCTCGACGGGGTGCGAGTGAGCCCCACCGCCGTCGACCGAGTACGCGGTGCCCGGCAGGGCGGTGTACCAGTCCTGGGCGGAACCGGGATTGTTGCCGGCGAGCCCGCCGCGCCCGGAAGGGGCGCGGATGTTGGCGTAGGGGTCCCGCCCGGCGCCGAGGTCGACGCCCCGGGCGAACCGTCCGCGCAGGTCCGGGAGGTGGAACCTGCCGTTGGCTGCGCCGTAGTTGCCGCCGATCACGGCGTGCAGGGCGGGATAGTCCGCCTCATCCAGTTCGGCGCCGTCGCAGTAGAGCCAGCCCTGCGGCCGCAGCCACGAGACGTCGAGCCTGCCGGCGAAGGCGGTGATGGTGCCGATGGGCACCGGTGACGGGTCAGCTGGCATCCAGGAGTCCTCTTCTCACACTTGGTTCGGCATCCGCTCGCCGATGGTCGTGGCCCACAGTTGCAGCAGCGTGGGAGAACGCACCCACAGCGGCGGGTGCAGGCCCGCCTCCCGGAGCACGCCGCTGGCGTAGGTGGTGCAGTTGTTGGTGAAGACCGAGAAACGACCCGCCGCCGCCTCCGCGCTCCTCTGCGCGAACTCGTCGGCGGCCTGCACGTTCTGTCCGGGCAGGTGGATGCGGCGTACGTAGCGGCGGGGGATGCCGTTTCCGCTCATGGGTTCGTAGTCCACGTTCCGGACGTTGATCGTGGTGTGCTGCCCACCGCGGAAGGTCGCCTTGACGTTGCCGAGGTCGGCGTTCAGGTCGCTGATCCGGGTGGTGGCCGCGCCTGGCGCGCGGGTGCCGATCTGCGTGTGCCAGACGCTGCCCTGGTCGTAGTTCATGACGTAGGCGGCCCCTGCTTCGCCGGCTGCCTGTGCCCGACGACCGGCGCTCAGCGTCATCCGCGTGCGCAGCATGTTGCCGCGGCCCAGAACACCGCCGAGGGCCCCGCCGACGGCTCCGCCGAGCGCTCCCAGGGCGGTCGACAGGCCAGCGCCGGCGCCGAAATCCTGACCCTGAAGGTGGTTGGTGACGCCGTTGCTGATGAATCCGTCGAGGGCGCCGAGTCCGGTGCCGATGAACGTCTCGATGCCGAGCGACGCGGCCACGCTGGTGGTGGCCGCCGCCGACACGAATCCCAGCCCGGCAGCCGCCAGGCCGAACGCCGCTCCCAGGCCCACCGAGATGCCCCACTCCTTCCAGGTCGCCTGCGGTCCTTCGGCGTTGGCGTGGCCCAGTCCGTAGGCGGCGCTGGCGATCCCGCCGCCGATGAGGAGGCCGCCGAGCAGGGTGCCGCCCACCATGAGCGGCCAGGCGAGTCCGGCGGTCCCGATCGTGAGCGCGAATCCGGCCAGGGTGACGGCGACGCCTCCCAGGACAGCGCCGAATGCCGGCCAGGACCAGGCGAACCCGCCGCTGGGGTCGTAGCCGTTGACGGGATCTCCGCCGGCGTAGAGGTAAGGGCTTGGATACTGCCCGGCCGGGTCCATGCTCAGGAACCGCCCGGTGTCCGGGTCGTAGAGGCGCTGTGGGAAGAGGTAGAGGCCGGTGCCCGGGTCGCGCTCGGCGCCGGTGAACAGGTACGGGTAGGTGGCGCTCGCGCCGTGGTCCACTGGGGTGCCGAGGAATCCACCGGCAGGCAGGTAGGTGAACGCGCCGATGAGGCCGGTCGAGTCGTAGACGCCGCGGGTCGAGCCGAGCCGGCCGCGCAGGACGTACGCGGTGCCCTGCGGTGACCAGACGGCGATGATGCCGCCGGGTCCCGGGATGAGGTAGCCGGACCGCCGGGTCCCGTCCGGGTCGACGTGGTGCAGCGCCAGCGGCGCCGCGTCAGGGCCCGGTACGGAGAGCCGTTGCCGGTCGTGGGTGGTGCGCAGGAGCAGCGTGCCGTCGGCGTCGCGGGTCAGGCGGAGCGCCCCAGCGGCCCCGGTCAGGCTGGTGGGAAGCCCGGAGACCGCCTCGTAGCGTAGGTCGCGCACGCTCAGCGGCGGCGCGTCGGTGACGTTGCCGTCCCGGTCGTAGCCGAACGGGGCGCTCTCCACGTCGTCGTCCTGCGTGGTGCACAGCCGGTTGGTGCCGTCGCGGTAGTGCAGGCGCTGGGACACGCCGGCGGCGGTGCGGGTCGTCAGGTTGCCGTTCGCGTCGTAGGTCAGTCCGCTCAACCCGAACCGCTCACCCGCGCTGCAGTCGGCCACGGCGAGGCGGCCCAGCGGGTCGTAGCCGTAGCGCACGGTGACATCGGGCAGGAAGCCATCCTGGCGTACGCCGGTGAAGCGGGTGCCGGTTCGGGCGGCGCGGCCGTCGTGGCAGCCGCTGTCGTCGTATCCGCCGCTGGTGTAGTCGGTGGTCTCGGTCAGGTAGCGGTCCTCGACGCGGGTCAGCCATCCGGGTGGGGTGTAGCGGTAGGCGCGGGTGAGCTCCGCCGGGGTCCCGGGAGCGAACACCTCGCTGGCCAGCGCGCCGCCGGGGGTGTAGGTGAACCGGGCCAGGTCGGTGTCCTGGCCGGCGTGCTCGCCGGTGACCGAGACCAGGTTGTTGAAACCGTCGGTGGCGAGTCGGGCGGTGAACGCGTTCGCCCCGAGCTGGGCGTCGTAGGTGATGGCGGTGACCGCGCCCGTGGCGTCGTGGTCCAATGCGACGGTGTGCGGGGCGTCGTCGTAGGAGGCGACGTGGATCGTGCGGGTGGTGACCAGGCCCCGTTGGTCGTAGGTGTAGGTGCTGCGCGCGGATGCCGCGTCGTCGGTGGCGGGGCCGGTGCAGGTCTGCCACAGCCGGCCGTACAGCAGTGGGTCGGTGCCGTCGCCGTCGTAGCGGTAGCGGGCCAGCCAGGTGCCGGTGCCGGGCAACCAGGCGGGGTCGTCGGCATGTCGTTGCAGCTCGTCGCGATTCCAGGCCGCGACGCAGGTGCCCTGCTCCACCAGCCGGCTGAGGCTGTCGTACCGCCGGTAGCTGAGATAGCCCTCGCTGGCGGCCTGCGGGCCCTGACTGAACCGCAGCCGCCCGAGGGTGTCGTAGACGTGGTTGACGGTGCCGTCGAGGTCGGGTCCGGTGACCGACACGGGGTTGCCGACGAAGTCGTACTCGAATCGTTCGACGAAGCGGTCCCGGTCGGGCACCCGGGTGTCGGTGACGTTGGGTTGGTCCCTGCGCACCAGGTTGCCGTAGGGGTCGTAGTGGTTGCGCACGAGCGCGAAGCTTCCTGCTTCGCCGGTCAGGTCGCCCTGCGCGACGGCGACGGTCTGACCCAACCGGTCGCGCCACAGCCGCATCACCCGGCCGTCGGGGTCGGTGCTGACCTCGAGCGGGTACTGCCCGGCGGGCAGCTTGGGCAGGAGCGGCTGCTCTGTGTTCAGGCGGTAGTCGGTACGGGCGGTGTGCCGCTGTCCGACGGGGATCGACTCGACGATGGCGAACGCGCGGCCGGGCCGTCCGGATTCGACAGGTCGGCCCAGTGGCGAGGGTTCGAAGAGGGTGCGGGAGAACGGGTAGCCGCCGTCGTCGGGGTAGGCGCGGGTCAGCTCGCAGTCGCCCATCGCCCCGGTCTCGGGATCCAGGTCGGTCATCAGGCCGGGTCGGTAGCCGATCGGCTCACCGTCGACTTCGATGGTCTTGGTGGTGATCGCCGCCCGGCCGGCGCTGTCGTAGCCGGTGGCCGACAGCCGCACGCGGGTGTCGTCGACGCGGTGCAGTTGCCGGGGGCGGCCGGCGTTGTCGGTGAAGCAGATCCCGACCACCGGGGCGGTCCCGAACGCGATCCATCGCAGCGCCAGCGGTCCGTCGGTGGCGAAGGCCACCGGACCGGCGAAGCCGTCCGGTGTGACCCGCTGGAGCAGCAGTTCACCGTCGACGTACCAGAGCATGCGGTGTGGCCAGACGATGAGCATCAGGTCGGTGCCGGGTTCCGCCGGTGCCGAGGCCGCCACCTCACCGTTGGGCCGGTGCAGCGTCCAGCAGCCGTCGGCCCAGCGTACGCACCACTCGCCGAGGGTGAGCCGCACCGGTCGCCGTACGGCCGGCTCGGCGGCCAGGGCGAGACGCAGCAGGTAGCTGCCCTCGGGCGTCTCGGTGAGGGCGAGCGTGCCGGTGCCGTCCTGCGCGTAGCGCAGCAGGCCCGGTTCCTGCTGCCAGCCGGCGTCGGCGCGCCACTGCGCGCGCCACTGGTCGCCCTGCCGGAAGTCGGTGAAGGTGCCGGGTCCGCGCAGCGACGCCACCAGGGTGGCGTTCGGCCGCGCGGGGTCGAAGGTGTCGCGTGCGCAGCGCCAGACGTACTCGGCGGTGGCCGACAACGGCCAGTTGTCGAAGCCGACGTCCAGCACGGGTCGGGTCAGCAGGTCGTAGCCGATGCGCCGGGTGTCGCTGAGCATGTCCACCGTGGCGCGCAGTTCCTGCCCGTCCGGGGAGTACACCGAGGCCTGCAGGCTGGCCGTGACCGGGGCGAACGCGAGGTCGTCGACGAGGAGGTACCGCCGGTCCTGGCGGCTGGTGAGGGTGGGTGTCACCGACGCGATGGCGCCCAGGTCGAGCGCCTGCGGGTCGATCAGCTGGTGCAGCCAGCGCCAACGGTCGTCGGTGGCGGGGATGGACAGCACGATCTCGGCTGTGCGGCCCTGCTCGTCGCGGACCGTGGTGCGCAACGCGGCGAGATCCGGGTCGTCGACGAACCCCGGCTGGGTGCAGATCCAGCACGACAGTTGATAGGGCCGGTCGCCGTGGGCCGGGGTGAACTCGTTGGTGATGCCGATGGCGCAGTCGGGGTCACCGGGGATGGCCAGTCGCCGTGACCCGGAGTGCGCCGGGCCCTCGGTGATGTACCCGGTCGGGTCGAGGCCGGCGGGGGTGAGCGTCCAGCCGCCGTCGTCCTCGTACTCCTCGAAGCCGTACCAGCACACCTCGCCGTGTCGGGGGTCGGCGTTGGCCGTGGTGGCGACCGCGAAGCGGAGCTCGCGGTCGTAGATGGCGGCGGCGACGTGCCCGCTGGCGTCCAGTGCCGCCAGCGGCTGGGCCCGCTCGGTGACGTCGAGGACCTGGCGGGCGCAGAGCCAGCCCGGTCCGGGCTCGGCGTCCGAGCCCCACCCCGGGAAGGTCGGATCGTCGACGCCCAACCACTGGTAGCCTCGCTCGGCCGCCCAGGGCCCCCACTTGTTGCGGTAGGTGGTGACCTCGCTGGCGGTGACCACGTCCGCCGTGAGGTCGCTGGTGGTGACCTGGCTGGTCGGGACGAGGCAGTTGAGCTCGCGCAGGCCCGGATAGGTCTGCCAGGCGTAGGACGTGTCCCGGCGCAGCCGCCGCCGCACCCCCTGGTCGTCGGTGTTGTCACGGATCTCGCGGCACGGCTGCCCGTGGTCGTTGTACTCATGTTCGGTGGCGTCGACCAGCCACCCGTACACGGTGAACCGTGTCCCGTCGGCGATCACCTGGTACTTCGTGCCGTCGGCGTCGGTGAGCCGCCAGCGCCGGTCGGGCACCTCCTCGTGCACCGCCACCGGGTCGGTCAGGGGTACGCCGTGTGCGGTGAAGTGCGTCAGTAACGCGGCCTGCACCCCGTGCTCGCGG
Source organism: Micromonospora sp. NPDC051227 (assembly GCF_044455385.1). Taxonomy (NCBI): domain Bacteria; kingdom Bacillati; phylum Actinomycetota; class Actinomycetes; order Micromonosporales; family Micromonosporaceae; genus Micromonospora; species Micromonospora sp. NPDC051227. The sequence continues at coordinate 163,582 of NZ_JBITET010000005.1, forward strand.
GTGTCGGCGCGGTCCGTGTCGGCGGTGAAGAGCTCTCCGGCGGTCGCCTGGGTCTGCCTGCGCACTCTGGTCCAGGCACCGACGATGCGCAGGTCGCTGTCCTGACCCGTGTACGTGTAGGGATAGCTGACGCTCTCGCTGACCTGGCGACCGTCGGCGTCGAAGGCGCGGGTGCGGAACAGTTGCCCGTTGAGCTTGCTGAAGTACGCCCGGGCGTTGCTGTACTGATCGGACACCGGGTAGAGCACGCCGGGCACGCTCGGGCTGAGCCCGTTGAAGAACACGCGTTCGACGCAGCCCTGGCCGCCGTCGTCGGGCGCGGCACGGACCGTCACGTACTGGGTGACGAGCCCGTACGGGTCGTAGGTCGCGGTGGCGAGGTCGTAGTCCAGCGTCGTGTGCCGGGCCTGGTAGCCGGTGTCGCTGCCGACGCGGACCACCGGGTAGGCCACCAGCCGGGTGGCGGTCCGGCCGTCGACGACCCGGTACAGGGCAAGGCTGGTGGCGTGGTCGAAGTCAGGGCCACGGTAGGTGACGACCGTCTCCGGGCCGGTGAGGATCTGGCCGGGCTGCGGGTCGTGGACCACCACCCGTTCGCCGGGCAGGGCGACTGACTCCCGCACCGCGGCGTCGACGAGCGTGACCAGGTGAGTCGCGCCGCTGCGGTCCTCATAGCTCAGGTAGCCCGGCGCGGCGTTGGTCAGGGTCGCCAGGTCCGCGTCGGACGGCAGGGTGTACACGGTGCTCCAGGTGCCCTCTGGTGTGCGCCAGAGCAGGTCGCGGCCGACCGTGCGATAGCCCTCGGCGAGGGTGGGCAGCCCAGGGCTGGTGCCGTTGGTCCGGGTGGGGGTGCGCCAGGCGTTGCGGTAGGGGTCGTACTCGTACAGCTCGGCTGACCACTGGCCGCTGTCCTGGACGGTGATGGCGTAGGCGGTGTCGGCGGCGTAGTGGTAGGTGTAGCGGGGGCCGACGGTGGGGCGGGTCGAGGCGACCTGCTGCCAGCGGGCGCCGTCGAAGCGGAACAGGTGCTCGCCGTTGGCAGCGGTCGACCCGTTCACCGTCGCGTATCCGACCGGGTTGCGGGCGTCCACGGGCTGGCTGCCGTCGACCTTCAAGACCTGCCCGAACCGATATGCCGTGGACCAGGTGACCAATCGGCTGGCGTACCGCACGGTCCCGGCCGCGTCGTCGAAGGTGGTCACGAAGCCGAGCACGGCGAAGGACGCGCCGATGGCGAGTAGCCGATCGGTCGAGGTGGCTGTCCAGTCGATGTCGACGGTTTCGCTGACGGTGTCTCCGCGCCGCCAGTGCCGCTCCGCGTCGCAGTGATGGACGGCAACGCTCAGCGTTCGGCTCTGCTCGGCGTAGGTGACGGCGACGCAGACGCCTGCGCCGCTGGCCAGCGCGACGCGGTCCACTCCGCTCAGCCCGAAGTCCTGCTCGATCCAGCGCCGCTCGACCGGATCCCACGTGACGATCTTCAACTGCCCTGCCTGGGCGTCCGCGACGGCGACGAAACCGCCGCCGACGCTGACCGCCGGCTCGGCCATCGGCCCATCGAGCGTGACCGGGTACGTGTCACGTTGCCACTCGCCGAAGCGGAACGGCTCCGCGCGGACCAGGTGGACCCGGTACTGAGCGCTGCGCGCGTCCTGGTACCAGACGGCGAAGAATTCGTCGGTGGTGAGCACCCGCAGGGTTGCGGGCGTCGCCGCCCACCGTCGGGTGTCCTGTTGCGCGGACCAGCTGCCGTTCCAGGAGTACACGCCGGTGGTGATCTGACCGGTGGTGCTGTTCTCCCAGGTCAGGACGGTGTAGGTGGGGCCGTGCCAGACCCGGGGTGTCCCGCCGGCGGCCGGTCGTTGGATCGCGACCCGCAGCGCGGTGTTGGGCAGCTCGGCGGCGCGGTACTCGTATCCCGCCTGCCCGCCCTGCGGCGTGCGCGCGCCGCACATCGCGCCCGGGTTCGTGCCCTCGGCGCGGTGGTAGTCGAACTCCAGCTCCGGCAGGGCTCCGCCAGCGGCCAGCTCCTGCCCGACGGCGATGAGATAGCGCTTGAGGTACCGGCTGTCGTCGGCGTGGCGGGAGTGGTTGTGCAGCGCGTAGCGCAGCCTCGTGGTCAGCACGGTGCCGCCGGCGCTGTCGCGCACGACGATCTGGTCGAGGTAGTGGTCCTCGAGCTGGAACTGGTAGGCGTTCTGGCCGCCGTGCGGCGGCACGTACGGAGACGGGGTCTCGCAGGGCTCCTTCGACAGGTAACGGAAGTCGACGGTCTGCCCGAACACGTCGACGATCTGGCGGAGCCGGCACGAGCGGGTGCAACGCGCCTGCGGGCTCGCCCCGATCAGCACGTCGTCGATGTCGTACTCGAACGACACGGTGTCGCCCGCCAGCGAGCGGATGTGCAGGAGGTTCCACGCCAGCGGAAAACTCATCCCGCCCGCAAGTGTGGACGGGCCGATCCAGTTGCCCCACCGCACGCCGCGCTGCACCGCCCCCAGCCCGTAGGTGGAGGTGCTGCCGTCCTCCCGGACGATGGTCCAGTACTCGGATTCCGGGCAGGTGGGGTCCGGGTGGTAGGTGATCTGCCAGAACGGCTGGTCGACAAGTTGGAAACACTGCGCCGGCCCGTCGACGCCCACTCGCACGAGCTGTCGCGCAGCGCCGCCGGTGATCAGGTAGAACACGTCGTCAACCGTCGTGCCACTGGTCTGGGACTCGACGACGACGCGTTCGTACGGCAGGGACCAGCCCAGGCCGAGCACCCCGGTGGGTGAGGTGAGGTTGGACCGCTGCACGGAATGGTGCACTCCGCTGCCGTAGAAGGCGGTGACGGTGACGTCCAAGCCGCCACGGCCGGTCAACGAAACCAGGTCCAGGGGCAGGTTTACCTCCCCGCGGAACATGTTCACCACGTCAGCGACGTCACCACCGACGAGCAGCTGCGACGTCCGTACCCCTGGCGCGGCCGCTGCTTGCGCCACGGCCATCGTGGCCACCCCCGTCTGCCGACAGCCGATTGCACTCGCGTCGACTGGGTGGCGACGCAGGTACCGAGAATATCGACCAGACCTCGCAAAGGGTTACAAAGGCCATAAAGCGCATCAAAGGATGTACGGCTTGCCGCTCCGTTCGGGCGGCGATCAGGTTGAGGTGAGCTGGCCGACCTCCAACAGCCCGGATCCGACGCGGTGCTGCTCGTCGTCGACCAGCCGGACGGGATGCGGTGGTCATGGACCCGCGGTTCCGCCCTCATGTCCACCGGAGTGACGCTCATCGAGTTGACCGACCACCATGAACGCGGCGTTCGGCACGTCGTACCTGGTGGTGGGCGGTGGCAAACGGCAGCTACCTGCCGCACGTGATCACCTGCCCGGTCCGGACGTCGCCACCGCGGTGATCCGGTCCGCGGACCTGCTGCGTGAGGGTTGTGTGCTTCTGCTGGGCCTCGCCGACAGCGCGGAGGTCCGCGACGCCGCGGCCGCGTGGACCGGACGGGTCAACACCGTCACCGCCCGCACGGACCGGGTGGACGTCGACGCGTAGCTGATCCGGCCCGACGGCTGCGTCGCCTGCGCTTTGCCCACCGCGCAGGATCTGGACACCACCGCGCTGGTGCGTGCGCTCGGCACCTGGTTCGGCCACCCGGCCTGAGCGGCGCATTAACGGTCGTCTCAGATTCGCTCGGTACGAAGTCGGTATCAGATAAGTGATGTAACCCGTATGGAGGAAGCTAGTGATGGCAGTCAAGGCAGCGCCGCACGGGGAAGCGCCCGCCGGTCGCTTGGCAGGCCGGTGGGTGCCATGGTTGGTGATCGGGTTGTGGGTGGCGCTGGCGGCGGTCATGGTGCCGCTGAGCGGGAAGTTGAGCTCGGTCACCACCGACAGAGCCGTGGACACCCTGCCGGCCAATGCCGAGTCCACCAAGGTGGCGGTGCTGGAGGACAGCCTCCCTGGCGGCGAGGACAACACGTTCGTCTTCGTGTACCACCGCGCCGGCGGCATGACCGACGCCGACCGCGCCACGGTCGAGCGCCACTACAACACCCTTGCCAAGCGGTATCCGACGAAGACGGCGGCGTCCGGCGAAGAGGACGACGACGGCCCACCGACGAGGCTGTCCACCGACGGCAAGGCGATGATGTTCACCCTCGACGTGAGCACGACCTACGGCGCAGCGGAGACCCTCGTCGGCCCGTTGCGTGACGCCGCGAAGGACCGCCCCGCCGGCCTGGAACTCAAGGTGACCGGCCCGGCCGCGATCGACGGCGACATGGACGCCGTCTTCGACGGCATCGACCTGCAGGTCTTCCTCACCACCGTCATCGTCGTCACGCTCCTGCTGATCCTCACCTACCGCAGCCCGGTGTTGTGGTTCATCCCGCTCATGGCTGTGGGCGCGGCCGCACTGACCGCGATGGCGACCGTCTACCTGCTCGTCAAGGGCTTCGGCATCGTGATCAACGACCAGAACTCGGCGCTGCTGACGATCCTGGTATTCGGCGTCGGCACGGACTACGCGCTGTTGCTCATCGCCCGGTACCGGGAGACGCTGCACCACCACGAGAACGTCCGGGTGGCGATGGTCCACGCGCTACGCGGCGCGGCGCCGGCCATCATCGCGTCCGCGGCCACCGTGATCGCTGGCCTGCTCTGCCTGCTCGTCGCCGACCTGAACAGCACCAGCGGGCTGGGCCCGATCGGCGCGGCCGGCATCCTGTGCGCGCTGGTGGCCATGCTGACGCTGTTCCCGGCGATGCTCGTGGTGCTCGGCAGGCGGATCTTCTGGCCGGCCATCCCGCGGTTTAACACGGCCGTCCAGGAGAAGCCCGGGCTGTGGGGACGGCTCGGCACCGCCATCAGCCGCCGCCGGTGGGTGGCGACGCTCGGCTCGCTCGGCATCCTCGGCGTGCTCTGCATCGGGCTGACGGGCAACACCGGCGCCCTGCGGGAGCAGGACCAGTTCCTGTCCGCGCCGGAGTCGGTCACCGGCTTCACCGTCCTCCGCCAGCACTTCCCGGAGCTCGGCGGCCAGCCGATGACGATCTACACGCGGCCGGCGCACCAGGAGCGGGTGCTCGACATCGTCCAGGGCACTCGCGGTGTGGCAGTGGCCGTCCCGGGGCAGATCAGCGGAGGCTGGGCCGACATCTCCGTGTTCCCGACCGACGCGCCGGACACCGCCGCGGAGTACGACACCATCAAGCGGGTGCGCACCGCCGTGCACGCGGTGAACGGGGCGGAGGCGATCGTCGGCGGGCCGAGCGCGGAGAACCTCGACACCGAGGTCACCACCACCCGCGACGAGAAGCTGGTGATTCCGCTGGTGCTCACCGTCGTCCTGATCGTCCTCGGGCTACTGCTCCGAGCGATCGTGGCCCCGCTGGTCCTGATGGCGACTGTGATCGTCTCATTCGCCGCAGCCTTCGGCGGCAGCGTGTTCGTCTTCGACACGATCCTCGGGTTCAAGGGCGTCGACTATTCGGTGCCGCTGCTGGCATTCCTGTTCCTGGTGGCGCTCGGCATCGACTACAACATTTTCCTGGCCAGCCGGGCCCGGGAGGAGACCGTGCGCCTCGGCACCAGAGAGGGCATGCTCAAAGCCCTCTCCGCCACCGGTGGCGTCATCACCTCGGCAGGCCTGGTCCTAGCGGCCACGTTCGCGGTCCTCGCCTCACTTCCGCTGGTGATGCTGATCGAGGTCGGGTTCCTGGTCGCCTTCGGCGTGCTGCTCGACGCCTTGCTGGTGCGGTCGGTCCTGGTGCCCGCCCTCACCCTGCTGATCGGCCGGCGGATGTGGTGGCCGAGCCGGTTGTCCCGACCGGTGGAGCTGCCGGACGATCAACGGCCGCTCGTGGAGGGGCCCGCGCCGCAACGGTGAGCGCGGCGGCACAGTCGAGATCCGGGACGGGCTCTTGCCCGTCCCGGATCTTTGTCATGGCCCGGCGGCCGTCACCGTGCCCCCCGCCCTTGTCCTGCGCCGCCCGCTGCGGCGGGTCCTGGCACCGCGCGCCGTGTCGGTCCCGGCGCCGTGCCGCAGCGGGTCAGCGCGCCACCGTGTCCACTCCCGCGGTGAGCCGCGTGATCCGAGCGGGCGGGGCGGCGGCCGGAAGGATGATCCGCAGCAGCGCGCCACCGCGTGCGGACCGGGCGACGGTGACCCGGCCGGCGTGGGCGTCGACGACCCGCTGCACGATCGACAGCCCCAGACCTGATCCGGGCAACGCCCGGGCGCTGTCGGCACGGTAGAACCGGTCGAACACCCGCGGTACGTCGGCGGCGTCGATGCCCGGCCCGGCGTCGTCGACCTCCAGGACCGCCGACGCGCCCTCGGCACGGAGCCGGACCTGGACCGGCTGGTCAGCGGGGGACCACTTGCCGGCGTTGTCGATGAGGTTGAGCACCGCCCGCTGGAGCGCAGCGGGACGCCCGCTCACCCAGACGGAGGTCACGTCGAGCGCGACCTCGATGTCGGGCACGCGGGAACGCGCCCGGGCCGCGGCGGCCACCACCACGTCGGCGAAATCGAGCAGCTCGGTGCTCTCGTCGCTGACGTCGCCGCGCGCCAGGTCGGTCAGCTCGGCGGCAAGGGTGCTCAACTCGGCCACCTGGGCGCCGAGATCGTTGAGCAGCCGGGTCCGGCTCTCCGCCGGCAGTGCGCTGTCCAGCGTGCCGCGCCGATCCAGCCGGATCAGCAGCTCAACGTTGAGGCGCAGGCTGGTGAGCGGGGTCTTGAGTTCGTGGGCGGCGTCCTCGGCGAGCAGCCGCTGGGCCCGCCGGGAGTCCCGGAGCGCGGCGAGCATGTCGTTGATCGACTGGATCAGCCGCCGGATCTCCCCACCGCCCTCATCCGGGATGTCGGCGTCGAGATCCCGGGTGTGCGCGACACGAACCGCGGCAGCGGCCAGCCGGTCGATCGGTGCCAGCCCGGCCCGCGCCACGGTCCGCCCGACAAGGGCGCCCCCGGCCACGCAGAGCAGCCCGATCAGCAACATGCCCAACCCGAACTGGTTGATCGGGCTGTCGTCGGCGACGCGGGCCACCTGCACCGCGCCGTCGCCCGCCCGCAGCGTGTAGATGCGGTAGCCGTCCTCGTCGCTGTCGGTCGACTCCATCAGGTCGGCCAGCCCGCCCTGCGCCACGCGCCCGGCGTGCCCGCTGACGGGGGGCAGCGCGGGTTGGCCGGCCGGCGTGCGGGTCGAACCGTCGGGCAGAATGACCCGCACCAGCCGACCGGATCCTGGATACGGCGGTAGCTGGACCTGCGCCAGACCGGTGTGCTCCACGGTCGTCGCCAGGACGCGGCAATCCGCGCGTAGCTGATTCTCGGCGTTGTTCTGCAGCTCCGAGTCCAGCAGCTCGCTGGCCACCTGGAAGGCCACGAACACGCTGACCGCGATGGCCGTCGCCGCGATCACCGTCAGCCTGGTCCGCAGGGACCGCCGGCGCCACCATCGGGTCAGCCGACGCGGTTCCCGGCCGGCGGGCCTGCTCACGGAGGAGTCTCCCGCAGCGTGTACCCCAAGCCGCGCAGCGTGTAGATCAATCGCGGCTCACCCTCAGCCTCCATCTTGCGGCGCAGATAGCTCACGTACACCTGAAGGTTGTTGGCGGTGGTGCTCATGTCGAAGCCCCAGATCGCTTCGAACAGCGCGTCGCGGGTCAATACCCGGGTCGCGTTGCGCACGAGAACCTGTAGCAGGGAGAACTCGGTTCGGGTCAGATACAGCGGCCGCCCACCCCGCCACGCCTCGAACCTGTCGGGATCGAGCCGGACGTCGGCGAACGACAGGATCTGCGACTCGTCGTCGCCCGGCGCGCGGCGGCGCAGCAGAGCCCGGACCCGGGCCAGCAACTCCTCGGTGGCGAACGGCTTGGGCAGGTAGTCGTCGGCGCCCGCGTCCAGCCCCGCGACCCGGTCGGAGACCCGATCCCGTGCGGTCAGCATCAGCACCGGCAGATCCCGACCCGCCGCCCGCAGCCGCCGGCAGGTCTCCAACCCGCCGAGGCGGGGCATCATCACGTCTAAGATCAGCAGATCCGGCGCCGCGCCACTGATCCCGTCGAGCACGGCGAGACCGTTGGCGGCGGTGCTAGTGCCGTAACCCTCGACCTGAAGCACCCGCTCCAGCGACTCACGGATGGCCGCCTCGTCATCGGCGATCATGATCCGCACGCCAGCCCGCTCCCTCCAGTTGATGCTTTTGCGCTCATCCTCCCCGATCAACCTGAGGGCAGGATTAAGGGTGCTGTCAGCGCCAGTTCGAGCTCAGGTGCCTTCGTCTTTGCCGCGACATCACTTCCGGCGGCCTCGTGTCGCGGTGCACCGGTTGCCTAACCCAGGCTGGGTATCGACTGGCATCGGAAGGGAGGGCTAGGCTGCGATCAGGCTTCCATCGACGCAAGGGGATGTCGTGTCGCGCCGTACCGGTAAGCCCTCCTATCCGCTGGCGGCTCCTGACACGAGCCGCCGCCGCATGGCACGTGTCGCCGTCGTTGTCGCGACGGTTGGGCTCGCGGCTGTTCTGGTGGGAGGTGCCGCCGGTTACACGGCCAATCGGCCGGACGGCGTCGAGTCGGCTGTCGCTGACATACGCGAGGCCGACGCGAAGCGCGACAGTCAGCAAATCGTCGAGCTGACGGCAACGGCCCGCCGCCTTCGTGAGGAGATCTCTCCCATTCTCACCGTCCTTCGGGCGGACCCGCCAACCGGTGGGCAACCAGGGCCCGAACAGGCCCGCCAGTGGCGACAGACCATGCTGCGGGCGGCGGAGCCGTTCGCCAATCCTCCGTCGGGCACTACCGCGACTAATGTGGCACGCGGTGGTCTGCGCAGCGCCGTGGAGCAGGCGTCCCTGGCTGTCGAGTCGTATCTCCTCGCCGTCACCGGGCCGCCCACCCAACGGGCCGCTCTGACGGAACTGGCGAAACGTCAGGCGGTCCAAGCGGCGGCCGCCTGGTCCGTCGCGGCCACGCAGCTCGATCAGGTCAACATTGATGCCGGGCAAGGCCACCAGCATGTCTACCTGGACACCAGTCCCGGCGGCGGCGCCTTCACTCCCGACGGCGTGGCAGAAGGCTCTGGCGGGTGACCGATCGCCCGCGCCCTGCAACCTAGCGGGCCGCGCGGCTGCGCCATGGCTGGCTGTCCGGGCGTTGATGCTGCAACCCTGCTCGGCGGGTAACGATTCCGCGGCGCACGGTCGGCGTTGTCACGAATGTGCGTGCCCGTTTGGAGCAGGACTACTCGTACGGGTCCTTGGGGGCGGTCACCTGTCGCCAGGATTCGACGTCGATATAGGGGATTTCTTCGTCGTTGATGGGGTCGCGGGTGACGCGGTCGGTGTAGCGGCCGGTGACCTGGATCCAGGTGTCGTTGGCCAGACCGGTGGGCGCGTTGCCGGCCATGCCGAGTTTGACGGGTCGGCCGTCGGCGGCGCAGCAGGACAGGATCATGCGGGCGAGGATCGGTTGTCCGTCGGGTCCCGGGGTGATAAAGCCGGTGAGCTGGACCCGGCGGGTGCCGATCGACTGGCCCTTGTCGAACAGGGCGCGGGCGGCGTAGTCGAACACTGTGGTCGTCGCCGGATCGCCGGCAGGCAGGGGAGGGTAGTCGTAGTCGTAGTCCTGCTGAGCGGTGAGTGCGGTGCCTGCTTGGCCGGCGGCGTACGAGCCGAGGGCGGGCGGACTTACGAGCAGCAGGCCGAGGGCTGGGAGGAGAAGCAGCCAGGCGACTCGTGGTTCGTGGTGGGCGTGTTCGTCGTGGACATCTTCCGTCGTTGGCCCGCTCGTGATCTGTTCAGCGCTCTGCCGCCGGTTCCCGCCGGCGGGGTCCTCAGGGTCGTTGCGGTCCTCGGGCCCGTCGGCGTAGGGGCGCAGTTCGTACCAGAGGGTCATCACCGCGGCGGCGATCAGCAGCAGGCTGGCGGCGATGAGGAACGGTCGTAGCCCTTCCTTGACGTAGCGCAGGTAGAGGTCCGTGACGCTGGCCCGCAGGACCGCAGCCCCGAAGAAGATCATGACGCAGGCCTGAGCCATTCTGTTCACAGCAGCACCATCCCGGTGATGACGGCGACCGCGACGGCGACCGTGAAGGTGGCCGGCGCGAATCGGGCGGCGAAGCGCCGGCCGAAGATGCCGGCCTGCATGGAGATGAGTTTCAGATCGACCATCGGGCCGACTACCAGGAAGGCCAGCCGCGCGGTGAGGGAGAACTGCGACAGTGAGGCGGCGACGAACGCGTCCGCCTCGGAGCAGATCGACAGCAGGACCGCGAGCCCGGCCAGGGCGAGCACGGACAGCACCGGCTGGTCGGCGAGGGTCTGCAGCCACTGTTCGGGGACAACCACGTTGATGGTGGCTGCGGCCATCGCGCCGATGACAAGGAACCCGCCGGCGTGGACCACATCGTGGCGTGCGGCCGACCAAAATGCCTCCCCGCGTCGCAGCCCGTCCAGGTCGGGTCGACGCGGGAGTCGGATCCAGTCGGCGCGGCCCAGGCGCAGCCAGAGCCAGCCCATGACCATGGCGACGATGAGGCTGGCGACCGCGCGGGCGAGGACCATCTCGGGGTTGTTGGGAAAGGCGACGGCCGTGGCGACGAGAACGATCGGGTTGATCGCCGGCGCGGCGAGCAGGAATGCCAGTGCCGCCGCTGGTGTGACGCCGCGGCGGATCAGGGAGCCCGCGATCGGCACGGCCCCGCACTCGCAGCCGGGGAGGATCACCCCGGCGGCGCTGGCGACCGGGACGGCGAGGGCGGGATGCTTGGGCAGGGCCCGGGCCCAGAAGGAGCGGGGTACGAAGACCGCGATCACGGCGGAGAGCAGCACCCCGAAGACGAGGAATGGCACGGCCTGCACCATCACCGAGACGAACACCGTCGTCCAGGTCGCCAGCGACGGCGCGGACAGCAATCTCGCCAGCGGGTCGCGCAGGAAGATGAGCAGCACCAGCACGGCGGCGAGGATCTCGACCGAACCGATCCGGCCGACGAAGGGAAATAGGGGCCGGTGACCGTGGTCGTGCTGAGCAGCGTCGAGGCCTGGCGGCGTGCCGTCTGCGTCGGCGGGCGCGTCGGGGGCTGTGCTTGTGCGCGACGAGGTGGTGGGCTCGGATGCGGCCACGCCGCCTCCTTCTCTGCTCTGGGCATGTGGATACGGCGTCAGCTTGGTCGCCTACCCGTACTGGCGTTGGTGTAGAGCGACGTGCATGCCCTGACTTTCGGCTCGCTCGCAACCATCAACGGCGATGTGAGTGTATCGAGTGCGGCCTGTCTGCGTCCCGAAGCTGTGGAGGGCTAATCGCCTGCGCCAGAAGCTCTTGACCAGCGCAACTGCCCCCTCCTGCGCAGATCTTTTTGCCCGAGACCAGCACCGAGAAATAGGCCCTCGAAGAGCCCTCGCGGTGGCAGGCAGGGCGAAGATGCCGTCGCGGTCTCCGTGTCGCGTGGCGCGGGAGCCCATCCCACGAGATCAGAGATGGGCCCCCGCGCACTGCGGTGCGGAAGGATCAGTTGACGGCGCCGATGGCGACGGCGCCGCGTCCAACGACCGCGCCGTCGCCTCGGCCTGGGCGAGCAGCTTGGCGTCGTGCGAGCCCAACGCCTCGGCGGGCGTGGCCTGCGGAGTGTCGGGGGTGGAGGGAGCGGCGCTCGCGGTGGCGGCAGCGCCCGTCACGGTCATGGCGCCGGCGGTTAGGACCGATGCGAAGAGCGCGGCGGAGGTATGCCTGCTCAGGTTGCGGGGTCTACTCACGTTCTCTCTTCCTCCAGAGAACAGGCCCTGAGATGACAGGGCGCGTGTGAGCGAATCCTTCGTGGTGTTGGTAGTCGATGTCGATAGATGGTTCGACCTTGTGATCTCTCCGTGACATCGTCAGCTGGCCCTTCAGCTCTGAGGGCGAGGTCGGCCGCCATGGCCTCGAAGGACGGGCTCCTTCACCGGCCGGGCCGACGCCGCAAGCTCCGCCAGCAGGTCGCCTGCGGAGACCGCGTTCCGTCGGCGTTGCCGCCCTGTCGCTTATGCTGCCTTATCAGTACTCGTTCCGGTTTTCATTACCGCGCCCCGGTGGGTCGCGCTCCTTCCGCCACGGGCTGATTCGCACTGCCCCGCAACGGCAAGGAGGTGGGGTGGGTAGATGGTGCGGCGGCGTACATGCGCGACGACGCATAATGGTCCGACGGGCAGCGAGGCGACATGTCGGAAGCGGTAGGCCGGCGGCGCCTGAAATCACGGGAGGATGGCGGCCACGGTGAACCAGGCGATGCCGAATGTGACCCGGAACACCCGACAGCGGGCAGAGGTGCTGGCGCTGTTGCGCGAGGTGGAGGGCTTTCACTCGGCGCAGCAACTGCACCAGATGCTGCTGGCGCGTAAGGCGGGCGTCGGCCTGACCACCGTCTATCGGACGTTGCAGCTGCTGGTGGATGCCGGTGAGATCGATTCGACTCGACTGCCGGGCGGCGAACAACTCTTCCGCCGGTGCAGCCAGAGCAAACACCATCACCACCTGGTCTGCCGAGACTGTGGGCGAACGGTCGAGGTGGCCGGTCCGGCCGTGGAGCGGTGGGCCGACCAGGTTGCCGCGCAGCACGGGTTCGTCGACGTCGGTCACACCTTGGAGATTTTCGGCACCTGCGCCGAATGCGTTCGCTGAGCGATCGACGGATCGTCTCCTGAGGCCAGGGCGGGAAGTCCGGAAGAACCCGGCCTGGTCGGTCGGTGGCAGCCGAGCGCCTCGACGTGGGCTGACCCAGGCCGCGTCGCGTCGACGAAGCTCGTGGGCGTACTGGAGGGCAGCTCCCAGTCCTGGCCGCCGACGTCGCCAAGCTGCGCCAGCACCTTACCCTCTTCCAACTTCCCTGCAACTCGTTACCATTGTCGATATCCGTCGCAGGAGGGGGTACTTCTGTCACGGCGGATATCCGATCGGCGCGGCGTCCTATCCTGGCGTCGCGCCGGCCGGCTTCCACCCGAGCGGCAAGAGCGCTTGCGGCCAACAGGCATGGGCGCGCTCTCGCACTTACCTCGCTCATGAGGCCGCTCATCCATCAGGTGAACCGCAGCGGAGTGTGGTACCTGCGGTTGCCTCGCGGTCTTCGGTGTCCGCACGGCGTGGCTGGGCGCAGCCAGCAACAGATTTCCTGTCCGGTCAGTGGTCTGCCGGGCCGGCGTGTTCAGCCAGAAAATCATGCGGGGTGCGCCCTCAGGCACCCGACCACCTAATCGAAAATGGGAACCATTAGCATTTGGGTGACCCCCCTCGGTGAGGAGATCCTTCATGGCCGTGCCCAAGCGCAAGATGTCCCGGTCCAACACCCGCCACCGTCGCGCGCAGTGGAAGGCGAGTGTGCCGCAGTTGACGCCCTGCCCGTGTCCGCGCAAGGAGATGGTGGTGCCGCACCGCGCCTGTGCGCACTGCGGCCTGTACAAGGGGCGTCAGGTGGTGGATCAGCCGTGACGGGCCGGCTGCCGGTGACAGTGCTGTCCGGGTTCCTCGGCGCGGGTAAGACCAGCCTGCTCAACCACGTGCTGGCCAACCGTGACGGGTTGCGGGTGGCGGTGATCGTCAACGACATGAGCGAGATCAACATTGACGCCGCGTTGGTGCGTGACGGCGCGGCTTTGTCGCGGACGGAGGAGCGGCTGGTCGAGTTGACCAATGGCTGTATCTGCTGCACGTTGCGCGATGATCTGCTCGACGAGGTGGCCCGGTTGGCTCGGCTGGGTCGCTTCGACTACCTGTTGATCGAGTCCAGCGGTATCTCTGAGCCGATGCCGGTGGCCGCCACCTTCGCCTTCGGCGTAGAGAACGGGCAGGTCCTCGATGACCTGGCTCGGCTGGACACCACCGTGACGGTGGTCGACGCGGCGGGCCTGCGGGCCCGCATCGAGGCGGGGGAGACGCTGGAAGCACGTGGGCTGGCCGCGTACGAGGGAGACGATCGGAGTGTCTCCGACCTGCTGGTCGACCAGATCGAGTTCTCCGACGTGCTGGTGGTCAACAAGATCGACATGGTCGCCCCGGAGGATTTGGCGCTGGTTGAGGCACTACTGACCCGCCTGAATCCGGCCGCCCGACAGGTCCGTGCCGTGCACGGCCGGGTGGCCCCGGCAGAGGTCCTGCACACGGGCAGGTTCGACCTGGAGCGGGCCGAGACGGCGCCCGGCTGGGTCGCCGAGCTCAACGGCGGGCACGTGCCGGAAACCGAGGAGTACGGCATCTCCAGCATTGTTTTCCGCGACCATCGGCCTATGCACCCGCAGCGACTGTGGGACCTGCTGGCCGGCGGGCTGGATGTGTTCGGTGTGGTGCGGTCGAAGGGATTCCTGTGGCTCGCCAGCCGCCCGGGCGTGCAGGCACTGTGGTCGCAGGCCGGTCCTACGGGCCGGTGCGATCCGGTCGGCGTGCCCGTCTTGGTCTCCGGGGAGTGGCCCGAGGATCCCGACGAGCGGATCGAGCTGGAGTCTCGCTGGCATCCGGTCTTCGGGGACAGGCAGCAGGAACTCGTCCTCATCGGTATCGACCTGGACGGTCAGGGCCTACGGGCCGCCCTGAGCGACTGCCTGCTCACCGACACCGAGATCGCCGCCGGAGAGGATGCCTGGCGGGCGCTGCCCGACCCGTTCCCCATCTGGGACCTGAGCGACCTGCACGAACACGGCGAGCCGGTTCAGGTCTGACCAAGTCAACCACTCTGACCTCACCCGGTAGCGGCGGGATCGGGAGCCGGGTTACCCACTGACGAAACTGGCCGCAGCGTCTCCTGGTCGCCGGTTGCGTCGGCGACGAGACAGTACGCGGACACGTGCGCCAGCGGGCGCTCGACGGCGGTGGCGGTACCACCCCCAGGCTTGGCGTTCTCGGAGAACGAGGGGGACTGTTGATGACCAGCGGTGGGCGGTCGAACACGAGGGTCAAGGTGTTCGAGCGCCGAGCGTCTACCGCAGGGCTGTCTCGGCGGGGATGTCAGCGCAGCGGCGCGACCGGGTGATGGCGGGGGTCTTCCCGCCTCTGACGGTCAACCGCGAGCCGGTCGCCGGGGCAACCAGCTCGCGGGCGACCGTCAGGTGCCAGAACCGGTCGTGCCGGGCGGGCCCTCACCAGGTGCGGCGCCGGTCGGTCCAGCCGACGGGCACACCGATGGTCACGTGCCCTGCGGCCCGCGGCGGGCGTACTTCTGGCGGAACTTCTCGACTCGGCCCGCGGTGTCGAGCAGGCGCTGCTTGCCGGTCCAAAAGGGGTGACTGGCGGAGGAGATCTGCACGTCGATCACGGGGTAGGTGTTGCCGTCGGTCCACTCGATGCTTTGGGCGCTGGTGGCGGTGGAGCGGGTGAGGAAGGCGAAGTCGGCGCTCTTGTCGCGGTAGATGACGGGTCGGTAGTCGGGGTGGATTCCGGGCTTCATGAGGGTTGCGCTCCTTCGGTGTCGGTGTCGGTGTCGTCCAGCTCCTCCGTGTTGAGGGGGAAGCAGCCGGCGAACGGGTCGTGGTAGGTGCGCCAGCTTTCTTCGCCGTCGGCGAGTTCGCCGTCGGTGAGCAGGCAGTGGGCGAGGGTGCGGTGCAGCTCGACGGGGTCGACGTCGAGGCCGATGAAGACCAGGTGTTGGTGGCGGTCGCCGTAGTAGGGGTCCCAGTCCAGGGCGGCAGCGAGGCGGCGTTGGTCTTCGACGTGCTCCCAGCGGTCCTCGGGCAGGCTGACCAGCCAGTGTCCGAGCGAGCCCATGGCCAGACCGCCACCGGCGAACTCCCACGCCACCACGGCGTCGGGTTGGCTGGCCAGCCAGAGGTGGCCTCGGGAACGGATCATCTCGGCGTTGACGTCTTCCAGGACGTCGTGCAGGCGTTGCGGGTGGAACGGGCGGCGGGCGCGGAAGACGGCGGAGACCACGCCGCAGTCGGGTTCCGGCTCGTGTGTGCCCAGCGTGTAGCCCTGTAGGCCGCGGGCGAGCAGCCCGGGGGTCTCCGGTCGGTGCCGGTGGGTGTGGCGCAGTTGGCAGGTCAGCGTGCTGGCGTCGACGCGGTCATCGTCGACGCGGATGTGCACCGCCCACGGCGCCATCCGCTGCAGCAGGACCGACAGCCGGCTGGTGTCGAAGGCGCCTTCTCGGGACTGTCCCCAGAGCAGCAGGGTGTCGGCGTACTCGATCTGACGGACCACGACGTCGGCGAGCGCGCGGTCGTCGTCGTCTGCGGCCTGGATGCCGAGTGCGGTGAGGTCGTCGGTGCTGGCGAGACCGTCGAGCAGGTGTTCGGCGTCGAGGACGGTCACGTAGGAGTCGACGCGGATGAGGTCGGTGATCGGTGCGCCGTCGACGAGGCAGTGGGCGCAGGCGGCGGCGACAGCCTCGGGTTCCACCACTTCGGGCAGCATGAGCACCAGATCGTGGCCGGGATGGCTGCGGGCGAGCCGGACGAGGGTGGGCAGCACGTCTTCGCGCAGGGTGCAGGAGATGCAGCCGTGCCTCAGGTCGACCTGCTCGTCCTCGATGATGCCTGTGCTGGAGCGCACCACGCGGCGCACGACGCCGTCGCGGATCCCGGTGAGGTCGTGGCGCACCAGCAGCAGTGACTCGTCGGCGGCGAGCAGCGCCCGGGCGACGGCGAAGGTCGCCGCTGGCCAGAACCCGGACAGCACCGTCAACGAGGGGCGGGTATCCGCGTCCGTTGTCACGACGTGGGTCGGGGCCTGTGGTGACGACGACATCGCACTCCTCTCGACGCTTACTGAAAACGATTGTCATTCTAGGCACACGAGGGCTGGCGAAGCGAATGGCGGTCCGGCGGGCGCGACGGTCCCGGCTGAGCTCGTTGGCAACGACCCGGGGTGGGGTCTGACCGAACGGGTGATGTAGAACTGAAAACCGTTGTCGTTATCGTTCAACTTGAGCAAGGGAGCGTTCACTGTGTCCCGACGTTGTGACGTCACCGGCGCGAAGCCGAGCTTCGGCAACGCCGTGTCCCACTCCCACCGGCGCACCCGCCGCCGGTGGAACCCGAACCTGCAGAACCACCGCTACTGGCTGCCGTCGCAACGGCGATGGGTCAGCCTCACCCTGACGACGAAGGCGTTGAAGACAGTGGACCGCAAGGGCATCGAGAAGGTCGTCGCCGAGCTGCGCGCTCGGGGGGTGAAGCTCTGATGGCCCGCCAGACCGACGTGCGACCGATCGTGCGGCTGCGCAGCACCGCCGGCACCGGCTACACGTACGTCACCCGCAAGAACCGCCGCAACGACCCGGACCGGCTGGTCCTGCGCAAGTACGACCCGGTCGTACGTCGCCACGTCGAGTTCCGCGAGGCCCGCTGATGGCCAAGAAGAGCCTGGTCAATCGGCAGGCGCGCCGCGAGGAACTGGTAGCCCGGCACGCCGAGGGGCGGGCGGAGCTGAAGCGGATGGTCGCCCATCCGGATACCGACCCGGAGGTACGCGCCGAGGCGGTGCGTCGACTCAGCCGGCTGCCGCGGGACTCCAGCCCGGTGCGGCTGCGCTCGCGCGACCAGATCGACGGGCGCCCGCGCGGGGTGCTGACCCGGTTCGGGTTGTCCCGGGTGCGCTTCCGCGAGCTGGCCCTACGTGGCGAGCTGCCAGGGGTGCGCAAGGCGTCGTGGTGACGTCACCACATGGACCACCGCGCGCACGTACGCGCGGTGCTGAAAGGGGAAGTATGAGTGCAATTTTGAGGGCTCGCGGTTTCGCGGCCCTGGTTGCCGGGGCGGTGGTGGTCGCCGGCACGGTGCTCGCGCCGACCGCTGCGTCGGCGTCCGAGAAGGTGGTGTTGTCCAAGGGGCACACTGACGCGATCGACGTGCACTACGAGGGTGGAGCGCTGTCGTTGAAGGTCAACGACGACACGGTCAGCCCTTCAGTGACGCGGGACCCGGCGGACGTGTCGTTCCAGGTTCTGCCGGAGGCAGCGATGGCCGTACCGGACGATCCTCGGTTCGCCTTCCTCGGGCCGGCGGGCAGCCAGGTCTGGTTGCTGCCGTTGACCCAGGATCCGAATCTGCTCTGGCCGGGTTGGAACACCACGACGCTCGACTCGGGGGTGTTCGAGGGGAACAAGGTGCGGCTGAGCCTGGTCGACGTGCAGGGGCCGGGCACCGTCACGCTGTTCACCCAGGACTCGTTCGGCGGTCCGATCATCAAGTTCCGCTCCGACGACGGACTGCCCGACGCCATCGACGTGCCGGTGCACACGCACGCGCACTCCAACTGGGCGTTTCGCGCGCTGGGCAGCTACACGCTGACGTTCCAGGCCGACGCGACGTTGACCAACGGCACGACGGTCAGCACCGGGCCGGTCGACTACTCGTTCGTCGTCGGCGAGCTGTCCGGCGGTGGGCCAGAGGTCAGCCTGTCGGTCGGCGGCATGGCCGACGAGTACCAACCCAACGACACGGTGACTCTCAACGCCGTGCAGACGCCGCAGACCGAGCTGGACCACTACCACTGGTTCAGCAGGTGCCCCGGCACGGACGACTGGAGCATCATCGCGGGTGAGGCGGGCGCGAGCTACTCGTTCACCGCCACCCGGGAGCTGAACGCCTGCGAGTACGTGGTCAAGCTGTACGGCGACGCCCACGACGTGGTAGCGACCAGCGAACCGGTTGCCCTCTGGGTGGCGTTCCCGCCGCAGGAGCCGGGCACCTCGCAGACGATCACCGCGTCGATCGACGAGACCCAGGGTTCTCTGGTCATCAGCGTCAACCCGGACGACCGTGCGGTGGTGCTGCCACCCGCGCAGCTCACCGCAGGTGGTGACCGGTGGGAGAGCAATGGTGAACTCCGCCCGGTCACGGTGACCGACACCCGCGCCGGCCGACCGGGATGGGGCGCGTCCGGGCAGATCCCGGCGGACTTCGCCGGGCCGGACGGCGCGACGTTCAGCTCCGGCTACCTCGGCTGGAGCCCTCGGGTGATCGCCCAGGGCTCAGGGCAGGGCGTGGTCGCTGGTCCGGAGATTGCGCCGTACGTCATCGGGGCCGGCGGCGGCCTCGGCAACAGCGCGGTGCTGGGAACGGCGCCGGGCGGCGCCGGGCGGGGCACCGCGCAACTGGGCGCGGGCCTGCGGCTGAGCCTGCCCACCGAGACGGCCGCGGGGACCTATACCGCGACCCTCACCCTCACCGCGATCTGATCGCCCGAACTTGTCCGGTGGCCCGGCGCTGAACCGGGTCACCAGATGGTCGCGGGGTGGGTGGGCCGTTGCCGCGACCCGCCCACCCCGCCTCACCCCTCGCATCCAGGAACGGATTCATCCCCGCCATGCGCCTGCTCGCCGCCATCGCCACCGGCATCGCCCTGCTCGCCGCGGCCCCGCCTACGCCGTCGCCTCCTGCGCCGTCGGCGGGATCTGCCGTGACGTGGGGAGTGGCGCCGTCGAGCGCGAAGGGCCCGAACGGCCGGCCAGCGTTCACGTACAAGCTCGATTCCGGCGCCACCCTGACCGACTACGTCGCGGTCACCAACCACTCGGCCCGCCCGCTGACCCTGAACCTCTACGCCAGCGACGCGTTCACCACCGCGCAGGGCGGATTCGACCTGCTGGCCGGTGGTCAGAAGCCCACCGACGTCGGTGCCTGGGTCCGCTTCACCGGCGCCACCGTGACCATCCCGTCCACGTCCCGCCTGGACATCCCGTTCACGCTCACCGTGCCGGCCAACGCCACGCCCGGGGACCACGCCGGGGGGATCGTCGCCTCGCTCGCCGCCACGACGGCAAACGCGCAGGGCAACCAGGTCGCCGTCGACCACCGGGTCGGCGCGCGGATCTACCTGCGGGTGACCGGCGAGCTGCAACCGGCGCTGACCGTCGAGGACCTTCGGGTACGGCACACCGGCTCGCCCAATCCCCTCGCCGGTGGCACGCTCACCGCCACCTTCACCGTCCGCAACACCGGCAACGTCCGGCTCGCCGGGCAGCCCACGCTAGCCGCCTCCGGCCCGTTCGGCCTCGGTCGGCGCTCGGTCGACGCGCCGGCCCTGCCGGAGATCCTGCCCGGCGGCGAACTGACCACGACGATACGCATGACGGGCGTACCGCCACTGTTCCGGTTGACCGTGAGCGCCGCCGTCATACCTACCGCCGTGGGCGACCAGGTCCTCGACCCGCAGCCGGCGGTCGACACGGCGCGGGTCCCCGTCTGGGCGGTGCCCTGGCCGCAGACGGCCCTGCTGGTCCTGCTCGCCGTCGTCGGCTGGGCGCTGATCGCCGCCCGTCGGCGGCGGGCCCGACAGATCGTCCGGGCGGTAGCCGCCGCCCGGGAGGAGGGTCGTGCAGAGGCCAGCCGGGAGACCGAACTGACCCCGGACAACCGAGATGCCGCAGTCAGTGTGAGCCCGCGGCCCAGTGGCGACAGCCGGCCGCCGGATCGCCCGGTGCCGGACGTCGATCGCGGCGAACCTGGCCACCACAACCGACAGCCGGACATCGACCGCACGGTGAAGGACGAGCGATGACACGGCCGTGCCGAACCGACGGTGCCGCGCCGGCCTTCTCGATCCCGTCGGGCGGCGTACACGCCGCCGAGTCACGTCGTCACGGCGCGACACCACCTCGATGAACTACTACGAAGCCGTCTGGGGAGCAGGCAATGAGGATGAGAACCATGCGAGCCGGCGCCGCCGGTCTTGCGCTAGCCGTACTGGCGTTGGCCGCTGGGGGTGTGCCGGCGGCCGCGGAACCGGCGGCGGTCACCGCGGCCGGCGCGGACCTGGTGTCCGTCGCCCTGAACGGTGACTCGATGTCGCTGCGGCTGCGCGACGCCACACAGGTGTCCCGCGACGCGGCCGGACACGACCCGGCCGAGGTGGTGCTCGGCCCGGACGGCGGGCTGGCTGGCCGAGTGCCGGCAGGCGAGACCTTCGCCTTCCTCGGTTCGCCGGGGCACGCCGTGTGGTCACTGTCCGCCGGCGACACCCGGTTCCCAGCGCTGGACACCACCGAGGTACGCCCCGGCGTCGTCACCGACGACACGGTGGCCCTCACCCTGCACTCGGTCGAGGGGCCGGGAACGTTCACCGCGTACACCCTGTCCGGCCTCGGCACGGCGACCCCGCTCTTCGGCAGCGGCCCAGGCCTGAAGCGGACGGTGCAGCTGCCGGTGGCGACACGTACCGGCGGCCTGGTCTGGGCCTTCGACGCGGCCGGTGACTACCGGCTGACCCTGACCGGGTCAGCCACCCTGCGCTCCGGCCAGAAGGCCAGCGCAGAGGCGACGTACCGGGTGCGCGTGCCGGCGATCAGCCCGGTCGAGCAGGCGCCGCTTGCTCCTCCGGCCAAGCAGGTGCCGGGGTCAGACGAGCAGTCGGCAGCGCGCGCGTTAGCCGCACCCGCGGCTGCGCCGAAGCCCGCAGCTGCGCCGAAGCCCGCCGCAGCCCCACCGGCGGCGGCCGCGAAGGCGGCGGCCACCACCGCCACGGGTGCCCGACAGGTGATTGCGGACGGGCACGTCGACATGGGCCCCCAACTGTCCGGAGACAGGTGGACGATCCGGATCAAGGACGACCGGACCAGCCCTCCCGTCTGGCGGGAGACCGCCGACGTGGTCCTGCAGGTCAAGGACAATGCGAAGATCACGGTGCCCGCCGGCGCCGACTTCCTCGGAAAGCAGGGCGACGCCGTGTGGCTGCTGCCGCAGTCGCAGCAGGCGGGCATCGTCTGGCCCGGCTGGAACACCCAGCACGAATCCGTCGTGTCGGGCATCAAGGGCAACGTCACCTGGGCGCTGAAGGGCGTCAACGGGCCCGGCCGGTTCGCTCTCTTCCTGACCGGCTCGTTCGGCAAGGCCGACGTGCTGTTCGACTCGACCAAGGCGTTCCCGCAGCAACTGAGCGTTCCGCTGAACACCCACGCGCACGGCAACTGGGCGTTCAGCAAGCCCGGCCTGTACCGCCTCACCGTGCAGATGAACGGGACCACCAGCGCCGGCAAAACAGTCACCGACACGAAGACACTCACCCTCGCCGTCGGCGACAGCACCGACCCGAACAGCGGCTTCGGCTCCGGCAGTGGCACCGGGAGTGGCGGGGACAACGACGGGGACGACCGGGGCGGTACTGGCCGTCTTCCGCGAACCGGCACCGATTGGGTGCTGACGGCCGGCGCGGCCGGCGTGGTTCTCGTCGGCGTCGGGGTGCTGCTGGTGCTGCTGACCCGCCGCCGCCGCGCCGGCCTCGCAACGGCAGACGCGTGAGTCCGCTGGTCGCGCCACGGCTGCGGCAGGCGATCCTGCCGCTGCTGATCGTGGGGCTGATCGCCGGCTGCCGGTCGGAGGTGGCATTGAGCCCCAACGACGACCGGGTCCAGGTCATCACGACCACCGGCATCCTGCGGGACCTGGTGAGCAACGTCGGCGGGGAGCGGGTGGCCGTCGGCTCGTTGGTGCCGGACAGCGCCGACCCGCACAGCTACGAGCCGTCACTGCGGGACGTCCGCGACGTCGTCTACGCCGACGTCGCGTTCAGCAACTACCTGCTCCTGGAGGAGCAGGCGGTGATCAAGGCGCTGGACGCGAACCTGCGCGACGGCGTACCGAGCATCTCGCTGGCCGAGGGTGCGGTGAAGTACGCCGCGGAGATCATCCCGCTGGTCGAGGACGTGTCGCTGGACACCATCTGGCTGGGTATGCGGGTACGCGGCACCGGTGCGGCGCAGGGCGCGAACCGCTCCTCCGACGTGCTACTCACAGCGACTGCCGTAAACGGTCCGGGACGGATGCTCGGGTACCTGACCGAGTCGTTCGGCAACCCGTCGTTCTACGTCGATTCGGGCGACGGGTTCGACGCCGCCAACGGCTACCGGGACGACACCGCCACGCTCCCACCCGACGCGCACACGCACATGAGCTGGGCGTTCACCAAGCCGGGTATCTACCGGCTGACCATGCGGGCGCAACTGGCGGTCACCCCCGAAACCGCCCCTGTCCCACTGGGCGAGCAGGTGTTCACCTTCGCCGTCGGGGTGGACCCGCACTCGGTGCCGGGCATGGCGCGCGCGGAGGTGCTGAACTCGGGGCACGCCGACGTCACGGTCGACCTCGACGAGCGACGGCTCTACCTGTTCGCCGACCCAGAGGGCAGCGGCGAGGCCAACCAGCGGGTGTACGACCCGGCCAACACCGTGATCGAGGTGCCGAACAAGGCGCTGCTGGAGATACCCGGTGACCGGAGATTCCGGTTCCTCGGTCGACCCGGCACCCAGGTCTACCAGCTTCCGCAGGCGGTGCTCGGCAAGCATGTGCACGGTGAAATTGACCCGCACCTGTGGCAGAACGTCCGCAACGCGATCTCCTATGTGGAGCTCATCCGGGACACCCTGATCAGCGTCGACCCGCAGGGCGCGACGGACTACCGCAGGAACGCCTCGGCCTACATCCGGGAACTGGAAACGCTCGACACCCAGGTCCGGGACACGATCGCCCGCATCCCGCAGTCGCGACGCCACCTGGTCAGCACCCACGACGCGTTCGGCTACCTGGGCCAGGCGTACGGAATCCAGATCTCCGGCTTCGTCACCCCGAACCCCGCCACCGAGCCGAGCCTCGCCGACCGCCGCCGGCTCACCGAGACGATTCGCAACCTGAAGATCCCCGCCGTGTTCCTGGAACCCAACCTGGCGGCCCGATCCACCACCCTGACCGAGGTGGCCCGCGAAGAAGGGCTGCGGGTCTGCGCGATCTACGGCGACACCTTCGACCGCGGCGTCACCACCTACGCGGACATGATGCGGTTCAACGCCGAATCGCTGCACGACTGCCTGACCACCGACAAGTGATGGAGGAGCCAGTGACGGCAGGACGGGCGCTACGCCGCCCCCGTACGACCACCGCCTTCCTGCGATGCGCGGTGGCCACGGTGATCGTGCTGACCACGACGCAGACCCCGGCCCGGGCCGAGGAGCCGACACCGGGCCTCAGCCAGTCGATCGCCGCCGACCAGCCCCTCGCCACCGGCCGGGCGGAACTCGCCACCGGACACGTCGACATCGGCCCCCGCTACGTCGACAACCAGTGGACACTGCTGATTCACGACGGCACGCAGGCGCGACCGGTGTGGCGCAACCCCGACGAGGCCCTGCTCCGGGTCTCCGACGCCGCGCTGCAGACCGTTCCCGACGACCCGGCGTATGCCTTCCTCGGCGTCGACGCCGGCAAGCGGGTGTACGTGGTGCCGCAGGTCCAGAACTCCGACGTCGTCTGGCTCGGCTGGAACACCCAGGACCCCCGGGTGATGCAGACCATCGACCGTGGCGTCACCCTGACCCTGCTCGGCGTCCGGGGACCGGGAAACCTCACGACCTACCTGCAGTCGGGCAACTTCGCCGCACCACAGCCGCTGTGGCGCTCCGCCGATTCCACCACGCAGCCTTTCTGGGCCGAGGTCAACACCCACACCCACGCCAACTGGGTGTTCACCGCACCCGGCGTCTACCTGGTCGCCGTCCGGGCGTCGGCCGACCTGATCAACGGGGAGACGGTTTCGGCGACCCGCACGCTGCGCTTCGCCGTGGGCGACACCACCAGCGCCGACGAGGCGTTTGCCGCCACCGCGGACATCCCCACCGCAGCCGGGCAGGCACCAACCGGCGAGGAACGGACCGCAGACGACGAGCCAGTCGGCAGGCCCACGACACTGCTGCTCATCGCGCTGGCAGGCGCGGCCGCCCTGCTCGCCGTCGGACTGGTCCTCCTGCTGCTACGCGGACGCGGCGCGAAGCGCCGGGCCGAACAGGAACGCGCCACCGCACGGTCGGAGGGCCAGCGGTGAGAGCACTCGACATCGAAGGGTTGGACGTGGACCTCGGCGGCCGGCCGGTCCTGCGGGACATCCAGCTGCACCTGGACCGGGGCGAACTGGTTGGGCTGCTCGGGCCCAACGGCGCCGGGAAGACCACCCTGCTCCGTGCCGTCCTGTCACTGACCCGCACCCGCGGCGGCACCGTGACAGTGGACGGCAAGCCGGCGCGTCCCGGCCGGTCTGAAATCGGTTACGTGCCCCAGCGTCACGAGTTCACCTGGGACTTCCCGATCTCGGTCGAACAGGCCGTGATGAGCGGCCGGACCGGCCGCATCGGCCTGCTGCGCCGACCTGGCGTCACCGACTGGCGAGCGGTCGGCGACGCACTGGACCGCGTACATCTGACCGGGTTGCGCCGCCGGCCGGTCGGTGAGCTGTCCGGCGGGCAACGTCAACGCGTCCTGGTCGCGCGAGCCCTCGCCCTCGCCCCGCGCATCCTGCTGCTGGACGAACCCTTCACCGGACTCGACATGCCCACCCAGGAACTGCTGGGCGACCTGTTCACCAGCCTGGCGAAAGAGGACCGTGCGGTGCTGATGACCACCCACGATCTCGTCGCGGCGGTGGACTCCTGCACCCGTCTGGTCCTGCTCAACGGTCGGATCATCGCCGACGGGCAGCCGGCGGACCTGCAGGACGCCGAGCCGTGGACGAGGACCTTCGGGGTGAGCGCGACCTCCCCACTGCTGAAGCTCGTGAGGGCGACCTGATGTCGATCACCGATTTCCTCACCGACCTGCTCAACCCCGACCTCGCGTTCCTGCCCAAGGCACTGGCAATCGCGGTCATGTCCAGCATCGTCTGCGGCGTCGTCGGCTGCTACGTCGTCCTGCGCGGCATGGCGTTCATCGGCGACGCCGTGGCACACGCGGTCTTTCCGGGCATCGCGGTCGCCTTCGTCCTGCAGGGCAGCCTGGTGCTCGGTGGCGCCGTCGCCGGTGTCGCCACCGCCCTGCTGATCGCCATTTTCTCGCAGAACCGGCGCGTCAAGGAGGACTCGATCATCGGCGTCTTCCTGGTTGGCGCGTTCGCTCTCGGTATCGTGATCATCTCGCAGGCCCCCGGATACGCGGGATCGCTGCAGCAGTTCCTCTTCGGCTCGATCACCGGCATCCCGGACCGGGACCTGTACGTCGTCGGGGGCACCGGCCTGGTCATCCTCGGCCTGGTGCTCGCCCTGCACAAGGAATTCGTCGCGGTCTGCCTGGACCGGGAGATGTCGCGCGCCATGGGGCTGTCGGTCTTCTGGCTCGACATCGTGCTCTACGTCCTGGTCACTCTGGCTGTGGTGATCTCCCTGCAGACCATCGGCAACATCCTCGTCCTGGCCCTGCTGATCACCCCCGCGGCGGCAGCCCGTCTGCTCACCGACCGGCTCGGCGTCATGATGCTGCTCGCCCCGCTGATCGGCGGCGTCTCGGCGACCGTCGGGCTGTACCTGTCCTGGAGCTACGACACACCGGTCGGCGGCACCATCGTCCTGGTCGCCACCGCGGTCTTCCTTGCCGCCTGGCTGTTCGCCCCGCGACACGGCCTGCTGACCCGACGGTGGCGACGCCCTGGCGGGCACGAACTCGACGACGCACATCCGAGCCCTCGTCCAGCCCTATCGCAGGCAAAGCGAAACGACTATCATTTTCAATAAGCGTTGGTCCATTCGGGACCCTCGCGTCGAGAGGAGTCTTTTCGTGCGTAGCACCATCCGTCATCTCCTGGCGTCGGGCGTCCTAGGCGTGGCTCTGGTCGCCACGGCCCTGCCCGCCCAGGCCGCCACCACCTCTGCCGTGGTGTTCAACACCGGCCATCTCGACCTCGTCGACGTGGCCTACGAGGCCGGCACGCTGGAGGTCGGCGTCCACGACGAGGACAACGACATCGAGTACGGCGCCGACGAGGTCAAGCTGATCGTCAAGCGCCAAGCCAAGGTCACCGTCCCCGCCGACCCCGCCTACGCTTTCCTCGGCACCCCAGGCGTCTCCAAGGTCTGGGTCCTGCCGCAGATCGAGAACACCAACCTGATCTGGCCGGGCATCGCCGCCGAGGAGATCGAAGCCGGCGTCTTCGCAGGCGATGCCCTGACGCTGTCCGTGCAGTCGGTCACCGGCCCCGGCCAGCTCGCCATCTACACCGAGAACGCCGTCGGTCAGCCAACCATCCTGGCTGACAGCGGTGACGGCCTCCCGGACGCCATCACTGTGACGGCGGGTGACCACGCGCACGCCAACTGGGCGTTCGGCAGGGCCGGCACCTACTGCGTGACGGTGCGCGCCGCCGGCACCCTGGCCGCCACCGGCCAGCAGGTCACCTCCGCCCCCGCCACGCTCCGCTTCACGGTCAAGGCGTGAACGCCGTGCGTGCCCGCAACCGGCTCTTCGCCGGTCTCCTCCTGACCGGCGCACTGCTCGTCGGCACCGCGGCGCCCGTAGCCGCAGCACCGGTCGTGCTCTCCAGCGGC
Organism: Micromonospora sp. NPDC051227; assembly: GCF_044455385.1. Lineage (NCBI taxonomy): Bacteria > Bacillati > Actinomycetota > Actinomycetes > Micromonosporales > Micromonosporaceae > Micromonospora > Micromonospora sp. NPDC051227. The sequence continues at coordinate 190,838 of NZ_JBITET010000005.1, forward strand.
CACGTCGACGTGATCGACGTCGACTACACCGCCGGCGCGCTCACCGTCAACGTCCTCGACGGCACCGGCACCACCAACGTCGAACGCAATCCCGCCGACGTGCTCTTCCGAGTGCCGAGCACCGCCAAGATCACCGCGCCCGGTAGCTCCGCCTGGTCCTTCCTCGGCACCGGCGGTCAGGCGTGGGTCCTGCCGCAGTCCAGCACCGCCGGACTCCTCTGGGCTGGGTGGAACACCGCCGAGGTGCCCAGCGGCATCTTCCAGAACAACCGGGTCACCTTCAAACTCACCAGCGTCTCCGGCCCCGCTGGCTTCAGCATCTACACCGTCTCCGGCGGCACCCCCACCGTGCTCTTCGACAGCGGGAACGGCCTGCCCGACAGCCTCAACGTCAACCACAACACCCACGCCCACGTCAACTGGGGCTTCGACGCCGCCGGCACCTACGCCCTCACCTTCGAAGTCAACGGCACGCTCGCCTCCAGTGGGGCCACCGTCAGCTCGGGCGCCAAGACCTTCACCTTCGAAGTCCTTCCCTGATCCGTTCCACCACATCTGATCTGCCAACTCACTGTCGATATCCGCCCCGGTAGGACGCGTGTGCCGTGGCGGATCCGATCGGCGCGGCGCCTACCTCTCGTAGGCGCCGCGCGCCGACCAGTGCCACCAGCTCCGACCTCCGCCGTGGGGCACTCGCGGATTGACATCGCTGGTGAGAGGACGGCGAAACCTTCGGGTGGGCGGTGCCAGCGGGGGCGGCGAACCGGGGACTAACTTGAACTGGTTATCATTTCATCGATCCGCCCAAGAGCGTGGTACCTCCGGTGGGCGGATCAGGGGAGGCGTGGCGGTCTCGGTGCCGAGGTGAGGGTGCTGCTGGGCATCTGCGCGTCCTGCGCCGAAGACTGAGCCGCGCGCCGGTATTGCCTGCAGTGAGTGTTCAGCGTGGCCCGGTGCAGCAAGAGAAGACATTGCTTCGCGTCGTGGTCGTCGGGTCTGCTGGATTGTCGACCCATATATTGACGACCACCGTCACATATGCGCACTCGTATATGTGACGGCGAGGTGTCCGGTCGCTCGTCTGCCGCCTCTTGGCGGGCGTCGGAACATCGGTTACGTTGAAGCAGGCCGTCGTCACGAAGGGTTTTCGGTGAGAGGGGTGGCGGCGTCCGTGGCGCCACGACTCAGCTGAGGAGTCGCATTGCCCCTTTATCTGGCTCCGCAAATTGATCCGACACTGCGGTCGGCGCTCGACGAAACCGTCCTGTTGGTACAGTTAGCCGACGCGATGGGATCTCCACTCGGCGTGATTCTTCCACAGCAAGTGGCCGACAACGTCGCCGCATTCCGCTCAATCCTTTCCGACCACCGCCTCTCCGGCCAGATCTATTACGCGCACAAGGCCAACCGATCCAGGGCCCTGGTGCGTGAACTCGCCGCCACCGACGCGGGCATCGACGTGGCGTCGCTCGCCGAGCTGCAGCACGCGCTCGGTGCCGGCTTCGTACCGCAGCGAATCATGGCGACCGGGCCGAAGAACGAGGAGTTCCTCTGGCTGTGCGCCCGCACCGGAGTCACCGTCAGTGCTGATTCGGTCGGCGAGTTGGCGGTGCTCGCCGCACTGGTCACGGATTGGTCGTTGCCGCGCGTACGGGTGATGGCACGCCTGTCGGGCTTCACCTCGTCAGGCGTGCAGCTCGGCAGTCGCCGCAGCCGCTTCGGGGTGTCGGCCGCCGCAGCGAGCGAGGTTCTCGACGCGATCGAGAAACACGCCGACGCCCTGGATCTGGTCGGAGTGGCGTTTCACCTCGACACGATCGGGCTACCGGAAAAGGCTGTCGCGTTGGAGGGCTGCCTCGGCGCGCTGGACGAATGCCGTCGACGCGGTCTGCGGCCATGGTCGGTGAACATCGGCGGTGGGTTCGGCGTGAACTACCTCGCTGACGGCACACAGTGGGAGCAGTACACCTCCGCGTTGACCGAGGCGGTGCTCGGCAAGCGAGCGCCACTGACCTGGAACGGGCACGGTTACGGGCTGCGCGCCGAAGGTGACCACGTTCGGGGGTCGCTGAACCTGTACCCCGCTCACCGGCCCGTCTCCGGACCCGCGTACCTCAATCGGCTGTTGCGAACAACCGCCCCCGAGCAGCGCCGCCCACTCGGCACACTGCTGTTGGACAACATGTACGACCTGCACGTCGAGCCGGGTCGGGCCTTGCTCGACCAGTGCGGACTGGTCCTGGCCAGCGTTCTGGAGGTCCGGGACGAGGCCAACGGCGACACGATCGTGCGCCTGGACTGCAACGCACGTGATGTCAGCCTTGAGGAACACGGCGTGCTGATGGACCCGGTCGTCGTGCACCGGACGACCCCGGCCGCTCCGGGGCCCGCAGGGGTGTACCTGTTCGGCAACCTCTGCCTCGAAGCGGATCTCATCACCCGACGCAAGGTCTTCCTGCCGTCCCGGCCCCGCACCGGCGACCTGCTGGCCTTCGTCAACACCGCCGGCTACCTCATGGACTTCAGCGCCACGCACGCGCTGCGCCAGCCGATCGGCCGCAAGGTCGCGCTGTACCGCGACGACGGCGCGTGGCGATGGTGCCTCGACGAGCAGTACTGGCCCGTTCACCATCGTGCGGAGGCACCATGAGGTTCGAGAGCATGACCGAGGCCATCGGCAACACCCCGCTGGTGCGCATCGACCCCGCCGTGCACGGTCTACGCAACATCGACCTGTACGCCAAGATGGAGTTGCTCAACCCGTTCGGCTCGCTCAAGGACCGCGCCGCGTGGAACATGGCCCGACCCCTGCTCACTCAGGCCGTTGAGCGCGGCGACACCGTTGTCGAGTTGTCGAGCGGCAACACGGCCAAGGCCCTCGCCGTCATCGCCGGGATGCACGGGCTCACTTTCAAGAGCGTCACCAACCGCATGAAGGTCGCCGAGATCAAGGACCTGCTGCTGCTACTCGGCGCGGAGATCGACGAGCTGCCCGGGCAGGCCGAATGCCTCGACCCCACCGACATCGACGACCCGCTGACCAGGATGTACCACCGCCTCGCCGGATCGGGCGGCGGTTACCTGCACACCGACCAGTACTTCAACGAGCTCAACGTCGACGCGCACCTGAACGGCACCGGCCCGGAGATCGTGAAGGACCTCGACGGCCGAGCCCCGGACTACTTCATCGCCTGCGTCGGAACGGCCGGCTCCTCCACCGGGGTGGCGACGGCCCTGCGCCAGCACAATCCCGACGTGCGCGTCGTCGGGCTGGTGGCGCACAAGTCCGACTTCATCCCGGGGATCCGCACCATCGACGAGGTGCACGAGGTCGGCCTCTTCGACCCCGACGTCTACGACACGGTGGAGACGATCACCGCCGACGACGCCATCGATGGTCTGCTGACTCTCGTACGCCGCTGCGGCACGCTCGCCGGGCCGACCGGTGGCGGCGCCTACCAGGGTGCCGTACGCCATCTGCGCGGCATCGACGCGCAGCTCACCGCGCGCCGGACAGCGGTCTTCATCGTCTGTGACCGCGTCGAGAGCTACATGAGCTATCTGCGGGAGCGGCGGCCCGAGCTGTTCGGTCGGCCGCCGCGGCGCAACTCCGTCCGCACGGTGACCGACGCGGACGTGCGGCAGGCGGCCACGGTGGGTGTCGCGGAAGCCGAGCGGTGGATCGCCGGGCGCCGAGGGCTTGTTGTCGACCTGCGCAGCCCGTTCGCGTACCAGGCGCTGCACATTGACGGCTCGATCAACATCGTCGACGAACTCTTCGCTGAACTGTTGCATGGTGGGCTGCCGTTCGGTCGCCGCCAACCGGTGCTGCTGGTCTGCCCGGTGGGGGAGAAGTCAGCCCGGTACGCCGCTCTGCTGACCCGGATGGGTCATCCGGACGTGCGCTCGCTCGACGGCGGGATCATCGCCTGGCGTGACGCCGGCGCCGAACTCGTGCGCGACTGACATGGATGTTCTCGACGAGCTGCGCCCGTGGCAGGAGGAGCTGCGCGACCAGTTCCCGCTCATCACCGCCAACCCCGATGTCGCGTACCTGGACAGCGCCGCCACATCTCAGAAGCCGCAGGCCGTCCTCGACGCTGTCCTGGCTTACCTGACGACTGGCAACGCCAACGCTGCCCGGGGCACGTACCCGTGGGCGAACCGGACGACCACCCGCATCGAGCAGGCCCGCGACCGGCTGCGCGGCTTCCTCGACGATCCGGAGCCGGAGCGATCCGGAGTGCACTTCGTCAGCGGCACCACCGAGGGTTTGCGCGCCATCGCCCGTGACTGGCTCGCCCCGCAGCTGCGCGACGGCGACGAGATCATTGTGCCGTTCGCCGATCACGCCGCCAACAACGCGCCCTGGCTGGAAGCCGCGGAGCTGCTGCGTCGTCAGGGCGCCTCGATCGGGGTGCGCGCGATGCCCTACGACGCCGCCCACGATTACGACACCGGCCGGCTCACGGCGATGATCAACGATCGGACGCGCCTGATCGCCGTGACCCACGTGCATCACGTCTACGGCAGTGACATGAACGTGCACAGGCTGCGCGTGGCAGCCGGACCGACCGTTCCGATCTGCCTGGACGCCGCGCAGGGCGTGGGGCACCTGCCGCTGTCCACCGCGACGACCGACGTGGACTTCGTGGTGTTCTCCGGGCACAAGGCGATGGCGCTGCCGGGCACCGGGGCGATCTGGGCGCGCAATCAGCGCGGTCCGACGTACGCGCCGGCCGGCTGGCACGGCTCTCCCAACACCAGTGGCATCATCAGCCTGGTCGCCGCGCTGGACTGGCTCGACGCCGCCGGCCTGGATCGCGTCGCACGGTGGAACACCGCGCTCGGCGCGCGGCTCACCGACGGGTTGCGCACGCTGTCCAACTTTGAGGTGCTGGGCTGTCAGAGCAGCCTGGCCGCCGACGCTCCGGTGCAGCAGCGCCAGGGCATCGTGGCCTTCCGCCACCATCTGATCGGCTCGAACGACCTCGGGTTCATCCTGGCCGCGCGCGGACTACTGGTTCGCGCCGACGGTCACTGCCAGGGCGACCAGGGCGAGAAGACGGCATCCGTACGGGTAAGCCTGCACGTCTACAACACCGCCGAGGAGGTGGACCGGCTCCTGTCGGTCCTGGCGGAGCTCGACCAGGATTGACCGACACGCACCGCGATATGCCGTTTCTGCCGTCTCGGATCACCTATCCTGTCGGAAATGGCTTCCGTTATCGTATGGCTTCCCGTTCGCGCGTCGTCCCCGGAGTACACCCATGGCAACGACCACCGGCGCGCCCGGCGCGGTGCTCGACCCTACGCAGATCGTCCGGTGGCGCGAGACATGGTCCCAGGTCATGGGGAAATTCGTGCCGCACCTCGCCAGCCTTGAGGTGACGCTGTGCCGTGTCGCCGAGGCTGTTCACGGCGGGGCGCCCGACCGGGTTCTCGATCTGGGTGGCGGCCCCGGGTTGCTGGCGGAGCGGATGGCTCGGCGGTGGCCCGACGCAGAGATCACCCTCATGGACATCGATCCAGTGCTGCTCGCGCTGGCGCGCGGTGCCCTGGCGGGCGAGGTGCGGGCGCTGGAGGGTGACCTGTCGACGCCGGGCTGGGTGGACCGCGCGGGTGGCGGCCACGACCTGGTCACGGTGGTCATGACCCTGCATTACCTGACGCCATCCCAGGTGCGTGGGTTCTACGACGACGCTCGCCGCTGCCTGGCGCCCGGTGGGCTGCTCATCGTCGCGGACCTCATGCCCGACGAGGGACTCCCATCCCTGATGACCGCCTTGAACCCGGCCCCGAACGAAGCCGCCGCGGAGCTGGCCTGGGCGCAGTGGTGGAGCGACATCGGGGAGGTGGAGGTGCTGCGGCCGCTGCTCGCGCAGCGGGCGGAGATCTTCGGCGAACGGCTGCCGGCCGAGTTCACCGCTCCGGCGTCATGGCATGCCACCGCCGCTCGTGAGGCCGGATTCGGCGAGGCCGGAATCCTCTGGCGATGTGGCAGGCACGCGGCCCTGGCGGCCATGGTCTGAGGGCCGACCGCCCGGTCCCGAGCGCTGCGGGGACGACACATGCATGTGTGGTCATCTCGCTATTAGACGATACTTAGCGAAAACGATTACCGTTCCGCATCTCAGGAATGGAGTGTCTTCGTGAAGTATGGGCAACGCTCGATCATCGCCGCGGCAACCGCCGCCGCGCTCGTTCTTCTTGGCGGTTGTGGCTCGGGTGACGACACCGCCAAGGGTGGTAGCAACGCCTCGGCCGGCACCGGGCTCGCCGTGGTCGCCACCACCCCCGAGGTGGCCGACTTCGTCCGCGCCATCGGCGGCAGCGACGTCACCGTCACACAGATCATCAAGCCGAACGTGGACCCGCACGACTACGAGCCCACCCCGGCCGATATCCAGGCGATCGGTAAGGCCACCATCGTGGTCAAGAACGGTGTCGGCCTAGAGGAGTGGCTCGACCAGACCATCGAGTCGGCCGGCTTCAAGGGCACCGTCGTCGACTCCAGCCAGGGCGTCACCCTGCGCGAGGGTGGCCACGAGGAGGGCGAGGACGGCCACGAGGAGGGCGAGGGCGCGCACGAGGCCGAGGAGCACGATCCGCACATCTGGCACAACCCGCTGAACGCCAAGACGATGGTCGTCAACATCGAGAAGGCTCTCGCCGCGGCCGACCCCGCGCACGCCGCCGCCTTCGCCGGCAATCTGAAGAACTACACGGCCGAACTCGACAAGCTCGACACCGACAACGAGGCCGCCTTCGCCCGGATCCCTGCCGATCAACGCAAGCTCGTGACCAACCACGACGCCTTCGGCTACTACGTCGACCGGTACAAGTTGCAGTTCGTCGGCTCGGTCATCCCCAGCCTCGACACCTCCGCCGAGCTGAGCGCGAAGCAGCTCGCCGACCTCGTCGCGAAGATCAAGGCCACCGGTACGAAGGCCATCTTCGCGGAGACGTCGCTGCCACCCAAGAGCGCAGAGGCGATCGCCAACCAGGCCGGCGTCAAGGTCATCGGCGGTGAGGACGCCCTCTACGGCGACAGCATCGGCGCCGAAGGCACACCCCAGGGCACCTACCTCGGTGCCGAGCGGCACAACACCCAGGTCATCGTCACGGCTCTGGGCGGCTGACATGGGCGATGTCGTGGTGGCCGACGCCGCCCTGCGCTACGCCGAGGTGAGCGTCGGCTACCACGGCACGCCCGTGCTCACCGACGTCCACCTTGAACTGGCCCCCGGGCAACGCCTGGCCCTGATCGGGCCGAACGGCGCCGGCAAGTCCACGCTGATCAAGTCGATTCTCGGCCTGGTGCCGGTCCTCGCCGGCACGTCCACCGTGCTCGGGCTCAAGCCGGCCCAGGCCCGAACCCTCACCGGATACGTCCCCCAGACCGACTCCCTCGACGCCGACTTCCCTGTCACCGCCGCCCAGGTCGTCATGATGGGCCGCTACCGGCGTATCGGCTGGTGGCGCCCCACCCGCAACATCGACCGACGAGCCGTTCACGAGGCGCTCGACCGCCTCGGCCTGGCCGATCACGCGAGGACACACTTCGGCGTGCTCTCCGGTGGCCAGCGTCAGCGGGTGCTGCTGGCCCGCGCCATTGCCGCCGAGCCACGGTTGCTGCTGCTCGACGAGCCGTTCAACGGCGTCGACGCGGTGAGCCAGGAAGCCATCCTGTCGGTCCTGCGCGAACTCAGCGCGACCGGGACCACCCTGGTGCTGAGCACCCACGACCTGACGGTTGCGCACGAGCTCGCCGACACGGTCTGCGTGCTCAACGCCCGGCAGTGGGCGGTCGGCCCGCCCGATGAGACATTGACGGCCGATACGCTGCGCCGCGCGTACGGCGGACACGCCATCGAGATGGCCGACGGTCGGACAGTGCTGGTGGAGCCGTGATCGAGCCGTTCACCGTACCGTTCATGGGGCGCGCCCTGGCCGAGCTCGCACTGCTCGCCCTTATCTGCGGACCGGTCAGCGTCTTCGTCTTCACCCGCCGCCTGTCGTTCGTATCCGATGCGCTGACGCACACCGTGTTCCCCGGCGTCGTCATCGGGTTCCTGGCCGGTGGCATCGAAGGCATCGTCGTCGGGGCGCTGGTCGCCGGCGTCGTGACCGCGGTGGCGCTGACCCTGCTCAGCCGGGGAGGGACGCTGTCCGACGATGCCTCCACCGCCGTGGTGCTCACCGCCATGTTCTCGATCGGCGTGGTGCTCGTGTCACGGCGCTCCTCGTACACCTCCGATCTGACGTCGTTCCTCTTCGGGCGCATCCTGACGGTGACCCCGCGTCAGATCGCCGAGACCGCCGTGCTGGCGGTCGTCATCCTCGGGCTGCTGCTGATCAGCGCCCGCGCTCTGATCTTCCGGACCTTCGACCCGGCCGGAGCGGCCGCCGCCGGTTTCCGGGTCACCTGGCTAGATCTGTTGCTCAACATCATCGTCGCGCTCGTCGTCGTCGCCGCGGTGCGCGCCGTCGGCACCATCCTCGTGGTCGCGCTGCTCATCGTGCCGGCCGCGGCCGCCCGCATGCTCACCACACACCTGCCGCTGATGGCCGTGATCGGCACCGGCCTCATCCTCATCGCCGCATACGGCGGCCTCCTGGCCAGCTGGACCGCATCGATCGAGTACGGCATCTCTCTGACCTCGGCCTCCGCCGTCGTCCTGCTGCTCGTGCTCGCCTACCTGCTGCTGCTTCCACTGGGCGCGCTGAGGTCGAGGCGCAACCACGGGCGGATCGTCTCCGACGCAAGGAGGTCTCCCCATGAACTGGTGGGATGACACGCTGCACCGGGCCACGGCCGAGGTGCTGCTCGCCGGCGCGCTCGCCGGACTCGTCGGCGTTCACGTCGTACTACGCCGACTGTCCTTCTTCACCATGGCACTGACCCACGCCACGTTCCCCGGAGTGGTGGCCGCCTCCATCATCGGCGTCAACATCGTCGTCGGCGGCGTGGTAGCAGGCGCGGTCGTCGCGCTGGGCGTCGCCGCGCTCAGCCGCCACCGAAGCCAGAACACGGCTGCGGCGACCGGCGTCATGCTCTCCGGTGGCTTCGCGCTCGGCGCCGGGCTCGTCGCCACTCAGAACGGCTTCAGCCGAGACCTGACATCGTTCCTCGTCGGATCGATTCTCACCGTCAGCCCGCAGGATCTCGTGACCACCGCGGTGGCGCTCGTCGTCGTCGCGGCCGTCCTGCTGGCCTGCGCCCGTCCACTGCGCTACACCGGCTTCGACCAGGCCGGCGCGCAGGCGGCCGGGTTCGCGACCGGTGTCTGGGACGTCGTGCTGCTGCTCGTCATCCAGGTGGCGGTCGTGACGATCGTTCCGGCCATCGGCACGATCCTCGCCCTCGCCCTCATCGTCGCGCCGGCAGCGGCGGCGCGTCAGTGGTCGCACCGGCTGAGCATCATCACCGCCCTGGCGGTCACGCTCGGGGCTCTCAGCGGGCTCGGCGGCCTGTACGCGTCGAGCCGCTGGGACGTCGCCGCCGGCGCGAGCATCACCCTGACCGCCACCGCGGTCCTGGCGCTGTCGACCGTGCTGTCCCGGCTGGTCAATTCCAGGCTCATGCCCGCCCGGCTGCCTGCGATCGCGGCATGAGCACCGCAGACCTCGACGAGACGAGGTCCACGCTGGACCGCGCGGTCGTCGTGCTGCGCGCCATGGCGTACGAGCACCGCATACACATCCTCGTGTTGCTGCAGGGCGGCGAACAGACCCCGGCGTCGCTGGCGGAGGCGATGTCCGCGGATTCGACGATCATTGCCCGCCACCTGCGGTATCTCAAGGAGGCCCGGTTGATCCGGCGCAAGCGTCGCGGACGAGAGGTCACCTACACGCTGCAGGGGGAGGCCACCAGGCGACTCATCGCGGAAGTGCTGCACTATGCCGAGCACTCGGCCTGAACATCGCGCGGGAGTTTGTACGGCCGGCTTCACCGTTGTGCGCTGCGCAGGTCGCCTTGGTCGAAGCGAGCTGGTATTCCAGCAGACCTACGGCATCGTTGCGAAGTTGGAGGACCGGCAGGTAAGCAGGGTAAGGGTATTCGTCCGTCCGCTTGTCCCGAAGGCCTGCCCGCGAGCCCAATCCCATTCCCAGTGCCCGCGCTACCTGCCCGGGTCTTTCCGGCGGCACCCACCGGCGCTTGCGAGTTGCTGCTGTGGATGGCTCTTCCCGCACGCTGCGGCCGAGTGACCGCAGCGCAGCTCATGCGCGCACTGGGATGGGCGCCGGAGCACCGCCTTGACATCCAACCGTGCCAGCGGATGCTCGTCATCACCACAACTTCATCTATGCCCACACCCCGGGGTCGTCAGGACTTACTCCGGGTGTGGTTGGCGGAGTTCCCGGACGTGCCGACGACGGTGATCATGGAACGGGTCGGGTGGACCCGGGGCAAAGGCCGCCGGTGTTGGTGATGGTGTCCGGGTGTTCGCGGTGGTTGGGGGCGGGTAACCCGACCTGGAATCGACTTCGAAGGTGGATCCGCGGGCCAGGTGCGGCGACAACACCGCTCGCCCTCGGACCTCGGCGCCTGAACACTTTCCCGCCTGATCGGCAATGTCAGGTTGAAGCGCGGAATTTTGCCGAGGAGGGCCATGGCTTCGGATGCGGATTTGATAGGCCGGTCGCTGGATGGCGATGTCGACGCCTTCGTGGAGGTGGTCGAGCGTCATGAGGCCGCCGTCGGTTCGTACCTCGTTCGCCGGGCGGGGCGGGATGCGGCTGAGGACCTCCTGGGCGAGGTTTGGGTTGCGGCGTTCGAGTCGCGGCGTTCGTACGACCGGTCGTACAACGATGCGCGGCCGTGGCTGTACGGGGTGGCATTGAATCGCTTGCGGCGCTACTGGCGGTCCCGGCCGGTCGAGGACCTGGTCGCGGACGTGCCGGACGTGGCTACTGGATGGGATCCGTGGTCGGCGGTGGACCTCGGCGTGGACGCCCGGGCGGTGCTCCGGTCGGCCCTGATGCGGCTCAAACCCGAAGAGCGGGAGGTCCTGAGGCTCGTCGCCTGGGAGGACCTGACCGCAGCCGACGCCGCGCGGGCACTCGGCATACCGGCCGGCACCGCGCGGCGGCTGCTGAGCCAGGCCAGGACGGCATTGCGCGGCGCGCCGGGGGTGTCCGCGCTTCTGAAGGACTCCAACAGCGCGAAGGAGAGACACCGATGACCGACGAGCTCGATCTGGTCGGTGCGTTGGGCAGCGCAGAACCACTACGCCCGGAGGCGTATCAGCGGGCGCGGGCGGTGCTGCGGGCGGCTATGACCGACCCCGGAACCGTGCGGCTGCTGGGCGCGATATCAGCGGAGGACACGACTATGGAGGCGACTTCAACCATGGAAACGATGACAACCACACGGGACCGCGAATCCAGCCCGGCGATTCAGCGCCGCCGCCGGATCGGTATCGCCGGCCGATGGGGTATCGGCGCCGGGGTGGCGGTTACCGCAGCGGCGGCAGTCGTCGCTGTGGTGCTGAACTCGCCGGCAACCGGGGTCACGGAGGCCGGCAAGGATTCGTCGGCCGCCACCTCGGGCTCGACCACCGTCGACGGGTCCGCCGAGCGCGCGCCGCTGATGACCCTGGCCGGGTCCATCAAGACGGTCACCCCGTCGGCGGGCGACGCGTGGCTGGTGAAGGCGACGCAGGTCCACGGCACCAAGACCATGCAGGTCGTCTACACGCTGTACACCGACGGTCACGCAATCTACACGGGCAACAGCGTGAAGGACATCAAACGTGCGATAGTCCATCACCAGGACCAGATGACGGACGGCGGCTACGCTCCGCTCCTCAAGGCAGCCGTCGCCGCGGCGGACAGCAGCCCGGCTGACGGCCGGACCCAGATGCTCAAGGCAGCCAAGGATCCGCTGGTGGGCCTCGACCCCGCAGCGCAGAAGGCGGTGTGGGACAAGCAGCAGGCGGCCGCCCAGGTGATCATTAAGCAGAAGGGCGGCAACGCCAAGCCGAAGCCGTACAGCCCCCAGGCCGTTCAGCGGCACTTCGACAACGCCCTCTGGACGTACAGCACCCAAGCGCTGTCCGCTGGTAACGGCAACACGCCGGTCCGGGCCGGTGTGCTGCGTCTGCTGTCCACCATCTCCGCGGTCAGCGTCAAGAACTCGACCACCCACGGCAAGGCCACGCTGACGATCACCGCCGGCCCCGAGGTGTTCGGCGGCGAGGGCAGCGAGGTGCTAACCATCGACGCCAAGACCGGCATGCTGGTCAAGGACGTCTCCACCGTGCCGGACCTGCCCCAGGCCTCCACGAACTACGAATCCTCCCGCGTGGCGAAGGCCGACCTGTAGGCCGGGAACTCCCACCCACCAGCATTCCGGCAGACGGGCGTGACGCGCCCGGCGTTCGGTAACGGTGCGGGCCGCCTGGAGGCGGCCCGCACCGTCGTTTTGTTGTTCGCACGGCCGAGGGTTGTGTGCACCTGGCAGAAGACTGCTCGCGCAGCCACCGTAAGCGTCGGCAACGCCGAGCCTCGAACCGAGCGCCACCGCCGAGCGACGCATTGAGCCTTGCCTATCCTCAGTGGATCGGGTTCTCGACGTGGTGCAGGACGAGGATGGCCTGCACGATCGCGGTCGTCCGAGAAGGGCTGCGGCGCAGCTTGGCCAGAATTTTCCAGGTCTTGAGAGTGGCGACGGCGCGTTCACCGCAGGCGCGGATGCGGACGTGGGAACTGTTCACGGCCTTCTGCCGGCGTGACAGCTTCGGCCGGTACCGGTGTCGGCGATGCTGACGCCCCGACCGGTTCGCTCAAGGTCATGCACGGGAGACGCTAGCCAGCCGAAGCGGTCGGCCTGATGAATCGGACGTGAATCCGGTATGGCCACCGCCTGCTTGATGTGACAGCCGTTCGGCGAAAGCCCTCACGGCGTTGATGTCGACGGGCTCGTCGCCGGCAGCAGTGTGGCCCCGGGCGCTACCACCGCCCCGCTATGTGGTCGACGCGACCACCGGCTGTGTGAAACCGCTCTCGAACAAACCAGATTTCCGAACTAATCGGCGCAAGATCGGATCCGGTCATGGTCGCACGTCCCGACCTCGCGGAAGGCAAAGCTCGATGGACCCCATCCAGAATCCAGTCCAGTACGGCACGCCCGTCACGGAGGATGCCGCAGCACGGCTCACCGCCCGGACGGTCGGACCAGTGCTACTCCCCGGTAACGAGGGGTACGACGTCGAGTGCGCGTCGTACAACCTCGCCATCCCACAGCAGCCAGCACTTGTGGTCGGCGCCGCCAACGCCGCCGACGTCCAAATCGCTGTCCGTTTCGCAGCCGAGCAGGGCCTGCCGGTCGCGGTGCTCGCCACCGGTCACTCGGCGCTTCCCTCGGCCGGAGCGCTCCTGATCACCACCCGGCGGATGGACGCCGTCGTCATCGACGTCGAGGCGCGCACCGCCCGGATCGAGGCCGGCGTACGGTGGCAGCAGGTGGTCGACGCGGCGGCCGAGCACGGGCTGGCACCCCTCAACGGGGCTGCTCCGACCGTCGGCGCGGTCAGTTACACGCTCGGCGGTGGGTTGAGCCCGATCGGCCGCACCTTCGGCTTCGCCGCCGACCACGTCCACCTGATCGAGCTCGTCACCGCAGACGGCGAGCTACGCACGGTGACCGCGACGAACGAGCCGGAACTGTTCTGGGCGCTGCGCGGCGGCAAAGGCAACTTCGGCGTGGTCACCGCGATGGAGTTCGCCCTCTTCCCGGTCAGCCAGATCTACGGCGGTGGCCTCTTCTTCCCGGGTGAGCGGGCCGCCGAGGTGCTCAAGGCGTGGGGACGATGGACGGCTGGCGTCCCGGACGAGTTGACCTCGTCGGCCGCGTTGCTGCAGCTGCCACAGATCCCCGAGGTGCCCGAGCCGCTACGCGGCCGGCTGGTGGCGCACATCCGGATCGCCTACGTCGGTGCGGCGGAGGACGGCGAGCGGCTGATCGCTCCGCTGCGCGCGATCGCCCCGACACTGATCGACTCGGTGACCGAGATGCCGTACCGCGCGGTCGGCTCGATCCACGCCGACCCGCCGACCCCGATCCCGTTCGTGGACCGGTCGGCGTTGCTGCGGGAGTTCACCCCGGAACTGGTCGACACGATCATCGCCCAGGCCGGCCCCGGCACGGGCAGCCCGCTGACCGTGCTGGAGATCCGGCACCTCGGTGGAGCACTCGACCGCCGCCCGGAGGCAACGAACGCGATTGACCTGCGCGACGCAGCCTTCACGTTCTACACCGTCGCGATCGGTGGCCCGGACCAGGCCGAGGCGTTCCGGGGATACCTGACCCGCCTGTTCCAGGCCATCCAGCCGTGGAGCACCGGCTGGCGGTTCGTGAACCTCCTGGGAGTCAGTGACGCCACTGCCGAAGGGGTCGCGGCGGCCTACCCGCCGGCGACGTACGAGCGGCTGGTCGCGGTCAAGCGCAGCTACGACCCGACCAACATCTTCCGCGTCAACCACAACATCACCCCGGGCTCAAACGAGTAGAGCCGGGCCGGGCAGTGGCCACGTCGGAACAGGTGTTTCCCGGCGGGGCCGTTGCCCGGCTGGGGGTTGCCGCGTCCGGCGGTCGCGTAGCCGGCAGCGGTAGATGTCGGCCTGGACGGCGTTCTCGGTGGCCGCCCTCGGATAGCCGGAGGTCAGCATGACAACGCCGGCAACACCAAAACCCGACCCACCACCACCGGCGCCACGCAAACCCTGAACTGGGACCGCGAAGGTAAGGTCGGTGGAACCCCGTCCGCGCGAGCGACTTTGCCGGAAGCGGGCGCAGCCGGCCGCAGGGTATCTGGGAGCGGCCGGCCTTGTGCACGCACACGAAAGAACAGTGGGCTGTCAGACCGCACTTCTTCTGGAATCAACTCGTGGCGAGGGTGAGTTCGTCCATGAGCGCTCGCACGCGGGCGTCGACGTCGTCGCGGACGGTTCGGACGAAGGGCAAATCTTGTCCGGCGGGGTCGGGGATGTCCCAGTCGAGGTAGCGCTTGCCGGCGAGGACTGGGCAGGCGTCTCCGCATCCCATGGTCACGATGACGTCGCTCGCGCCGAGGATGTCCGATGTCAAGGGCTTGGGGTACGCCCGGCTAATGTCGACGCCCCATTCGCCGAGCGCCTCAATGACGTTCTGATCGAGCCAATCCGCCGGGTGCGAGCCTGCGCACCGCACGTGCACCTTGCCTTGTGCGTACCGCTCGGCGAGTGCAGCGGCGAGTTGGGAACGGCCGGCGTTGTAGGCACAGAGGAACAGCACCTCGGGTACTGGTTTGTCGATGTTCCCTTCGACCTGTGCCAGGGCGGTGAGACGCTCGGTGGCGAAGTTCTCCGTCAGCGCTGGCAGGTGCGTCTGGAGGCGGACGGTGCGGTGCAAATACATGTAGGACTCGAAGACGTACCGTTCGACGGTTTCCGGGCCGAACACACCGGTGAACCGGCTCGATAGCCGTTTTGCGATGCGCCCGAGCACGTAGTCGACATCCCGGGTGTCCGCGCCGTGAAACGGGTTGTCAATCATGGTGCCCCTACGGTGCCAGGTGGTGGCCGCTGGGCTGCCGTGATGAGGGCGGAGCCCGTCGTCAGAGCCGGCGCGAGGAGGCGGCCACCGGCCGCCGACCTCGCACCGACGGCGACAGATGCCAGTGCCCAATTACGCATTGGTGACGCCGGTGGGAAAGAACCGGCGACGGGCGGCGAGGCTGACGTAGACGAGCGCGACCAGGACCGGTACCTCGATCAGTGGTCCGACGACTCCGGCGAGGGCCTGGCCGCTGGTCACGCCGAACACGCCGATCGCCACGGCGATGGCGAGTTCGAAGTTGTTGCCGGCTGCGGTGAAGGCCAGCGTGGTGGTGCGTTCGTAGTTCAGGCCGATGGCCCGACCGATGGCGAACGAGCCGAACCACATGATCGCGAAGTAGGCGAGCAGGGGAAGCGCGATGCGGGCGACGTCCCAGGGTTGGGCGGTGATGGCGTCGCCCTGTAGGGCGAAGAGCAGCACGATGGTGAACAGCAGCCCGTACAGGGCGACCGGCCCGATCCGGGGCAGGAACTTCGCCTCGTACCAGTCGCGGCCCTTGGCCCGTTCGCCGAATCTGCGGGTGAGGTAGCCGGCGGCGAGGGGGATGCCGAGGAAGACCAGGACGCTGCCAGCGATGTCCCAGCCGGAGACGGCAAGTCCGGCCTGCTCCAGGCCCAGCCAGCCGGGCAGGACGGTGAGGTAGAACCAGCCGAGCACGCCGAAGGCGAGGACCTGGAAGACGGAATTGAGGGCGACCAGGACGGCGGCGGCTTCGCGGTCGCCGCAGGCGAGATCGTTCCAGATGATGACCATGGCGATGCAGCGGGCGAGACCGACGATGATCAGGCCGGTGCGGTACGCGGGCTGGTCGGGCAGGAGCAGCCACGCCAGGGCGAACATGACAGCGGGACCGATGAGCCAGTTGATCACCAGGGAGGAGATCAATAGGCGCCGGTCGGAGGTGACGGTGTCGAGGCGGTCGTAGCGGACCTTGGCCAGGACCGGGTACATCATGATCAGCAGACCCAGGGCGATGGGTACGGAGATCCCGCCGACCTTGACGTGGTCCAGGGCATCGTCGAGTCCGGGGATCAGCCGGCCCAGGAGCAGTCCGGCGAGCATGGCGGCGCCGATCCATACCGGCAGGAGCCGGTCCAGCGTCGAGAGCCGGGGCGTCGTGCTCGCCGGTGTGGCCAGTGTCGTCATGTGCCTGGTTCCTCTGTTGGTTCGTGGGTGGGTGCGTCCGGGCCGCAGGGCCGCCTGCCCTCGGTGCCGGTGGGCGCGTGGTCGGCGAGGGCGGCGATGCCCTGGCCGAGCGCGCGGATCGCCTCGGGGCGGAGCCGGTAGTAGGTCCAGTAGCGGTGACGTTCGGTCTCCACCAGCCCGGCCTGGCGCAGCGCCCGCAGGTGGTGGCTGATCAGCGGCTGGGTGACCCCCAGGTCTTCGACAAGGTGGCACACGCACAACTGCTCCCGCGCCAGCGCCTGCATGACCCGCCAGCGCAGCGGGTCAGCCACCGCCCGGAGTGCCGCGAGCTGCGTATCATCCGTATCAACTCCCATTGAATTAAATCCTCGCTGATATGGATCCGATCGTCAACTCGCCGCCGGCGCTGAGTGAACGATTCGCGATCGTGAAATTTGATGTCCACGTCGCGTTCATCCGCTGAAGGTCGGTTCGTCGCCTCGCAGTTCGCTGGCGGTCTATCTGACCTTCCTAGCGTCCGCAGGTGTCCGTATCTCCGATCTTCTCTGGGAGGACCGATGACGGCCTCGCCCCGTCCGCCTCGTTCGCTGCCGCTACTGCCCGGTCACGGCGGTCGCAGTGCGATGACCTGCCTCTACCGCTGCGGGAACGCCTGCTCACACGCGGCGCCCAACAACTCGGACAATTCGTACTTTGGTGACGTGGTCAATGCTGAGGTGTCTCGTCGCGGCCTGCTGCGCGCCGGCTCCCTCGGCGCTCTGGTCATCGGCGTCGGCGCCGCAGCTCTGGCTACCGATGCCGCCCCGGCGCAGGCTGTGGCTCCGGCGGGCCATACCGGGCCCCGCCCACCGATCAATGGCGCAAGGCTGACATTCAAGCCGATCCCGCCCAACACCCTGGACACCGTCATCGTGCCCAACGGCTACGACAACGCGGTCATCCTCCGGTGGGGCGACCCGGTCGTGCCGGGAGCGCCGGCCTTCCGGGCCGATCGGCAGAGCGCCGCAGCGCAGGCCACGCAGTTCGGCTACAACAACGACTGGCTCGTGACCCTGCCGCTGGACCGGCACGGCCGCCGGGCGCTGCTGGTGGTCAACCACGAGTACACCAACGAAAACCTGATGTTCCCCGGCTACACCACCCCGGAGGCGCTGACGGTGGAGCAGGTCCGGGTGGCGATGGCCGCCCACGGGCTCAGTGTGGTGGAGATCGAGCGGGTCGGTGACACTGGGCAGTGGGTGCCGGTGACCCGGGGGCCACGGCGGTGGAATCGGCGGATCACAGCCGGCACCCTGATGCGCTTCACCGGCCCGGCTGCCGGCTCGGCGCTGCTACGCACCGCGGCCGACCCGTCCGGCACCATGGTGCTCGGCTCGTTGAACAACTGTGCCGGCGGACTCACCCCGTGGGGCACGATCCTGTCCGGCGAGGAGAACTTCAACCAGTACTTCGTCGGCGGCGATGCCGTCCCCGCCGGGGCCAAGCCTGCCCTGACCCGCTACGGGATCGACACCGTCAACCGCTACCCGTCCGGGTCACGCAAGTGGGAGCGCGCCGACGCCCGGTTCGACCTGAGCGCCCACCCGAACGAGGCCAACCGGTTCGGCTGGATCCTGGAACTCGACCCTCACGACCCGACCTTCACCCCGCGCAAGCACACGGCACTGGGTCGGTTCAAGCACGAGGGCGCGGAGATCATCCTTGCCCGCGACGGGCGGGTCGTGGCCTACATGGGCGACGACGAGCGCTTTGACTACCTGTACAAGTTCGTCTCGGACAAGAAGATGCACCGGGGCGACAAGCCCTTCGACCGGGCACACAACATGACCCTGCTGGAGTCGGGAACGTTGTACGTCGCGTCTTTCGGGTTCACCTCCGCGACTGAGATCGACGGCTCAGGCGCGCTTCCCGCCGACGGGGCGTTCAACGGCACCGGCCGGTGGATCCCCCTCGCCCAGGGCCGGCAGTCCCTGGTCCCGGGCATGAGCGTCGGCGAGGTCCTGGTTCACACCCGCCTGGCCGCCGACGTGGTGGGCGCCACCAAGATGGACCGCCCCGAGGATGTCGCGCCGAACCTGCGCACCGGCAAGGTGTACGCCGCGTTGACCAACAACACCCGCCGTGGTGCTACCGGGCAACCGGCTGCTGACGAGGTCAACCCTCGATCGAACAACCGGCACGGCCACATCCTGGAGATCACTGAGGACGGCGGCGACAACGCGGCGACCACGTTCACCTGGGCGATTCCGATCGTGTGCGGCGACCCGGCCGACCCGTCGACGTACTTTGCCGGCTACGACAAGACCAAGGTCAGCCCGATCTCTTGTCCCGACAACCTCGACTTCGACGCCCACGGCAACCTGTGGATCTCCACCGACGGCAACGCGCTCGGCTCCAATGACGGCCTCTTCGCCGTGCCCCTCGACGGCCCCGAGCGCGGACACGTGAAGCAGTTCCTCACCGTCCCGGTCGGTGCGGAGCAAGCGTCAGCGTCCCTGAGCGACGACAACCGCACCGCGTTCGTCTCCGTCCAGCACCCCGGCGAAATCGAGGGTGCGAGCATGGACAACCCCGCCTCCACCTGGCCGAATGGCGACTACGCCCGTCCAGCCGTGATCAGCGTCTGGCGCGTCGACGGCCGGCAAATCGGTGCCTGACCCCGTCACGTGAGCGGGCGCCCGGACCACCACGGTCCGGGCGCCCGCCCGTGTCAACTCGCGCAGTCCGTCCTTGCGCACAAGGGCTTTCTGCTGCGCCATCGGCCCGGGCTGGAGTGAACGAAGAGTGAACGGCAAGGGAATCGATGCATAGCCCGAGAGCGGCGGGCAAGGGGAAATAAACACTCGCTTATGTTCAGCTTCCGTTCACCTAGTCGACGATGCGCGATCACATAAGCAATCTTTTATGAGCTCGTCGGTGAAAGACAGCCGACCCCGAACGAGCACCGGCGATACCCGCCGGCCTGTCTGAAGAGGACGAATTGTGATCAAGACGGTGCGTGGGCTGGGCCTGGCGTCAGTCGCGCTGGTCCTGACGGTCGGTCTGGCTGCCTGTGGCAGCGACAACAACGACGGTGGCACCGGGACTGGTGCCGCGGCTGAGCTGTCCGGCGACGTGAAGGTCGACGGGTCGAGCACGGTCGGTCCGCTGAGCAAGGCGGCGGCCGAGCTGTTCGCCGACGAGCAGGCCAAGGTGAACGTCACGGTGGGCATCTCCGGCACCGGGGGTGGGTTCAAGAAGTTCTGCAACGGCGAGACCGACATCTCCGATGCCTCTCGCCCAATCAAGGACACCGAGAAGGCCGAGTGCGAGAAGAACGGTGTCAAATTCGTCGAACTGATCGTGGCCAATGACGCGCTGTCGGTGGTGGTCAGCAAGGACAACACCTTCGCTGACTGCCTGACGGTGCCGCAGCTCAAGGCGATCTGGGAACCCGGCTCGAAGGTCAACAACTGGAATCAGGTCGACTCGAAGTTCCCGAACGAGCCGCTCAAGCTGTTCGGCGCGGGTACCGACTCCGGCACCTTCGACTACTGGACCGCCGCGATCAACGGCAAGGAGAAGGCGCACCGCACCGACTACACCCCGACCGAGGACGACAACGTCACCGTGCAAGGCGTGAGCGGCTCCAAGGGCGGGCTCGGCTACTTCGGGTTCACCTACTACGAGGAGAACGCCGACAAGCTGAAGCTCGTCAAGGTCGACGGCGGCGACGGCTGCGTCGAGCCGAGCGTGGCCGCCGCGCAGGACGGCAGCTACAAGCCGCTGTCCCGGCCGCTGTTCATCTACGTCTCCGACAAGGGCATCGCCAAGGAGCAGGTCAAGGGCTTCGTCGACTTCTACATCGAGAGCATCGACGAGGTCGTCAAGGAAGCCAAGTACGTGCCGCTGACCGCTGCCCAGAAGGAGACCCTGAAGTCCGAGTTCGCGACCCTGACGAAGGCCTGAGCGGGCTCGTGGCGGTCATCACCCCCGGAGCCCCCGTCCCCGCCGCCTCTGTGCGGCGGGGACGCCGCCGGCCCGGCGAACGCATCATCGAAGGGTTCCTCGTCCTCGCCGCAGCGGTCTCCATCGCGACGACCATTGGCATCGTCGTCTCGCTGCTGTTCCCCACCGTGGAGTTCTTCGGCGAGGTCAGCATCGTCGAGTTCGTCACCAACACGCAGTGGACACCGCTGTTCTCAATCAAGCAGTACGGGGTGCTGCCCCTGCTGGTCGGCACGCTGTGGGTGACGCTCATCGCGACGGTCATCGCGGTGCCGCTGGGCATCGGCGCGGCGATCTACCTGTCCGAGTACGCCCGACCCGGCACCCGCAAGCTTCTCAAGCCGATCCTCGAGGTGCTCGCCGGAATCCCGACCGTGGTGTACGGGTTCTTCGCCCTAACCTTCCTCAACCCCATCCTGATCGACCTGTGGCCCCGCGACGACAAGCCGGAGTTCCAGAACCTCCTGGTCGCCGGCATCGCCATGGGCATCATGATCGTGCCCACCGTGGCCAGCCTGGCCGAGGACGCGATGAGCGCGGTGCCGCACAGCCTTCGCGAAGGCGCCTACGCCCTGGCGTCGACGAAGATGCAGGTCGCCACCCGCGTCGTGGTGCCCGGGGCGTTGTCGGGGATCGTCGCCGCGATCGTGCTCGGGGTGTCCCGGGCACTCGGGGAGACGATGATCGTCACCGTCGCCGCCGGGTTGAAGACCGCCGGCGTCCCGTGGTCGCCCATCGACGGTGCCGCGACCATGACCAGCTACATCGCCGGCGCCGCCCAGGGGGACCTGCCGGTGGACTCCCTCGACTACCTGACCATCTTCGCGGTGGGCACCACCCTGTTCCTGTTCACCTTCGCCCTCAACGCCCTGTCCATCCGGCTGGTCCGCAAATTTCGGGAGGTGTACGAGTGAGTACGACGTCCACACCGCCGGCCTCACACGCGGCGAACCCGCGCCACCGGCCGTCGCTGAGCCAGCGGCGATCCCGCCCAGGCGAGGTGCTGTTCAAGCTCGCGCTGCAGTTCTGCCTGCTGGTCGCCTTCGCGTTCCTGGTCGCGTTGATCGCCTTCGCGGTCATCAAGGGCTGGAACCGGCTCGACCCACGCCTGTGGCAGGAGATGCCCACCGGCGCCGCCTCCCGGGTCGCCCGCGCCGGCGTCCAATCGGCGATCACCGGCACGCTGTGGGTCATCGGCCTGACCGCCGCGATCTGCCTACCGATCGGCATCGCCTCGGCGATCTACCTGGAGGAGTACGCCGACAATACCCGCTGGTACAACCGGCTGCTGGAACTCAACATCCAGAACCTCGCCGGTGTCCCGTCCATCGTGTTCGGCATCCTCGGCCTCGGACTGATCGCCCGGGTGATCGGTCTCGGGTTCACCGTCATCACCGCCGCGATCGTGCTGTCCCTGCTCGTCCTGCCGGTCGTCATCATCGCCAGCCGGGAAGCGCTACGCGCAGTACCGCGCTCGATCCGGCAAGCCTCCTACGCCCTCGGCGCGACCAGATGGCAAACCACCTGGCGGCAGGTCCTCCCCGCCGCCGTCCCCGGCATGTCCACCGGCGCGATCCTCGCCCTGTCACGAGCCCTGGGAGAGGCAGCCCCGCTGATCTTGCTCGGCGCGGTCACCTTCATCCGGTTCAACCCCGACAGCCTGCTGTCGTCGTACACCACCCTGCCAATCCAGATCTACAACCTGATCAAGGAGCCGCAGGCCGAGTTCCAAGAACTCGCCGCCGCGGCGATCGTGCTGCTGCTGGTCATCCTCCTGGTGCTGAACTCCGCCGCGATCCTCATCCGCAACAAGTTCCAGAAGCGCTGGTAGCAGGCCACTCCACTGTGAGCGATCCGAACCGAAAGGCCCCCCGACGTGACCGACACCGTGAACAGCACCCGCCCCGCACCACCCCCGGTAGCGCTGGTCAACCCCGCCAACCGCAACGAAGGAGGACCCCGCGGCGGTGACGAGCAGGTCCTGCGCCTGGAGGACGTCAACATCTTCTACGGCGACTACCAGGCCGTCCGAGGCGTCGACATGACCATCGGCCGGCACCAGATCACCGCCCTGATCGGGCCCTCCGGGTGCGGCAAGTCCACCGTGTTGCGCTCGCTCAACCGGATGAACGACCTCATCCCCGGCGCCCGCGTCGCTGGCCGGGTCAGCTTCCACGGCGAGGACCTCTACGCCCGTGAGGTCGACCCCATCGAGGTTCGCCGCCGTATCGGCATGGTGTTTCAAAAGCCCAACCCGTTCCCCAAGTCGATCTACGACAACATCGCCTACGGTCCCCGCGTCACGGGCATGAAGGTGTCCAACATGGACGAGCTCGTGGAGAAGGCCCTGCGCCGCGCCGCCCTGTGGGACGAGGTCAAAGACAAGCTGAAGCAGTCAGCTCTCGCCCTGTCCGGTGGGCAGCAGCAACGGCTGTGCATCGCCCGCACTATCGCCGTAAGCCCCGAGGTCATCCTCATGGACGAGCCGTGCTCGGCTCTCGATCCTATCGCCACCAGCAAAATCGAAGACCTGATGTTCGAGCTGAGCCGCGACTACACCATCGTCATCGTCACCCACAACATGCAGCAGGCCGCCCGGGTCTCGCACCGCACCGCGTTCTTCACCGCCGAGGTCGACGAGCAGGGCGAGCGACACGGCCGGCTCATCGAGTACGACACGACGAACAAGATCTTCACCAACCCGGCCCAGAAGCGTACCGAGGAATACATCACCGGCCGATTCGGCTGACCCGCCCAATCCCGTCAGCAAAGGCCAACGATGCAGCCCGATTCCATTGAGACGCCGCGGTGCCAGCCCTTGACGCCACAGATCACCAGGACCAGATTCCTGCTCCTGGTCCTCGACCCCGACACCAGCACGGCCAACGCCCTCGCCGAGCAGTTGCAGGAGCGGCAGATCGACGTCGTCGTCACCGGTGACCCGGCCGACGCCCTGCTGCAGGCCGGCGCGCTGCTGCCCGACGCCGTCCTCACCGCCACCGACGTCCCGCCCATGCGCGGCTCGACCATCGCGCGCGCCCTACACACCCGCGCTTGCATTCCCACCCTCGTCGGGGTGGGCGAGCACGACGGAATGGAGGGCAGCCTAGCCCTCGCCGCAGGTGCCACCGCCTGCGTCGCCCGGCCGTATCGAGTCACGGAAATCCTGCCGATGCTGCGCGCGATCTCCCCGGACACCGCCGCGGACTTCCAGGTCGCCGTCGAGGCCGGGGCGCTGCGGCTGGACCCGGCCGCGCACGAGGTCCGGCTGGCCGGCAGGCGGATCGAACTGCCGATGCGGGAGTTCGAACTGCTGCACCTGCTCATGCTGCACGCCCGCCGGGTCGTCACCCGACACCAGATCAACCGGCTGCTCTGGAGCGGCGAAGGCGACGCGTCCAACACCCTGAACGTGCACATTCGCCGCCTTCGGCACCGCCTCGGCGACAACCTACGGAAACCCTCGATCATCGTTTCCGTACGCGGAATGGGATACCGTCTCGACCCACCGTAGTCGTCCCGTGGTCGGCGTCACTTGCTGTTCACCTACCGGCCACTCGGCCCCTGAGCAGGACTTCCTAGACTCGGATCATGTCTTCCGCCGCCACCGCCCCGGCCGTCGCGCCAGCGTGCGCGCCCGCCCCGGTGGGGCCGCCGCTACCGCGCATCGACGCCGAACAGTTCGCCCGAGTGTTCAAGGCCCTCTCCGACCCCACCCGGCTGCAGATCCTGTCGATCATCGAGGTCGCGCCGAGCGGTGAGGCGTGTGTGTGTGACCTGACCGAGGCGTTCGACATGACCCAGCCGGCGATCAGTCACCATCTCAAGATTCTGGTCGAGGCGGGCGTGCTGAACCGCAACAAGCGCGGCAGTTGGGTGTGGTACTCCCTCAACCCTGGCCAACTCGAACCGGTCAAGCACCTCATGCCGAAGGGGCGTCCCCGTCTGTGTCGGCGCTGAGGAATCGGGCCAACTGAAGCAGGGCGTACTTTTCGGCGCCAGCGCTTTCGAAGATCAGTACCGGATCGAAGAGGCTACGGCTCACCACCCCATCGTCGCCTCTTGGCGGTCCACGGCCAACCGATTCCCGGGCGCGGAAGAGCCCTGCGGCTACCGACGTTCGATGACCTCCCGCTGCCATCGTGTAGTGGCGAGCTGCACGGCGTCCCAGGGGCTGCCCAACGGCGGGGTGTACGACAGGTCGAGCTCGGCGATGTCGCCGACGGTGGCGCCGTAGGAGATGGCGGTGGCGTAGGTGTCGATGCGCTTGGCGATTTCGGCGCCAAGGGTGCCGAGTAGTTGCGCGCCGAGGAGCTTGCCGGTGCGGCGATCGGCGGTGACTCGGACCCGGATGGGTGTCGCGCCCGGGTAGTACGCCTTGTGATCGTCGGCGGTGGCGGCCACGGTGACCGGGTCGTAGCCGGCCTGGCGGGCGTTGCGGTCGCGCAGCCCGGTGCCGGCGGCGACGAGGTCGAAGACCTTGACGGCCTGCGTGCCCAGCGACCCGGCGAAGACGGCTTTCCCGCCGAGCGCGTTGGTGCCCGCGATCCGGCCCTGCTTGTGGGCGGTGCTGCCGAGCGGCAGGTACACGTGCCGGTCGAGGAGCCGGTGGTAGGTGTGCACACAGTCGCCGGCGGCGAAGACGTCGGGCAGGTTCGTGCGCATCTGTCGGTCGACCGCGATCGCACCGTTAACGCCGAGGGTGACGCCGGCGGCTGCGGCGAGGTTGGTGTCTGGGCGGACTCCGGTGACGACGAGGACGACGTCCGCCTCGTAGGTGGTGGCATCGGTGTCGACGCGCAGCCGGTCGCCGTCGACGGCGATGGCGTGAACTCTGGTGCCGCACTGCACCGTGACGCCCTGACCTTGCAGGTGCTCGGCGAGGGGTTGGGCCAGTTCCGGGTCAATGGTGGGCATGACCTGGTTGACCTGCTCGATGAGGGTGACCTGCAGGCCGCGGGTGGTGAGCGCTTCGGCCATTTCCAGGCCGATGTAGCCGGCGCCGACGATGACCGCCGAGCGTGCTCGGCGCTGCTGTACCGATTGCAGTAGGGCGAAGGTGTCGCCCATGGTGTGCAGCGTGTGGACGCCGTCTGCCGACCCGAGCTGGTCAAGGCCCTCGATCGGTGGCCGCACCGCAGCGGCCCCGGTGCCGATGACGAGCCGGTCGTAGCCCAACGTGGTGGTGGTGCCGTCCGGGGTGGTCGCGGTGACCGTGTGCGTGCCCGCGTCGATGCCGGTTGCATGGTGATTGAGCCGCATTTGTAGGCCGGCATTCTCCAGGTCGCTGCTGCTGCGGTGGGCGAGGCTGCGCCAGTCAGGGACATCGCCGGACACGTGGTACGGGATACCGCAGATGCTGAAGTTCGGGTAAGCGTCGGCGACAAGGAGCGTCACCTCGGCGCCGGGGTCGAGTTCACGCGCGCGCAGGCCGGCGCTGATGCCGGCGTCGCTGCCACCGATGACGAGCAGACGCATCACGTTTCTCCCTGCGAGGGTTGGGTGGCCGCCGGCACGGGCGAACCGGGAAACGGCTCAGGACAGGGCGGCGAGGTACCGCTCGGCGTCGAGGGCGGCGGCGCAGCCGGTGCCGGCAGCGGTGATGGCCTGGCGGTAGGTGTGGTCGACGAGGTCGCCGGCGGCGAAGACACCGGGCAGGTTGGTGCGGGTGCCGGGGGAGTCGACGGTGACGTAGCCGTCGTCGTCGAGCCTCACCTGCTCGCGGAAGAGCTCGCTGCGAGGGTCGTGGCCGATGGCGACGAACACGCCGGTGACATCCAGGACGCGGGTCTCGCCAGTGTGGACGTCGCGCAGGCGAGCCCCGACAACGGCGCCGTCCTGGCCAAGGATTTCCTCGACGACGCTGTTCCACACCACCCGGATCTTGGTGTTGCTCAGCGCGCGTTCGGCCATGATCTGGCTGGCGCGGAAGGTGTCGCGGCGGTGGACGATGGTGACGCTGCGGGCGAAGCGGGTGAGGAAGGTGGCTTCTTCCATCGCGGTATCTCCGCCGCCGATCACCGCGATGTCCTGGTCCCGGAAGAAGAATCCGTCGCAGGTGGCGCAGGCGGACACGCCGTGGCCGAGAAGTTCCTGCTCGCCGGGGACGCCGAGGGGGCGCCAGGCGGAACCGGTGGCGAGGATGACCGCCTTCGCCTGGTAGGCATCCTCGCCGACCCACACCGTCTTGGTAGGGCCGGTGAGGTCGACGCGGGTGACGTCGTCGGTGATGAACTGGGCACCGAAGCGGTCGGCCTGCTTGCGCATGGTGTCCATCAGGTCGGGGCCGGTGATCCCGTCGGGGAAGCCGGGGAAGTTCTCCACCTCGGTGGTGGTCATCAGCGCGCCGCCGGACTGGCTGCCCTCGATGACGAGAGGCGCGAGGTTCGCACGGGCGGCGTAGAGGGCAGCGGTGTATCCGGCGGGTCCGGAGCCGATGATGATCAGGCGGTGCGAGTCGGACACGAGAGGGCTCCTGCTCAGGGGAGGGCCGCCCGCCGACGGCGAGGTCGGCGGGCGGGGGTGGTGACAGGTTCAGGCGGCGGTGCGCAGCTCGCCGAGGAGCTTCTCCACCCGGGTACGAATCTCGTCACGGATCGGGCGCACGGAATCCACGCCCTTGCCGGCCGGGTCTTCGAGCTTCCAGTCCTCATAGCGCTTGCCCGGGAAGACCGGGCAGGCGTCACCGCATCCCATGGTGACGATGACGTCCGACGACTCGGCCGTGGCGTACTCGAGGAGTTTCGGCGTCTGGTCGGTGATGTCGATGCCGACCTCGCGCATGGCCTCGACGGCGGCGGGGTTGACGGCCTCTGCGGGTGCGGAGCCGGCGGAGCGGACCTCGACGGTGTCGCCGGCGAGGTGGCGCAGCCAGCCGGCGGCCATCTGGGAGCGGCCGGCGTTGTGCACGCAGACGAACAGGACGCTGGGCTTGTCGGACATCAGGAGCCTTCCTTGCAGTACGGATTGCGGGGCTGGTCGACCGGCACCTGGTCAGGAATCACTGGCAGGGCGCGGCCGGGGTCGCTGTTGCGGTCGAGCAGGCGGTAACGGCCGGCCGGACGCGATGGGATTCACCAGGCTCCGATACGTCTGGTCCGCCGCACCGTGCCGTGGCCTCGTGCTCACGCGCTGTGGTTGCGCGCTGGATTGCGCTCGGTTATCGCGCAGGGGACTGGTGTCAGTCATGGCGGCCTGGCGACCTCTGGGTGGAGGTGACGATGGGGGCCACGCGGTCGATGCGGGTGGCGAGGTCGGCGAACGCGGCCTCGAAAGCGGCGTCGGTGTCCACGCGGACCGGGTCGGGCACCGACCAGTGCAGCCGGGGCCGGACCGGGCCGGTGAGTTCCTCGTGGGCGTTGTCGCAGACGGCGATGAGCAGGTCATCGTCACGCACGATGTCCGCGACGTGCGCGGTGCCGGTCGCGTCCAGATGCAGCCCGTAGCGGCGGGCCACGGCGATGGCGCGCGGGTGCACCCGCTCTGCCGGCTGCGTTCCGGCCGATGCCGCGCAGGTGTGGGTGCGGTCCGACCAGAGGGCGGCGGCGAGTTGCGAGCGGGCGGAGTTGCGGGTGCAGACGAAGACCACCCGACCTACGCCGGCCATCGGCGCTGGCGTCAACGCGGCCAGGGCTTCGGGTCGCAGCCGCAGGTAGGTGCGACGGCGGTCTCCCTCGGATCGGCTGCGGACGACGAGACCGGCCTCGCTGAGGACCTTGACGTGGTGGGCGACCAGATTCGTCGGCATCCCGAGGTCGTGCGCGATCTCGCCGGGGGAGGCGTCGCCCAGGGTGAGCGCGTCGACGACCGCCAAACGCGCCGGGTCGCCGAGCGCGGCGTGGATCCGGGCCCGCGCTTGCAGGGAAGCAAACTCAGTAGTCATTGACTCAACTATTACTGAGCTATTCGATGCTGTCAAGGGTGACGAATCAGTGGGCGGGGGGCGGGCCTGCTGGCTGCGGCCGGTGGCTGGAGGCTCGGCCGAGAGGCTGGTTTCGGCAGGCTGGATTGGCCGATCTCGCCGGCGATCGCGCCGATCGGTGATCGACCGGGGCGCGGGCTGGACGTCGTGGGTCGCCCGCTGGGCTGTGGTCAGCAGCAGGTCATGAGGTACGACTGCAACTCGGCCAGCGCCGCGACGGCGCCGTCGCGGTCGGCGCGGTAGTACACGGTCTTCCCCTCGCGCCGTGACGTCACGATCCGTCCCCGTCGCAGCAGCGTCAACTGCTGCGACGCCGTCGCTTGGCTGATGCCCGTTCGCTCGGCGACTTCCCCGACGGACAGCTCGGCACCTTGGGAGAACAGCATCATGATCCGCTGCCGCGTTGGGCTCCCCAGCGCCTTGAGGAACTCCTGCGTGTCCGGCGCCAGCCCGGCTGGTCCGGCGCCGGACGCGAGCGCTGCGGGCTCTGGCTGATCCATGGCCCCACCTTCTCGCATCATCATCATATTGTCATTCAACGAAATGACGATATGATTGTGGAGTGACCACCTCTGCAGAACCCGTCGTCATCGTCGGTGGCGGCCAGTCCGGTCTCGCCGCCGCCCGCGCCGCCCTGTCCGCTGGCCTGCGCCCTGTCGTCCTGGAGGCAGGTGCTGAGCCGGTGGGGTCCTGGCCCGACTACTACGACAGCCTCACCCTGTTCTCGCCGGCCCGATACAGCTCGCTGCCCGGCATGGTCTTCGACGGCGCGGACCCTGACCGCTATCCGAGCCGCGACGACGTCGTCGCCTATCTCCGCCGCTATTCCGCGAGCATCGACGCCGAGATCCGGACCGGCACCCGGGTAACCGCGGTGCACCCGCGCCCAGGCGGTGGCTACCTCGTCCACACCGACAGCGGCGACAACATCACCGCAGCGGGCGTTGTCGCCGCCAGCGGCTCCTTCAGTAACCCGTACCTGCCGGTGGTTCCCGGAGGCCGGGACGCCTACGCCGGCGAGGTGCGGCACGTCGCGCACTACCGGCGGCCCGAGCCGTATGCCGGCAAGCGGGTCCTCGTCGTGGGCGCCGGAAACTCCGCCGTCCAGGTCGCCTACGAGCTCGCGCCGCACGCGAGGGTCACCCTGGCCACCCGGGCGCCGATACAGTTCCTGCCGCAGCGCATCCGCGGCCGCGACCTGCATCACTGGCTCCATGTCACCGGCGCGGACCTTCTGCCCCGGGCGGTGCTCACTCGCCTGATCCGCCATGCCGCCGTGCTCGACACCGGCGTCTACCGCGACGCGATCTCCGCCGGCCTGCTCGCCCGCCGGGAGATGTTCACCGCCTTCACCGCCGACGGCGTCATCTGGGCTGACGGTACTGACGAGCCGGTCGACGCGGTGATCTTCGCGACCGGCTACCGCCCGCACCTCGACTACCTCGCCCCGCTCGGGGCCCTGGTTGACGGCATGCCTCGCCATGTGAGGGGTGTCTCCACGACCCACCAAGGACTGGTCTACCTCGGTGTGGAGTTCCAGCGGGCGTTCTCGTCGAACACCCTTCGCGGCGTCGGGCGCGATGCGGCGCATGTCGTTGCCGCCCTCGCTGGCGACCAGTCCGGCCGATCGCGGCGCCGGCTGCAGCCTATGAAGCGGTTGCCGGTTCCACGGTGAGCAGCGCGGCAAGTTGGCGCAGGACGGCCGGCCGGGCCCGGTAGTACACCCAGGTGCCGCGCCGCTCGGCGTCGACGAGGCCCGCCTCGCGCAGGGTCTTGAGGTGATGCGAGATGGTCGGCCCGGTGAGGTTGAAGGCGGGCGTGAGGTCGCAGACGCACGCCTCCCCGCCCTCCGCAGAGGCGATCATCGACATCAGCTGCAGCCGGACCGGATCACCCAGGGCCTTGAAAGCCGGCGCGAGCACCGCGGCGGTCCCCGCCGGCACGCGGTGCTGCGCCAGGGGCTGGCAGCAGAACGCCTCGGCGGTCACGTCGGCGAGGGTGAGAGGCGCGGCTTGCTTCGACATGTCTCTAGGTTGACATCCTTCTAATCAACGTGCAACTCTCTGCTTAGACGGACGTCAAGACAGCGTTCCGAAAGGAAAAGATCATGTTCAGGCTGACGCGCCGACCCAGGGCATTCACGAGCGGTGTCCGATTCTGCGACTCCTGTGCCGAGGTCACCACCGCCGAGCAGCGCGCCCGGCGCCGCTTCGAGGCGGCACATGCTGCCCACGTGACCTTCGGTCGATGACCGCCATTCGCGGCAGTTGGTAAGGTTGATCGTCAATCGGCGATAGGCGATGAAAGGGTGTTGGGGTGAACGAGCTCCTCGATCGGGCGACAGCGCAGACGTACGCGTCGTGGTTCCGGGCTCTGGCCGACCCGACCCGAGTGCAGATCGTGGAGTACCTCGCCCGGCACTCCCAGGCGATGAGCGTCGGGGAGATCGTCACCGCGATCGGCCTGGCGCAGTCCACCGTCTCGCAGCACCTGAAGATCCTCACCGAGGTGCGGTTCGTCCTCGTCGAGCCGGTCGGTACCGCCCGCCACTACCGGATCAACGACGCCTGCGTCGACTGCTTTCCCTCTGCCGCGGACGTGGTCATGGGCCGACCCGCCCCGAGTCCGAATGGAGCCTGCTGATGGCCGACATCACGGTCCGCCCTCTGCGGGACGACGACGCCGAGCGGGTCCTGGCGATTTACCAGGCCGGACTTGACGCCGGCAACGCCAGCTTCGAGACGACCGCGCCCACCTGGGCGGCGTTCGACGCGGCGAAGCTGCCCGAGCACCGTTTCGTGGCGGTCGACGGGACCGACACGGTGGTCGGTTGGATCGCTGTCACGGCCACCTCAGGCCGCGCCGTCTACGCCGGTGTGGTCGAGCACTCTGTCTACGTCGACCCCGCCGCGCAGGGTCGCGGCGTCGCACGGCTGCTGCTGGACACGCTGGTCGCCTCCACCGAGGCCGCCGGCATCTGGACCATCCAGTCCGGAATTTTTCCCGAGAACGCCGCGAGCCTCACCCTGCACGCGCGGTCCGGCTTCCGGGTCATCGGCGTGCGCGAGCGGGTCGCTCGCCACCACGGCCGCTGGCGCGACGTCGTCCTGCTCGAGCGGCGCAGTCCCGTCGTCACCTGACCAACCCCGGCCCCGCACCAGCTGGGTCCCGTCCACCCACTTGATTCGACAGTCATCAACACAGAGGAGTTTGATCGATGAGCACTTTGAACGAGCTGCCCGTCGTGGTCATCGGCGCCGGCCCGGTCGGCTTGGCCGCCGCCGCGCACCTGCACGAGCGGGGCATCGCCTTTACCGTCCTGGAGGCGGGAGACACCCCGGGTGCCGCCGTGCGGCAGTGGGGCCACGTGCGCGTGTTCTCCCCGTGGCGCTACAACATCGACCCGGCCGCCCGCCGCCTCCTCGACGAGGCGGGCTGGGTCGCCCCTGACCTGGAGGCCCTGCCCACCGGAGCGGAGCTCGTCGGCGACTACCTCCAGCCCCTCGCCCAGCTGCCGCAGCTCAAGCCGCACCTGCGCTACGGCGCCCGGGTCGAGGCGATCAGCCGCTTGGGCCTGGACCGGTTGCGCACCGCTGGCCGTGAGTCCACGCCATTCCTGGTCCGCCTCGCCGACGGTGAGGAGCTCCTAGCCCGCGCGGTGATCGACGCCTCCGGCACCTGGGGCACGCCGAACGTCCTGGGCGCGTCCGGCCTGCCCGCCCGCGGCGAGACCACTGTCGCTGCCTTCCTGGAGCACGCGCTGCCCGACGTGCTCGGCGCGGCCCGGGACCGCTTCGCCGGCCGCCACACCCTCGTCGTCGGGGCCGGCCACTCCGCCGCGAACACGCTGCTGTCCCTGGCCGAACTGGCCGAATCCACGCCGGGCACCGAGGTGACCTGGGCGATCCGGACCGCCTCACCGGCGCGTACCTACGGCGGCGAAGAGGCCGACGCCCTCCCGGCTCGCGGTGCCCTGGGCTCACGGCTGCGTGCCCACGTCGACGCCGGACGGATCCGGCTACTCACCGGCTTCTCCGTGCACGCCCTCACTCCGACAGGCGGCCGGGTGAGTGTGGTGGTGCGGCACGCCGACGGCAGCGAGGAGTCCGTCACTGTGGACCGGATCGTCGCCGCCACCGGCTTCCGACCGGACCATTCGATCGCCGCCGAGCTGCGCCTGGACCTCGACCCGGTGATGGGTGCCACCCGCGCCCTCGCGCCGCTGATCGACCCGAACGAGCACTCCTGCGGCACCGTGCCCCCGCACGGCGTGAACGAGCTCACCCACCCGGAGACCGGCTACTACGCCGTCGGCATGAAGTCCTACGGCCGCGCGCCGACGTTCCTCATGGCCACCGGCTACGAGCAGGTCCGCTCCGTCGTCGCCGCCCTCGCCGGGGACTGGGCCGCCGCCCGCGACGTCCAGCTCGACCTGCCCGAAACCGGCGTGTGCAACAGCAACCCCGCCGACTCCGCCACCGGCGACAGCTGCTGCGGGCCGGCGCCCACCGCCGCGCCGGCAGCGCGCGGACTCGCCACCGGCATCTCCGGCGGGCTGCTGTCCGCACCGTTGAACCTGGTCACCCTCGACGCCGCTCCCGCTGGCGCTCAGGCCGGCGGCTGCTGCGGCAGCTGATGCCCACCACCACGACGGTGCCCGCCGACCCCACGGTCGGCGGGCACCACGCCCACGGTTGGCGAATCGTCGCCGCCCTCGCGATCACCTCCACCGTCGGTTACGGCACCCTCTACTACGCCTACCCCGTCCTGCTCCGTCCCATGGCCGCCACCCTCGGCGCCTCCACCACCGCCGTCACCGGCGCGCTCACCGCCTCCGTCCTCGCGGGCGCCCTCATGGCCATCCCGGTCGGCAGGTGGCTCGACCGCCACGGCGGGCGAGCGCTGATGACCGCTGGGTCGATCGTGGCCACCGCCCTGCTGGTGGCGTGGTCCCAGGTACAGACCATCGGCCAGCTCTACGCCGTCATGATCGGCATCGGAATCACCGGCGCGATGGTGCTCTACGAGCCAGCCTTCGCCGTCATCATCGCCTGGTTCACCCCAGACCGGCGTACCACGGCACTGCTGGCCGTCA
This sequence comes from Micromonospora sp. NPDC051227, assembly GCF_044455385.1. Classification (NCBI taxonomy): domain Bacteria; kingdom Bacillati; phylum Actinomycetota; class Actinomycetes; order Micromonosporales; family Micromonosporaceae; genus Micromonospora; species Micromonospora sp. NPDC051227. The sequence continues at coordinate 224,591 of NZ_JBITET010000005.1, forward strand.
CCATCGTGGCCGGCTTCGCCAGCACCATCTTCATGCCGCTGACCGGCCTCCTGGCCGCACACCTCGGCTGGCGCGGCGCGCTCCTCGTCCTCGCCGTCATCCACGGCCTGGTCACCGTGCCCCTGCACGCACTCACCATCCGCCGACCCCAGCCGACAGCGGCCACGGCCCCTACCGACCCGGCACCGCCGGCCCACGCCCAGCGGCGCGCGATCGTCAAGGCCGCTATGCGCGACGCCCGGTTCTGGGTCCTGGCCGCAACCTTCATCGCGCAGGGCGCGGCCACCAGCACCATGACCGTCCACCTCGTCGGCTACCTGATGAGCCGTGGCCACCCCGCCACCTTCGCCGCCACCGCCACCGGCCTGCTCGGCGTCCTCTCGGTCACCGGCCGACTCGTCCTCACCGCCGCCCGCCGACACCTACGCGTCACCACGATCGTGGCCGCCGTCTTCGCCACCCAGGCCGCCGCCGTCCTCACGATGCCCCTGCTCGCCGACACCCGCACCGGCGCTGTCACCACCGTCGTCGGCTTCGGACTCGGCTTCGGGATCACCAGCCTCGCCACCCCGGCCCTTCTTGCCGACCGCTACGGCACCACCGCCTACGCCACGATCGCCGGACGCCTCGCCGCCCCCGTCACCATCGCCAAAGCAACCGCACCCCTGGCAGCCGCCCTCCTCCTGCACACCGCTGGCGGATACGCGGCGCTGCTCGCCGCCGTCGCCACTTGCTGCGCACTCGCCGTACTCGGCATGCTCGTCAGGGCGAACGTCCCTGCGCGACACCTATCCGAGGCCCAGAGCTGAGCCGGTCGACGGGGCAGCTCCGCCTTCACCGCCTGCCCGGCGGCGAGCGCATGGCGCTCGCACGCCCGGCGGCAGCGGGTGAGCCGACATCGGTGCGTACGGTCACTGACCGTCACGGCGTCGGTGATACTGCCGGCACTGATCTGGCTGATACCCGTGCCGGTATGACCCTCGCGTTGCGGACCTGCCCGCGCGGCCGCCGCCGCGGGTCGAACTCTGCACGGTTGTCGTACTCGCCTTACTCGCGGTCGCGGCTGGCTGTGGCGTCCTCGCGTTGCGGGAGCGATTCACCCTTGTCGCCCGCGCGATCGGCTGGTGGCGGTGCTGTCGGTGTTTCCTGGTCGAGCTGTGGAGCCAGGCTCCGATGAACGAGGAGCAGGTAGGTCCGGGCAACGGGCGCGTAGCAGCCCGACCGGCAGGGCATGGTGAGTGCATGACGACATCGACCTCGAGCGCCGCCATTTCCGTGGCCGACGGTCCCGCACCCTCCGACCCCGTACCCCAGACGCTGCTGTTGCTCGGCGCCAGCGGTGACCTGGCGGAGCGTCTGCTCCTGCCCGGGCTGGGTCGGTTGGTCGCTACCGGCGCCCAGCCGGACCTTGTGCTGATCGGCAGCGGCAGGGACGACTGGAACGACGAGCGGTGGCGTCGCCGCGTGGCCGAATCCTTCGCGACGGTGGGTGCGGACGGGCCTCGGGAGACCGAGATGGTCCGCGCAACCCGCTACCTGCCTGCGGACGTGACCCGGGAGGAGGACCTACGGCGGCTGCTGGCCGCCTGCCACGGCCAGCTGGTGATCTTCTTCGCCCTGCCGCCGGTGATCACGGCCCGGTCCGCCGCAGCTCTGGCCCGCATCGGCCTGCCACCCGGCACCCGGCTGATGCTGGAGAAACCATTCGGTACGGACGGGGCGTCGGCCAGGTCGCTCAACCACGTCCTGGCCGGGCTGGTGCCGGAGGACCAGGTGCACCGCATCGACCACTTTCTGGGCAAGTCCACGGTGGTGAACATCCTCGGTCTGCGCTTCGCCAACCGGATCTTCGAACCGGTGCTCAACGCCGCGCACGTGGCCTGCGTGGACATCGTCTTCGACGAGGCCCTGGGCCTGGAGGGCCGGGCCGGCTACTACGACGGCGCGGGCGCGCTCGTCGACATGGTGCAGAGCCACCTGCTGCAGGTCCTCGCGTTGATGGCGATGGACGCGCCGCCCACCCTCGACGCCCGCGACCTGCGGGGCCGCAAGGCGCAGGTGCTGCGCGCCACGAGGGTGTGGGACGGCGATCCGGTGCGGTGGAGCCGGCGGGCCCGATACACGGCGGGCGAGGTGAACGGGAGGCGACTGCCCGCGTACGCCGACGAGCCCGGCATCGACCCGACCGGGGGGACCGAAACCCTGGCGGAGGTGGTGCTGGCCGTGGACACCTGGCGGTGGGCGGGTGTGCCGTTTCGACTGCGCTCCGGTAAGGCGCTGGCCGGCCGGCGCAAGGAGGCCGTCGTCACCTTCCGGCAACCGCCCCGAGTGCCCACTGGTCTCACCGGGTACGAGCAGCCCGATCGGCTGCGGATCGGCTTCGGCCCGGACCGGTTGGGTCTCGACGTCAACATCAACGGGCCGGGCGATCCCTTGGAGCTCGATCAGGCGCATCTGGTGGCCGAGTTCGGCCCGGGCGGCCTGCCGCCGTACGGGGAGGTGCTTCGTGGCGCCTTCGACGGCGACCCGACCTTGTCGGTGCGGGGCGACACCGCTGAGGAGTGCTGGCGCATTGTCGAGCCGGTGCTCGACGCCTGGCGGGCGGGTGCGGTGCCGTTGCAGGAGTACCCGGCCGGCAGCCGTGGCCCGGTTGACTCCCTACTGGCCCCCGCGCCCGGCGAGGAAATTCTCCACTGAGATGTCACTGCTGCGGCGGCCCCGGGGGCAGGTGGGGGGTCGAGGCCCCCGGGGCGGGCGCAGTGGCGGCGAGTCGACGTTCACGGTCTCGATCCCGTGGCGACACCGTCGTGGTGTCCGGTTGAGGTTTGCCCCGTCAAGGTGCACCGGTCCCGCGGCGGCGTGGACCTGGTTCGCTCAGTGGGCGGGCGTGTGTTGGTCGAGTTGGTGGCGCAGGGTGTTGGCGAAGCCCTCGGCGGCGGCCAGTTGCTCGTGCAGTGCGTCGACCCGGGCGGTCGCGAGGGTGTGGAACATGCCGAGGCGGTCGAGCAGTGCCGGCCGGTCGTCCTCGCCGGCGGTGGGCAGGGCGTCCAGGACGCCGAGCAGGTCGCGCATCTCGTCGAGGGTGAATCCGAGCGGCTTCATCCGCTTGACCACGGCGAGTCGGTCGAGGTCCGGCTCGGTGTAGAGGCGGAAGCCGCCCTCGCTGCGTGCCGACGGGACGATCAGTTTGGCGTCCTCGTAGTGGCGGATGGTGCGAATGCTCAGTCCGACCCGGTCGGCGGCTTCGCCGATCTGCATCAGCCGGCCGGCGGCCGGGCCGCAGCTGTGCTGCGCCCCGGTGCCCTGCGTCGTTCCCGGCATCAGTGGCCGCCGCTCAGGTTGCCGGCGAGGGTCCCGTGGATGGCGGCGCTGCGCTTGTTCAGCTCGACGATCTCGACGGTCTTGCCGCGTGCGGCGTACTTGGTGGTGATCGCGTCCAGCGCCGCGACCGACGAGGCGTCCCACACGTGAGCGTGCGTCATGTCGATGACCACGTTCTGCGGGTCGTTGGCGTAGTCGAACTGGAAGACCAGGTCGTTGCTGGAGGCGAAGAACAGCTCACCGTGTACGGAGTAGATCCGGGTGCCGCCGTCGGGGTCCAGCACGCTGGTGACCTCCACCAGGTGGGCGACCCGCCGGGCGAAGATGACCATGGCGGTGAGCACGCCGGCGATCACGCCGATGGCCAGGTTGTGGGTGGCGAGCACTGCGCCGACGGTGGTGACCATGACCAGGGTCTCGCCGAGCGGCATCCGCTTGAGCGTGGCCGGGGCGACGGAGTGCCAGTCGAACGTGCCGACGGCGACGATGATCATCACGGCGACCAGGGCGGCCATCGGGATCACCGCGACGATGTCGCCGAGCGCGACGACGAGGATGAGCAGGAACACGCCGGACAGGAACGTCGACAGGCGGGTCCGAGCCCCGGATGCCTTCACGTTGATCATCGTCTGGCCGATCATGGCGCAGCCGCCCATGCCGCCGAAGAAGCCGGTGACGATGTTGGCCACGCCCTGCCCCCAGGACTCGCGGGTCTTGTTGGAGCGGGTGTCGGTGATGTCGTCGACCAGTTTGGCGGTCATCAGCGACTCCATCAGCCCGACCAACGCCACGCCGAGGGCGTAGGGGGCGATCAGGGTCAGGGTGTCGAGGGTGTAGGGCACGTCGGGCAGACCGAACACGGGCAGGCTGTCCGGGAGGGCGCCCTGGTCACCGACGGTCGGCACCAGCACGTGGGCGGCGACGGTGATCACGGTCAGCACGATGATGGCGACCAGCGGCGCGGGTACGGCCTTGGTGAGCCGGGGCAGCCCGACCATGATCGCCAACGCGACCCCGACGAGCGGGTAGACCAGCCACGGCACGCCGAGCAGGTAGGGAACCTGGGCAGCGAAGATCAGGATAGCCAGGGCGTTGACGAAGCCCACCATGACGCTGCGCGGGATGAACCGCATCAGCTTCGCCACCCCGAGCACCGCGAGAACCACCTGGATGATGCCGCCGACGATCACCGCCGCGATCAGGTAGCCGAGGCCGTGCTCCTTCGCCAGCGGTGCGACGATCAGCGCGATCGCTCCGGTCGCGGCACTGATCATCGCCGGCCGGCCGCCGCAGATCGAGATGACCACGGCCATGGTGAAGGACGCGAACAGCCCGACGCGGGGGTCGACCCCGGCCAGGATCGAGAAGCTGATCGCCTCGGGGATCAGCGCCAGGGCGACCACCAGGCCGGCGAGCACCTCGGTGCGGAACACCTTCGGCGACAGCCAGGACGGACGGGACAGACGCGGCCGGGTGACCGCGGACAGCACAGAAGACATGTAGCCGTTTCCGTTCGGGGTGTACGCGCCGAGCGCACACGCGCTGCCGTGCCCGCCAGGGGACGGCGCTTGACGTTCATATCAGACCGGTCGGACGTTTCCGGACCGTTTCCGGGCATCGTCGCCCGGGAGAAGACCTCGAGGGGCCAGCAGCCGCAGCTCGACGACCTGCACCGAACCTACCTTCCGGTGAGGGTAGAGTTCGGCTCTTCGTGATGATCATCACCGGAGGTGTCACCGGAAATGCCGGGCCTGAGCGCCCGTTGGGTGTGTCGCAGGCGTGGTGCCCGGATCGCGCCGGGGTCTCGAGTCCGATTTGCGACACGACAGCCGTTCGGGCGGCCACCAGGGAGGAATCGGACGAACGATAGCTGGTTTCAGCGCAGTCGTTGGCGTACATGCACGGCCAGGCGGGACATGGGTGAGGCCGCTCCTGCTGCTACGGCTGCAGTGATCGCGCGCGACGCCGAGCGCCGTCCCGCCCAGTACGTCGTGTGGGTAGTGCACCCCCACGACGACCCTGGACAGGGCCGCAAGCGCTGCCAGCGGTACCGCCACGACAGTCATCCCCGGGGATGACGCAGGTTCAACACGGGCGGTCAGCCCAGGGCTGGGTCACCCCGTGCGCAGCGACTGCCGCCGGGACGCGAGCGCGGCCAACTCGTCGGCGGCGTCGCTGACTATCGAGGTGCGGGTGGTGTCGCGCAGCCAACCGTGGGGGAGCGCGGTGGTTCCGCTGTAGGCGCCGGCCAAGGCTGCGGCGATGCGCGCGCTGGCCGGGTCGGCGACGGCGGCGGCGAAGGCCGCCGCTGCGGCGGGCCGTGCCGGGTGGCGCAGGAATGCGGCCGTGGCGACGCTGATGCGGCAACGGTCGCTGGTGTCGGGCGAGAGGTGGACGGTGGCCTCCGCGGCGCTGTGCTGGCCAAGGGCGGCAACCCGCGCCAGGCGGTCGGCGAGGACGCCGTCGCCGCCCAGCTGCGCGAGGCGGTAGCAGAAGTCGAGACGGTCGATGTTCTGAGTGTTCTGGGCGCGGTACGCCAGCGCCACCGCGTAGGCCACGGCCACGCTGGCCTGCTGCGCGGGTGGGTCCCCTCGCAGCACCGCGCTGACCAGACGGGCGCGCCGGCCGAGGTCGTTCAGCGGTACCGGTAGCAGCCCGGCTGGGACGGCGCACAGCAGGTGGACGCCGTCATCGACCGGATGCCGTGTCGCCTGGCCGTCGGTGCGGCCCCATGTGACGGTCATCGCGGCCATCAGGTCCTCGATGTAGCCCGGCGGTTCTGGGCAGGCGTCGGCGTGGGCTACGAGGTGTCGTGCGTGCGCCACGACCCGTGCGGCGGGCTGGTCGAGCGGCCCGGTGGGCCACGTGGTGGGCAGGCGCGCGGCGGGTGTTTGCCCGGGGCGGTGAAGGGCCGCGACCAGGCAGCCACGGCTGCGATCGCGTAGCCGCGCCAAGGGTTGGTCGATGAATGCCATCACTCGAAACTCTACCCTAACGTAAGGGTGCAGCGAGGGAGGGTCGCTCTTTCGGTAACGCTAACGTCAGAGTAGATTTGGCGTGTCGGGCGGACAACGGTCCGCAGGCCAGGGAGGTGTCATGACGCAGTTCTTCGTGTGGCTGACCGACGGCACCCTGCTGACGGTCGCCGCCGACCGGTGCCGTCACGATCGACGGATCATGACCTTCGAGCGCCGCACCGGCACCGCCTGCACCACCCACTGGCGCGAAGTGTCCGCACTGCGGTGGGAGGACGTGCAGCGGGTCGAGCGCATCGAACACGTCTAGCCGTTGCACGCGGCCGGGCGGCACTGGGCCCGACACCGGCATGTCGTGCACCTCGGCGGCTGGGGTCATCGTTGCGGTGCGGCGTGGGTCACCAGTTCGGCGAGCTCGCCGGCAACGCTCCACACGCGCAGCGAGGAACGCAGGCGCGCGCCCCATTCGGCCGGCACCAGGTCGTCTCCGCCGTGCGCCCCGAGCAGCGCTGCCGTCATGACGGTCGCGTCCGACGCGGGTGCGAGCATCGCTCGACGCAGCGCCGGGTGAGGCTCTCGGTAGCAGGTCAGGTACAGGCGCAGAGCTACCGCGAAGGCCATGACAGCTGGCTCGCCGGCCATCTCGGCAACGTTATCCTCTGAATTGAGGGGCCGACCGACCAGCGCCCGTACCGTCTGTAGCGCTCTGCGCAGCGGCACGGTGTCGGTGTGCGCGGCGATCGTCGCGATGAGGTGGTCGACGTGCGGCGGCCGGCCGGGTTCCTGCAGAGCCGCCACGGCCACGGCAACGGCCTGCGCGGCGGCGATGTCCTGAGCGGTATGGTCGGCGCCGCATCGGGCAGCGGTGCGGCGGGCGGCCTCGGCCACCTCGGACAGCGGAAGACGCGGCAAGAGGCCCAGTGGACTGATCCACGCCGCCGCGGCGCCCGGCGTCGTGAAGCCGGTGACGTCAAGGTCGTCCAGGTGCAGCGCATCGATCCGGTGCGATGGGCGCCGGCCGGTCAGGAGGGGGCGCGTCACCGGGTAGGTCGAACGGCGGATGAGATGCACCGCGAGGCTGAGCGTGTGCCCGGTGACCGGACCGTACTCAAGCTCCCGAGTGGGTGACGGCATGAACCGGTCGGTGTCCTCCACCGAGACGGAGGCGGTCATCCCGCGCTGCAAACCTTCGGCGCACGCGATCATGAGTAGGCAGCCGCCGACGCGGTGTCGCCACCTCTGCCAGGCAGCGGTCGGATTGCTGGACAGGTCGGTCATCGGTTGTCGCTCTCCAAGAAGTGTCGTGGTGCCGGCTCCGGGCGACCCTTGCCCCGGTGCCCCCAGCCCGCCTGGGCCCACAGTGCCGGGTCGCGGCGGGTGCGCCCGTCGACGACCTTGCGGCCGCCGACCAGCTCGCCGAGGGTGACCGGGCCGGCGTTGCGGAAATTGGCCAACTCAATGAGGAAGCCCGCGCGATGCTGCCTGGCTGGACTGCCCGGTGTGGTGAGCCGCCGCGGCGCGGGACCTGCCTGTCTGCGGCGCCGGGGGCGGTCGGGGGTAAATCTTGCGCCGGGTCATCCGGGCGGCAGCGGCCCGGCTCCCGGCCTGCCGAGCCCGGCCAGCGCACTGGCCACTGTCCAAACGCGCGACGCACTCTCCAGTCGAAGGCCCCACATGACGGGGAGGTCCTTCTCCGCCCGGCGGGCGCCACACAGCGCGCCGGTCATCGAGGCGATGGTGTCAGTGTCGCCGCCCATACCAATAGCGAAGCCGATCGCCGCAGGGACGTCATCAGGATGGCGCAGGAACGCGGCCAGCGCGGCGGGCACAGCCTGGACCGCCGCAACACCGTTGCCGACCTCGCCGGCCACGTCGGCACCGCTGGCGGCCCGGGCGACGAGTGCGGGCAGTTTCCGCAGCGCGGCGCGGAACTCGGCGGTGTGCACGTGCTGACAGATCGCCGCGACCATCCGGTCGGCGTCCAGCGGGGTGTCCTGGATCGACAGTGCGGCCAGGGCGGTCGCGACCGCCTGTGCCGCCGCCCCGTCCAGCGCCTGGGGGTGCTGGTGGCTGACCATCGCGGTCCGGCGCGCGCGTCCGGCCACGGCGCCGAGGGCCAGACCGGGTAACAGGCCGACCGGTGCGACGCGCATCGCCGCACCATTTCCGAGCGAGCCATGTCCGTCGAACATGTCCGCGGCCGCCTGCCGCCACGCGGCGCCGCGGGCGATCTCGGCGAACAGTTGGGCGGCGCCCTGGCCGTAGCCGCGGCCGGGTTCGCGCGTCCACTCGCGGGCGAGTTCGTCGGCAAGCTCGTCCTCGTTCACGATGCCCCGGCGTCGGGTCAGATGGTCGGCCAGGACGAGAGTGCAGGCGGTGTCGTCGGTAAATCGCATCAGCTGGGTCGAGCGGTGCATCCAGTCGTCGATCTCGGCCGGATCCGCCGGTTCACGGCCCTCGAAGGGTGCGCCCAGGGCGTCGCCGCAGGCCGCCAGCACCATGGCCCCGCGTACCCGGTGTGACCAGCTCAATTCTGTCCTCAGCATCGGTTCACCGTCTCCCATGATCCCTCCCGACGGACTTTACCCTAACGCGAGGGTAGAGTATTCAATGGCCCCGGGAGTTGCGGATCGCCGCCCGGACCACGTGCTTATACCGTCACCACGACAGACGGGACCAGCGGTCACCGCCGGTAGATCCGGTCGATCGTCGCCAACGACCCGGCGCATCCGCTGTTCAAGCTCGTGGACGTCGGCGTTGCCGTCCCGCACCGCCTGCGTGGGGCGTCGGCGGTGAGCGGGCCGACCTCGTCGGCTTCGCTGCGCTAGATGTACTGCCCAGCGAGGTTGGTTAAGCGGCTGATGGGTGGGCGGCATGCTTGAGGTGCCGGGTGCATCCGGTTTATCCTCGTCGCGAGGTGTCATCGCGTCTGGCCGCAACGACGTTGTGGTGATGGAGGTGACACAACATCAAGGAACGACTATGCCCGCGTCACTGCATCATATGATCATCCCAGTGTCGGATCGCGACGTTGCCGCCCGCTACTTCGTGGGCCTGCTCGAACTGCGCGAACCCTGGGAGAACGGCTTCTTCCAGTCGGTGCAACTCGATGATTCGGTTGTCATCAACTTCGCGGCCCCGCCGGTCGAGGTGCAGCCCCAGCACTACGCCTTCCTGGTGAGCGACGAACTTTTCGACCGCATCAAGTCCCGCTTCGACAGCGACGGTACGCCGTACACAGCCGACCCGCCCGGGAAGCGGCCTTCCGAGGTCGGTGAGGTCAATCGTGACGGGACCGGCCGACGACTGTATTTTTTGGGCCCGGACAAGCACATGCTTGAAGTGCTGACCGCTCGCTATAACGACGTGCCACAGCGATCTCGGCCGCAGTGACCGAGCTAGCAGCCGCGCATGAGCCGTTGGGCTGAGGGGCATGCAGACTGGCGAGGCCGCCGAATGCATGGGGCTGAGCATCCGCACGATCCGCTACTACGGGGCGGCTAGAAGTTCGGTCAACGGGACGATCGTGCCGGTGATCTCGGCGCTTCCAGCTCGCAGGTCGACCACCGTGCCGTCTACGGCCACGAGGGATCCGCTTCGAAGGCACTGCGGTCGCCTCCGCCAGGTGCGCTCGCTCGGCGTGGCAGTGGTCAGGCTGGAGTCGGCCACCGCGCGAGCGGGCCCCGGGCGGCCCGCGACCGCCAGGCCGCAGGCAGGGCCCGCTCACCGGTGTGTGCGCCGGCCAGGGCGGCGGCCATCACCGCCACCTCGCTGACGGCACCCGCTTGGGCCAGGCTCGTGCGGACCGTCGCCACCGGATCGCGCGGATGCAGCAGGAAAGCCGTCAGCGCCGAGGCGAGACACCGCCGGGGGGAACGGCGGCGGGTCGGGAACTGGGCGGCGACGAACTCTGGCTCGGCGCGGGCGCGCAACAGCATCTTCGTCACCCGCATTGCCTCCCGCAGCGGCGGCGTGACGGTGTGGGCGGCGACGGCGTCGACGAACACGTCCGGCTCAATGTCCATGCGGCGCGCCGCCAGCGCGGTGGCGACGGCGTGGGCGACGGCCGTGTCCTGACTGAGCGCAACGGTCGTGCACCGTACGGCGATCTCACCGGCCAGGGCCGCCACCTCTTCCAGCGGCAGGGCGGTGAGCAGTCCCACGGGCCAGATCCAGGCCGCCGGCCCGACCGAGCCATTCGCGATGGTGCCCTCGGCCACGTGGACGGCAGTGCGGGCGACCGGGCCCACCGTCTGCAGGCCGGCCGTCAGTGCGTCCACGTCGACCGTGCCGGCCGAGCCGGACAGGCGGCGGGCGAGAGTCATCGCCGAGGCGGTGTGCGGTCCGGGTGGGGCGCTGCCGTCGTGCCTGCGCAGCGCCGCGGTGATCTCCGCGGCGGTTGGTGCGCCTCGCTCCTGCAGGCGGGCAGAGGTGGCCTCCGCAGCGGCGGCGGCGAGCAGGGCGGCGCGACCGCGGCTGCCTGCCAGAGAACCCGCCGTATCGCCAAGGTTCGTCAACCGTGGGCCGTGCATGGATCACCCCGTTCTGCTAAACCGGCCTGTGGCCACGCCCACTTCCGCGGCGTGGTGGATGTCGCCCGCCTCAGGCGCCGACCGGTACGTCCGCCATCTCCTCCCACAGGTCGCGTACCTGGCGGAAGTCGCGCTCGGGCAGGCGGTTCAGCAGGGCGATGACCTCGGGCCGCGCGTTGCTGGCCGCAGCCGCGGCCAGCAACGCGTTGCGGCTGGCGGGACCATCGTCGAAGGCTGTTCGGACGTGGTCGAGAAGTTCGATGCGGGTCACGTCGTGCACCGGTTCCTCCTGCGTTCTGTCGTGCCACGCGGACCGCGGCACTATCCCTACTCTAACGTAAGAGTATTTACTAACCGTGGCCCCTAGGTCGGGAAGGTGTCACGCGGTCGTCGGCGACGCGACCGCCGCTCGGCGCCGGGCAGGGGAGCGAGGATCGCTGCGACACCGACGGCCAGGGGGAGGGTCGAGCCGATGAGCAGGGCCTGGGTGTAGCTGCCGGTGATGTCATGGCCGACGGCGAACAGGACGGGGCCGAAGGCGGTCGAACCGACGTTGACCGCGGTGACCGTCCCGCGGATGGCGCCCAGGTGCCCGAGCCCGAACAACCGTGGCGTCAGGGCCGCCTCGACGGTACGGATAGCGCTGGAGGCCGCGCCGATCGCCACACCGAATCCCAGCGCCGACCATCCCGGGCCGACCCGGGTGGCCCAGACGAGCGCGACGGTCAGTCCGACCATGGCAGCCGGCAGCACCACCCGAGGGCTGGTGCGGTCGATCAGCGCGCCGACCAGTAGCGTCGCCGCGATCCCCGCGATGGTCTGCGGCAAGAAATTCGCCGCCGCCGCAGCAGCGGTGAGCCCACGTTCGGTGAGCAGGCTGATCTGGTGGAAGGCCACGGCCGTGGTGAGCATTCCGGACGTGGCGACACTGGCGGCCAGCACCCAGAAATACGGTGTACGCAGCGCCCGGCGGTGACTGAGGTCGGCCAGGACACCGCAGCCGAAGCGGGCGTCCCCCTCGCCGCCGTCAACCCGTTGACCGACGTCCTCGGGACGGTTGCGGATGCCGAACACCGCGACCGGAATGACAACCGCCCACACGGCCAGCCCTTCCACCAGCCAAGCAGTGCGCCAGCCATGAACGGCGATCAACCGCTCCAGCAGCAGCGGGGCCAGGGAGATCCCGGCCGCGCCGACCGCAGAGACAACGCCCAGCGCGAAACCCCGCCGCCGCCGGAACCAGTGCGCGGTGACCGTGGTCGCGGCCAGCCCGAGGGCACCCTGCCCAGCCATCCGGATACCCACGAACCCGGCGGTGAGACCGACGATCCCCGACACCACAGACAGCGCCACCAGCACGGCGCCGAAGACCACGCCGATGACCAACATGCACCGGCGCGCCCCATAGCGGTCGACCAGTCGCCCGACCGCCGGCAGCGCCGCCGCGCCGGTCAGGGTGCCGATGAGGTACGCGGTGGAGATCGCTGAGCGGCTGATTCCCAGGTCGGCGATGAGCGGGTCGACGAACGCCGACACCGCCACGGTCTGGCCGGGCGCGGTCATCGCCAGCGCGACAGCGGCGAAGCCAACGATCCGCCAGCCGTGGAAGCCGCCAGTAGGCGTCGGTGCGCTGGTCGAGGGCAGGGTGGTAGTCATGGGCCTCAAAGCTGTTGACGCGGGGCCTCGCCGGGTGGTGGGCCGGTGTAGGCCACCCGCGGTGCGGGTCGGAATCGGGCTGTCTACCGCCATGGGCGGCAGGATGGACATGCCGGAGCCGGGAGCCGGTTCGCCCGGTTCCCGGCGGCGGGCCGCGGGCCTCTCCGCACGTCCACGCAGTCCCGCGACGCTCACCGGTGACGATGATCCTCCCGGTCCGGGGGTGCTCCTTAACCGGGTCAAGTGCTGCCGGCGTGCCCCCGGTGGCCCCGCGTCGCTCGGGCGGGCGGCTTCGCCCCGGGGAGGCGGGAGGGTAGGACGAAAACCCGTCGCCCCGAGGCGTCGCGGCGCCGGCCTGACGAGCGGCGCTCCAAAACCCTACCCTAACGTACGAGTATCCATATCAGGTGGTGGCGCTTGCAGGGGTCAGTGTCGACGCCGCCTGCTGTTGCGGTCGCCGTCGGGTCAGCCGACCCGCGCGACCGTCGCGTGATCGCGGATCTCCCCGGCTTCGCAGTGGCCAACTCCGAGATCGCCCCGGGGTTGGCCGGCGAACGTCAGGAAGCGTGAGACGGGCCCGTCGTGGGTCAGGTGGAGTTCGTGCATGGCCCTGGTGCAGGCGATGTAAAGCATGCACCTGTCCATTTCGTTGGCGTAGTTCGTGTCGTCGACCTGCGGGACGATCACCGTGTCGAATTCCAGTCCCTTGGAGAGGTGCGCCGAGGTGATGACGATGCCGCTGGCGAACTCTGCGCTGTCGTAGTCGAGGAGCGTCAGCTCGACGCCGGCCTCCGCCAGGGCCTGGTAGAGCGTCGTCGCCTGGGCGATGGTCTTGCAGATGATGCCGAGAGACTGGTGTTCGCTGTTTCTGTGCTGCTCGATGAGGGCCAGGATCTGGGTCTGTTGACCCTTCTGGTCTGCGCACGCGATGACCTGCGGTGGACGTCCGTGGCGCTCGACCGGGACGATCTTGTCGTTGCGGGAGATGTGCTGGGCGAAATCCGTGATTTCGGTCGTGGAACGGTAGCTCTTGCGCAACTCCAGGCAGTCGGCCTCGGGGAAGATGCTGCGGATGGTCGACGGTGACGAGGAGCTGAACGGGTTGACCGACTGGTTGGCATCTCCCAGGATCGTCATCCTGCAGGAGAACAGCTCCCGCACCACGGCGTACTGGATGGGCGTGTAGTCCTGCATCTCGTCGATCAGCAGGTGGCGGATGCGTCCGTAGCTCTCCTGGCGAGATGTCCTGATCATGGTGTAGATCAACGGGAAGACGTCGGCGTACTCGACCTTCTTCCGACCCAGCGGCTTGAACAGGCCGCGGCGGGCCGGGTGCGAGTAGAAGGCCTTGTACACGGCGAGCGCGTCCTTGTGGGGGAACATGGCGCGGACCTGCCGGCGCACGGCGGTGGTGTCGGCGGCCGTCCACGTGCGGCCTCTGTCCGAAGCCTGCTGCTTGAGCAGGTGGACGGCGGTGTCGGCCAGCAGGTCCAGCCGGGTGAAGATCGGAAGTGTTGGTGACTGCCCGAAGGTCGCCGCGACCCACCCGGCGGAGAGCCGATTGTTCTTTTGGACGATCTCGGCGGGGGTGAATTCCTCGTCCGCCCGCGCGCTGATCCATGCGTCGAGCAGGGTGACGAACTCCGGCGTCGCCTTGTAGCGCATGCGCTCGGCTGCCGCGTCGTCGACCCGGTCGAGCAGGTTGACCACCTGTTCGCTGAACGTCTCGTAGTCGGTGATCTTGGCGAGGAACCTGCCGGCGATGGTGGTGAAGTCGATTTCGGCGATCTGCTCTTCACCTAACTCGGGCAGCACGTTGGCGATGTAGTCGCCGAAGACCTTGTTCGGGGAGAGGATCATGATGTTGTCGGAGGAGAGGGTGTCCTTGAAGCGGTAGAGCAGGAAGGCCACCCGGTGCAGGGCGATCGACGTTTTCCCCGAGCCCGCCACACCTTGCAGGATCAGCACCTGCGCTGTCTCGTTGCGAATCACCGCGTTCTGTTCCCGCTGGATCGTCGCCACGATGTTCTTCATCTTGTCGTCGGCGGACTGGCTCAGCTCCCGCTGCAGGACGTCGTCGCCGATGTTCAGCGCGCTCTCGAACATGTATTCCAGGCGCCCGTCCTGGATCTTGTACTGGCGCTTGCCGGTGATCTCGCCGTGGGCGATTCCCTGGGGGGCCTGGAAGAACGCCTCTCCCGACTCGAAGTCGTAGTAGAGGCTGGAGACGGGGGCACGCCAGTCGTGCACCACGATCTCCTGGGTCTGCGGGTCGGAGAAATTGTGCACACCGATGTAGTGGGCCCTGGCCTCCGTTTCGCCGCTCGCGTGAAAGTCAACGCGCCCGAAGTAGGGGGACGTCAACAGCCGCTCGATGCGTTTCCGCACCGTGACCGCGTGCTCGGCCAAGGTGACCGACGTGTTCACCTCGACGCGGACGTTCGCCTTCTCGACGCCGTCCATGTCGCGCCAGTGCGTCCACATGTGCTCCTTGTGCGCCTGGATGGCGCTGGCGGAGCTGTCGATGGTGGTGGTCAGACGCTCCAGCGCCGCCGTCAGCAGACGCACCGTCTCGGCCAGATGCTGACGCTCCAGCTGTTCGTCTCGAGTCTGCACATCTGTCACAGCTGTCTCCGGTTCGATTCCTGCACGTATGGGACGGTCGGACGCCATCTCCACCTCTACCCTAACGTGCGAGTACAGATGCCGGCCGGCACCGAGTCCCGCAGGGGTGCCATCTCGGATCCGGCTTGCGTGCGGATCGCCAGGGGTCGGACTCGTCGAAGGCGAACACCCACTGCGGGAGGTGGCTGCTGACGTGCTCCCTCCGGCGGCGTCCTCCGTGACCGCTGGAGCCACCACCCCGCGCAAACTCTTCCGTGCGGGTAGGGTTGTGGTTCAGTTTGGCGACCGGCCGGTGCCCGGCGCGCAGTCGTGCCGGCGGTGACAGTGGTGCCGGCTAGCCTGGACGGCAGTCGACCGGTGGGCGCTCACCGGGTTGCGAGCACGATCGGGAGGCGGGACGGAAGCGATGGGTGACGGCGCACTGATGCAGATCGGCGAAGTGGCCGAGCGGACCGGGCTGAGCCTGCGCACGATCCGCTACTACGAAGAGGTGGGCCTCATTGTCCCCTCCGCCCGCAGTCAGGGCGGCTTCCGCCTCTACACCGACGCCGACGTGGACCGGCTGCAGGTGGTCAAGCGAATGAAGCCGTTGGAATTCAGCCTGGAGCAGATGCGTGACCTGCTGGCCATCGTCGATCAGCTCTCCGGCGGCGCCCGACTGGCCAAGGCGGAACGTCAACGGCTGCTCGACACCCTCGCCGGCTACCGCGAGGCCGTCCACGAGCGGTGCGCGGCGCTACGGGCGCAGCTCGCCACCGCCGAGGAGTTCGCCGCCACCCTCACCGGCCACATGGACGGTCTTCAGTCACCGACCGCCTCCCGCGCCACGGCCAGCGGCTGACCTCCGAACCCCGTCACCCCCGCCCAGCCGGGCAACCCTCACGTGAAGGTATTGTTGTGCTGGAGTCAGCGACAGAGGGGGTGGGCGCAGGTGCCGACGGCGACAACGACGACAGCAGTGGCCGCCGAAGCGGCCCGGCGGCGCACCTTTGCGGTGATCTCCCATCCCGACGCCGGGAAATCCACCATCACCGAGGCGCTCGCCCTGCATGCCCAGGTGATCGGCGAAGCCGGTGCCGTGCATGGCAAAGCCGGCCGCAGGGGAGTGGTCTCCGACTGGATGGCCATGGAGCAGCAACGCGGCATCTCGATCACCTCCGCGGTCCTGCAGTTCGCCTACCGCGACCTGATCATCAACCTGCTCGACACCCCTGGCCACGCCGACTTCTCCGAGGACACCTACCGCGTCCTCACCGCCGTGGACTGCGCCGTCATGCTCCTGGACGCCGCCAAAGGCCTGGAACCGCAGACTCTCAAGCTGTTCGAGGTCTGCCGGGCCCGGCAAATCCCGGTGATCACCTTCATCAACAAGTGGGACCGCCCCGGCCAGGAGCCGCTGGCACTACTGGACGAGATCGAACAGCGGATCAAGCTTCGTCCCACCCCGATAACCTGGCCGGTCGGCATCGCCGGTGAGTTCCACGGTGTGATCGACCGGCGCACCGGCGAGATGACCGCCTTCCACCGCACCCCCGGCGGCGCTACCGCGGCGGTCGAGGAGCAGTTCGACCCGCGTCAGGCGGCGCAGCGCTACGGCGAGGACTGGCGCCGGGCGGTCGAGGAGCTTGAGCTGCTCACCCTCACCGGCGCCGACCACGACCAGGCGGCCTTCACCGCCGCCGTCACCACACCCGTGCTGTTCGGCGCGGCAGTGGCCAACTTCGGAGTACGACAACTGCTCGACGTGCTCGCCAGCCACGCCCCCGCACCGCAGGCGCGCCCGGACGCGGACGGTCAACCTCGTTCGGTCGACGCGCCGTTCGCCGGCTTCGTGTTCAAGATCCAGGCGAACATGAACAAGGCGCACCGCGACCAGGTTGCCTTCGTCCGGGTCTGCTCCGGCCGGTTCACCCGAGGGATGACCGCCATCCACGCCGGCACCGGTCGGCCCTTCGCCACCAAGTACGCACAGCAGATGTTCGGCGCCGACCGGGAGACCATTGACGAGGCGTACCCCGGAGACGTCGTCGGCCTGGTCAACGCCACCGCCCTCGGCATCGGCGACACCCTCTACGACGGCCCGGCCGTGGCATTCCCACCGCTGCCCTCGTTCGTCCCGGAACACTTCGCCGTGCTCCGCGCCGCCGACACCTCCACCCACAAGCGGTTCAAGCGAGGCGTCGAGCAGCTCGACGCCGAAGGTGTGGTCCAGGTGCTGCGCAACGACCGCCGAGGCGAACAGGCCCCCGTCCTCGCCGCCGTAGGCCCGATGCAGTTCGAGGTCGCCATGGCCCGCCTGGACGCCGAGTTCGGTGTCACCGCCGGGCTGGAACACCTCCCCTACGAGCTGGCGCGCCGCACCGACCGGGCCAGCGAAGAGCGACTGCGCGGAGTCGCCGGCGCGGAGGTGTTCACCCGAGTCCGCGACGGCGCACTGCTGGCTCTGTTCACCAACGGCTGGCGGCTGCGCGCCATCGGCGACAGCATCCCGGGCCTCACCTTGGACCCCCTGCTCGTCAGCGCCTGACCAGCAGAACCACGGACGGGGATCGTATTGCCAGCAAAATCAATGGCCATTCGGTGGCGGCGCTGAGCGACACGCTTGGAAAGGGCGTTGCGGGTACCTCTCGCCGTGGTCACCTCCCGATCCCGATCCGGCAACCAGGCGCCGCTCGTCGCCTTGGGTGGCCGCATTCGGGACCTGGCTGCCGGTACCCGACAGCGAGGGAGCCAGGCAACTCGGCTGCGGCGGCGCCAGATGGAGATCATCGGGCTGATCGCGCTCAGGCGGGGCTCGCGGCAGCGCTCGCCTGGTGGCTGGCGCACGACCTGCTGGGCGGCCGGACGTGGAGCGGCTACGCGGAGCGCTCAGCGGGGCCGAGGAGGTGGTGACGGTCGCGCCGGCCCGGTGGCAGTGGCGGCAGCATCTCGAACGGTACGACCGGGGCGTCGAACATCTAGTCCGCTTCATCCATAGCAGTCGGATCCTCGCCCGACAGGCAGCGACAATGATCAAGTATCAAGAGCGACTACCCCAGCATCTTCCCGACGCCATCGAGGCACTGGCGCAAGCCGTGCAGCAGCTGCAGCGGGAGACGCGAACCGACAAACCCCACGAACAGACTCGCCGCCTCGCACTGCGGGCGGCCGAGGAAGCCGGCTGGGCCACCGGTGCGGGGTTGCAGAACTTTGGGGTCACCGTGGCCACGCAGGCTCGCTTGGCAGCCAGCGACCTGCTCCGTGCGACCGGCTGCCAAGTGGACGAGGCGAATCGGCGGGTCCGGCAGGCCGCGCGTAGCGCTGAGCAGGCGAACCGCCAGGATGACGGTGACCGTCAATAGTGTCGGCCCGGGCCGATCGAAACTCCGGACGCCCGCTCTTCCGTTGGCGAGGATCACAACGGTTGCGCGGCCGCGTAGCGGGATCGGGGCGGGTCGCGAGCCGGCGGAGGAGGTCGTGTGCTTCCTGGGCGTCCCGGACGGCGGTGATGACGTCGTTGACGCTTGGGGACAGCTGCGCCGATAGAGCCGATGATGTGACGCTTTCCCGGTTGCGGCGGCGCAATCCGGTTGACGGAGTGAGCACTCACTCCGTAGCGTCGGCTGTATGACTTCCACCCCGAACCGACGCAGAGCGACTGGCATGACTGCCGAACAGCGACGCGAGACCATCATCCGCGCTGCTCTACCCCTGGTGGCCGAGCGCGGGGCCGCCGTGACGACCGCGCAGATCGCCCGGGCCGCGGGCATCGGTGAAGCCACGGTCTTCCGCGTCTTCGACGACAAGGACGCCGTGCTCGACGCGTGCGTCGCCGCAGCCATGGATCCCACCCATGTCCTTCAACAGTTGCGATCGATCTCGCTTGCGCAACCGTTGGTGGACCGACTCGTCGAAGCGGTCGACGCGCTCGACGCTTACCTCAACCGCATGGGCGCGGTCATCGGTGCCCTGCACGCCTCCGGCAACCCCAACCGCAGATCAGGGCGTGGCACCGCGGAACCCGCCCAGCCACGGCAGCGATCCGCGGGGCGTGACGCCTCGCAGGCAGCCACCCGGCAGGCGATCCTCGAATTGATCGAACCCGAGCAGCCACACCTACGGCTTCCGGCCCACACTCTGACCGACCTGTTCCTCGGCATGTTCTTCGGCAGGAGCCGAAACCTGCACCAGCACACCGGAATCGACACCCGCCAGCTCGTCGACCTCTTCCTCCACGGCGCTTACTCGACCGGCAGGGCGGCGTGACAGCCGTATCGGCGAGCCAGCGCACCTACCGAACGACGCCAGCAGCGTCGTAGAGCGCCGCGCCGGCGCATCGGCGTCGGGCGTCCAGCACGTCGCCGGTCCGCCGCAGTCAAACCCGACATGATGGTGATGTTTGCCGCAGCTACGTCCGTACAGTCCACACGGCCGATGCCGGTACCGTTGCAAACGGTGCGCCGGGAAGTCTGGTCGGCAACGTCCGACCCGACCCCGAAAGTGAGCATTCATGACAGCAACACCGCCGCAAAGCCCGCGCTTGTTCGGCCGAGGGTCGTGGCTCGAAGATCGGCGCATCGGCGACATCCTGCGGAAAGAGACCATCGGTGGCGTCCTGCTGCTCGCCGGTGCGGTCCTCGCCCTGATCTGGGCGAACTCTCCCTGGGGGAACGGCTACGAGACACTGCGCGGGTTCACGATCGGCCCGAAGTCGCTGCACCTTGACCTGTCGGTCGCGACGTGGGCAGCCGACGGGCTGCTGGCGATCTTCTTCTTCGTCGCTGGCCTCGAGCTGAAACGTGAGTTCGTAGCAGGGGACCTGCGTGATCCGCGGCGTGCCGCGGTGCCGATCGCCGCGGCGGTCGGCGGCGTGCTGATCCCCGCTGTGCTGTACCTGGTGATCAACCTCAGCTCGGCTGATGGGCAGGCCAAGGGCTGGGCGATCCCGACCGCCACGGACATCGCCTTCGCGCTGGCGGTTCTGGCGGTCATCGGCCGATTCCTGCCGCGTGCCATGCGTACGTTCCTGCTCACCCTCGCCGTGGTCGACGACCTGCTCGCGATCGTCATCATCGCCGTCTTCTACACCGCGAGCCTGTCGATTCTGCCGCTGCTCGCCACGCTGGTCCCGCTGGCGGCGTTCACCGTCCTGGTTCAACGCCGGGTCCGATCGTGGTGGCTGCTGCTGCCGCTGGCGTTCGCCACCTGGACGTTGATGCACGCCTCCGGCGTCCACGCCACCGTCGCCGGGGTTCTGCTGGGCTTCGCGGTCCCGGTGCTGCGCAGCCGCAAGGCGGGCGGCCCGGACGCTGGTCCCGGGCTGGCCGAGCACTTTGAGCACCGCTTCCGGCCGATCTCCGCCGGCGTTGCCGTGCCGGTCTTCGCGTTCATGTCCGCCGGCGTCGCGGTCGGCGGGCTCAGCGGGCTCGGCTCCGCCTTCACCGACCCGGTCGCGATCGGCATCATCGTCGGCCTGGTGCTGGGCAAACCGATCGGGATCACCGCCGCGACGTGGCTGGTCACCCGGTTCACCCGGGCGAAGATGGACAGCGGCTTCGCGTGGATCGACGTGGTCGGTCTTGCGGTGCTCGCCGGGATCGGGTTCACGGTGTCGCTGCTGATCGGGGAACTGGCCTTCGGTCTCGGCAGCGACCGCGACGACCACGTCAAGGTCGCGGTGCTGGCCGGCTCGCTGGCCGCCGCGCTGTTGGCCACGGTCATCCTGCGCCTGCGCAACCGCACCTACCGGCGCATCCACGACGCGGAGACCGTCGATGCCGACCGCGACAACATCCCCGACGTCTACCAGCAGCCCGCCGGAAGCCGTACCGACACCGCCTGACAGACGGCCTCGCACGCACACCCGGGTAGATCCCGCGGCCGATAGCCCAGGGCTGCGGCCGCCCACCATGATCATGGCCGAGCAAGTCATGGCCAGGGGCGTTTCAATCGACGCCAGTCAGCGAGACAGGGGCCACCTGAGCGAACGGTGACACCGACCCACCCCGGTGCAGCGATGTTGTCGGCGATCACCAGCAGGAGGGAGCTGCCGGTCGCGGGCAGCGACCCGGCGATCGCGGTCACGCGGGGTTCCCAACCGGTGGCGAGGGTGGCCGCGCCGAGGCTGAGCAGCACAACAGGCAGTGCGTTGCAGGCCTCGCGCATGGGCGGCAGCAGGCTCAGATTGCCATCGGTCGCGGCGACGCCCGCCCAGACGGCAGCCCGGCGTCCAGATTCGGCGTCGACGGGGCGCATCGCCTGCCCCGGTCAGGGGCAGGGCAGGGAGTTTTGCCAGCAAGCCACGTACTGAAGGAGTGCTGCTGACCGCACTGAGGAAGATCAGGAACGGCCTGCCGGGTGCAGAAGACTGGCACCGACGGGAAGCATCCCGACCCGCCGGAGTGAGGCAGCGGCAGTCGCTCCTCACGCGTCAGCGGGATGCGTCGCGGACGAGGCGGTTGGGGTCGGACCGGTCGATGCCGCTGGCGCGCAAAGGGTTACTGGCGATGGTGCGGACCTGCGTCATGACCACGGTGCCGGGCAAGTCGAGGTTGTGGCGGGCGGCTCGCCCGGCTTGACCGACCGCGGTCAGGGGCCGTTGCAGCCGTGTGACGGCCGCGGCGAGGGTGCTCACGACGACGCCCAGCTCGTGCAGGTCAGTCTCATGGTCGGCGATGGGCGGTCGAGATGGACGGCTGCGTCGCTGTAGGGCCGTAAGGTGTTGCGCCAGCGACGGCGCTGCGGCGAGGAGCCTGTCCATGTCGCGTAGCCGCCGTAGCGCCTCGGCGGCGGCGGCCGCGTCGCGCCGGCACAGCGCGGCGCCGGTGGCGGCGAGGTGCCCCGACAACGCGGCCAGTGTCGGGGATGCGGTCCGCTCGATAGTGCGCAGGGGGTCAGCGGCATCAGCACGATCACGGCCGCGGGCGGGGTGAGCCCGCCGGTGACCGCCAGCACCTTCGCACGACGAGCGCGCGGTCGAAGCGTTATGGGGTGAGTCGGCCTCCGGCGCCGCCCTCGCCGCCGTGCCCGTCCTCAATCTGGCCCTCGTGACTGCCCCCGCGCTCAATCATCGGCGGCGGGGGAGCGGCCGGGCTCAGCGGCACGGCGACCGGAGCCGGAGCAGTGATCTTCTGGCCGTTGCCGAAGTCGAAGGTCACGAAGACGTTCTGGCCGGAGCGTAGGGACTCGTCCAGCCCGAGGAGCTGCAGCACCTGCCGGCCCTCGGTGTTGAGCTGCACGTGACTC
Source organism: Micromonospora sp. NPDC051227 (assembly GCF_044455385.1). Lineage (NCBI taxonomy): Bacteria > Bacillati > Actinomycetota > Actinomycetes > Micromonosporales > Micromonosporaceae > Micromonospora > Micromonospora sp. NPDC051227. The sequence goes on from NZ_JBITET010000005.1 coordinate 246,924, forward strand.
AGCGGCTGGATCTCCACCCGGGGCGGCTGGCCGGGTGGGGTGGGCGACACGCTTGCGGTCGGGCTGGCGCCCAGGCTCGGCGACTCGGTGCCGCCGGGCGAGGACGTGGCCCCCGGGATCTCCGTCGGTGCGGCGGCGATTCCGGCGGCCGGGTCGGCGTCGGTGATGACGACCTCGCGGGCGTCCTCGGTGGAGACGGTCACCCTGACGTGGTTCGGCGAGTCGTTGTAGAGCACTGCGTTCAGGACTGCGTTGTCGCCGGCCTCGTAGCCGTCCAAGCCTGGGTAGGCCACCAGCAGGCCGCGGACGGCGTACTCGCCGTTGGCGGACTTGACGTTGACGCCTTGGACCGACGGCTCCTTGTTGACGGTCTCGGCGACCTGGCCGGCGCCGCACCCGGACAGGAGCACCCCAGCCACCGCCGCCCCGAACAGCAGCGGGGCCCTCCGCCAGGAACCGCTGATCGAGCGCGTCACGTCAGTCCTCCTCGTCATGATGCCGCCCCGGCGCGGGGGCCTGTGCCATGCCCGCGCAGACTGGGGTAAAGGCTAGTTGGGCCTGATTCACGCCCGCGTGCCGAACCGGGAATGCCACCTGCTGGCGTGGTCCTCGAATCACGGGCCGCTCGTGGCGAGCGGGACGACGTCGATGGCCGGGGACCGCCAACACGCCCGGCAGGCTATCTACCAAGCCCCGATGCGGGCCGCCATGCCCGCCTTGCGAGCCCGACGGCGGCGGCCGACGGCGGCGGCCGTCAGGGCGGTTGGAGCGGCGTTGCTCCACGGGGTAGCCGCTGGGCATCCCCCCAGAGCTACTTCCACGCTGGCGATCACCAGGGTGAACGGCGAGGCGGTGAGCAGGCCGCTCCGGCATGCCGAAGGTTGGCTGCAAACCAAGCACACGCCGCTGAGCACCGAGCAGCACTCGCCGGGCGTGGGCAGCAACATGTGGATCATCGGCCTGGTGATCTCGGGTCTGGGTACGATTCTCGGCGCGGTGAACCTGATCACGACGATCCTGACCCTGCGTGCTCGACAGCCACGTGTACGAGCCGGCGACCGGCGGCCCGATGCTCTGGCAGCATCTGTTCTGGTACTTCGGGCATCCCGAGGTATATGGCATCGCGTTGCCGTTCTTCGGCATCATCACCGAGATCATTCCGGTCTTCTCCCGCAAGCCGATCTTCGGCTACACCGGGCTGGTGCTCGCCACCATCGCGATCACGGCATACGCAGAAACCTCAGCTCGGTGTGACAGCCGTCGGAGGGCGGCGAGGGCTTTCTGACCGTCTGAAATGGGCCCATCTCTCCCTAAATGGATTAAAATCCCTCGGGAGAAGAGCTCACTCTATGTCCGCATCAGTGAGGCGGGGGATTCGTGGGGAACACGTCACGGCCGGTTTCTGCGGGGCCGCGGGGCCGTGGATCATCAGCAGGACCGGTCCGTCGGCGGTTCAGCGCAGCTGTACGGCTGATGGTGGCGTTGCTGCTGGCCGGCGGGGTGTACGCCTTCTTCGCGCCCGCGGCTCGGGCGCAGGAGGAGCCGCGGTTGAGCCCTGCTGCCGCCGAAGGTGAGGCGTTGTACGAGGTCAGCTGTATCACGTGTCACGGGCGTAGTGCCGGTGGGGTAGAGGGGCGGGGACCGAGTCTGATCAACGTCGGCGGGGCGTCCGTCGAGTTCCAGGTGGGCACTGGCCGGATGCCGCTGGCCCGGCAGGAGGCGCAGGCGCAGCGCAAACCACAGCTCTTCACCGACGAGGAGGTCCGCCAGCTGGCGGCGTACATCGACTCCCTCGGCGTCGGGCCGGTGGTGCCCGATGACATCGGCGCGCGGGTGGAGGACGCGGACCTGGCCCGGGGCGGGGAGCTGTTCCGGGTCAACTGCTCGCAGTGCCACGCGTTCGGCGGCGGCGGCGGAGCGCTGTCGTCGGGCAAGTACGCGCCGAGCCTCCACCCGGCCAGCGACCGGATCATCTACGCGGCCATGCTCAGCGGCCCGCAGAACATGCCGATCTTTGGCGACAACACGCTCACCCCGGAGCAGAAGGCTGACATCATCGCCTACATCCAGCGGGTGATTCAGTCCGACCACGATCCAGGCGGGTTCAACCTGGGCCGTTATGGCCCCTCGACTGAGGGTTTGGCGGTTTTTCTGGTCGGCATCGTTGCGTTGGTCTTCGCCAGCCTGTGGATCGCGGGCAAGTCGTGAGCGAGCACGTTGTCCAGCAGGCCCGGGAGCCGGTTGACGTCAACGACCCCACGCTGTCGCGCTTCGACATCGTCCGCGAGGGCGCCAAGCGTGACGACATCGAGATCGTCCACTACGAGCCGCAGGTCCTGCCCGGCTCGAAGGCCGAGCGGCGGCTGGTGCGTACCGTCGCGGCGCTGTTCGCCGTCGCCGGGCTGGCCTCGCTGGCTTTTCTGGCCGTGTTTATCTGGTGGCCGTGGCGCTACCGCCTTGTCGCCGACATCGAGGAGTACTACACGCCGCTGCTCGGCGGGACCATGGGCATCGCGCTGCTGGCCGTCGGGTTCGGCATCCTGCTGTGGGGCAAGAAGGTGCTGCCCAAGGAGGTGTCCATCCAGGACCGGCACGAGGGCGCCGTTTCTCCCGCGGAGCGGCGGATCACGGGGCAGACCATGCTGTACATGGCCGACGAACTCGGCGTGAAACGCCGCCCGCTGCTGGGCGTCTCGTTGCTCGCCGGCCTTGTCCCGGTCGTCGCGGTCGTCGCGGCACCGCTGGTCGGCGGGCTCATCCGTGACCCGCACACGGACCGGGAGCTGTATCAGACGGGCTTCGCCCCCGCCGACGAGCAGGGCGCGATCACCCGCATCCGCCTGGTCCGGGAAGACGGCCGCCCGGTGCGCCCGGCGGATCTGCTACCCGGCGGGCAGGTCACCGTCTTTCCCGGCATCTCGCACGGTGTGAGCAACGAGTACGCCGACTCGGTCACCCTGCTCATCCACCTCCGCGCCGAAGACGCACTCAAAGCCCGGGAGAACAACGAGGAAGCCGGCAAGACCGACTGGATGTGGGGCAACTACATCGCCTACTCCAAAATTTGCACCCACGCAGGCTGCCCCGCCAGCCTCTACGAGCAGCAGACCAACCGGCTGTTGTGCCCTTGCCACCAGTCGCAGTTCTTGATCACAGAGAACGCCAAGCCCATCTTCGGCCCCGCCAGTCGGCCGCTGCCCCAACTCCCGATCGAGGTCGACGACGATGGGTTCTTCGTCGCCTCCTCCGACTACAAAGACCCCATCGGCCCGGACTTCTGGGAACGCCCCTGACCGGTTTGGCTGCCAGCCCTGGCGATGCCGGGTCAGTGGCGTGCGGTGGTCGCCACGCCACGCCTGCGCCTGCCATCCCGCAAGGTGCGCATCGCGCTGCCAGAAGAAACAAGAGCCACCAGCAACCCTGCGCCGACGTCGGTGTACAAGGCGGGCGCGGACACTGGACGGTCGAGGTGGCCGAGTAGGACGGGCGACGCGAGCAGCCACAGGCCCGCGGCTGCCGCGATCCCGCTGAGCGCGGGCAGGTGGCGTGGTCTGAAGTATCGGATGAGTGACGTACCGGCGATGATGAATCCTGTGAGTGTCTGGTTCCAGGTGGCGACCGGCTTCTCCGAGGCGTACTGAAGCAGGTGTGGGGCGAACACCACCCAGGTACCGGCGAGGACGGCGCAGCCGCTGAGGACGGCGCTGAGGGTCAGCGGTCCGACGAGAGGTAGCCGGCTTCCCGGACTCGGCGGCGGGGCGATCGCACCCACCGGCGGCTCCAGTTGGCGCGGATCGTTCGGCTCGCCCCGTCGTCGACCATCCATCGGCTGCTCCTGCCGTACGCGACGCTCATTCGCCGCCGCCACTACCTCGAAGAGAAGGGGATGGGTCCCCGACAGGCGGGGCACCAAACTCGGCAGGGGTGGGCTCGCCGGTGGTTGTTCGTGAGGCTTGGGACGCGGTACGGCGGGTATTTCCGGCCATGACGCCCGTACGCTCACGGCCCATCTCCGGATACCGGCCACCCCTGATGGTGCTGACCCGCTATCTCGGCAGGACAGCCACCGGGGCCGGTCGCTGGGGAGGCAGGACGGCTCGTCTCCGGCTGCGGCAACTGGAGATCATCACCATGATCGCCGTTCAGGCCGGCGTGGCCGCGGGTCTGTCGTGGTGGATCGCTCACAATCTGCTTGGCAACCCGAATCCGGTGTTCGCTCCCTCCGCAGCAGTGGGCACGATCGCCGCCGCACTCGGTCAACGCACGCGCCGTACTGTCGAACTGCTGCTCGGGATCGGGCTGGGGATCCTCGTCGGCGACACCTTGGTGTACTTCATCGGTAGCGGTGCGTGGCAGACCGGCGTCATCGTCACGCTCGCCATTGGCATCGCCCTCGGACTCGTTGGGCGGGGTGGCACCGTCGTCAGTCAGGTCGGGGGAACGGCCGTCCTCATCGCCACACTCTCCTCCAGCGAGCGCAACCTGGAGATACCCCGCGTCGTCGATGCGGTCGTCGGCAGTCTCGTCGGGCTCGTCGTTGTGGCAATTCTGCTGCCCCTGCATCCGATCCGGATCATCAACCGGGCCGCCGGCCCGGTATTCCGCACGCTCGCCGGCCAGCTGCGTTGCCTCGAGCAGGCGCTGCGTCTGAAGGACAACCAGAAGGCCGTGGCCGCCATGGAGGCTCTACGCAGCCTGGGGCCGGACGTGGAGCGTATGCAGGACGCCACCAAGGGCGCGGAGGAAGTGGTTACCATCGCGCCGGCCCGCTGGAGCCGCCGTCAGGAGTTCGAACGCTACGACTGGGGCGTCCGTCACCTCGTTCGTGTCATCGATGACAGCCAGGATCTCGCCCGGCGTGCTGCGACTGCCCTTGAATACCGCGAACACCTACCCGAACACCTCCCCCGGGCAGTCGCCGCGCTGGCCGACGCCGTGGACCAACTGCACCGCGATGTCCGGCACTCCGCCCGATCCCATCAACAGACCCGCCGTTTCGCTCTGTACGCCGCGGTTCAGGCGGAACGCGGGCGGATCTTCGGCCTGGAGACCTTCGGCGCGGCCGTCGCCACCCAGGTACGCGTCGCTGCCAGTGACATGCTCCGCACCACCGGCTGTTCGGTTGACGACGCTAATCGTCGGGTCCGACTGGCCACCCATCTCCCGAGTTGTCCAGAGCGACGCGTTGAGCGTCGGCAGGAGGACGGCGTTCGTCGCGGTCGGGGCGATTAGCCCGGTAGCTGACACAGAGGCTCACGTGTGTGTCCCGCCAGAAGGTGTCCCAGGCGTCGCGGCCGCCCTGAAACCTACTAACCAAGATCGCCGGAAGCGCCCCTGGCGAGACAGCTGTCCGAGGGCCGTGAGCGTGGAGCCAGGGCTGCGGGCAGGGTCAGCGGTGCTCAAGCCGCCACTGGCTCAGGGCGGTCTCTACGGCGTGTTCCTCTTGCAGTGCCGAGTTCCGTACCTGTTGCCGAGCGTTTGCCTGCCGCAGTCGTTGCAGCAGGGCGAGGGTGGCGCATCCTGCGGTGAGGAATCCGAGGGCCGCGAGCGCGGGAACTCGATCAGCTGCACCGGCCGCAGCGGTGAACGCGGCGGCCGCGACCAGCGTCGGGGTGGCAAATGTATGGAACGTGCGCGCGACGGTGCCGATCTCGGCGAGCAGGAACACGACGACCCCGAGGTAGAGGATGCGGACTTCGATCGGAGTTAGCGGATGCGTGGCGCCGTCGGCCACGGTCTTGAGCAGGAGCTTGAGCCCGAGAGCGGTGGCGATGATCCCAATGACCAACAGCAGGTGCAGGTATGTGTAGAGGTCCCGGGTCAATGGGATGCGCCGGTCGTCGCGGACGGCGTGGACGGCGTGTTCGACCGCTAACGCGAGCGTGTCGTAGTGCAGCCACCACAGGGTTGCCACCAGCGCTATCCCCAGCACGGCCGCGATGATGATCGGCGCCGTGAGCGTGAGGTGGGCCAGGGTGCCGGCACCGAGGGCCAGCGAGATCACGGACTCGCCGATCGCCACCAGGACGATCAGGGCGTGGCGTTCCGCCCAGTGACCAGCAGAGAGCCCGGCCCAGCCGATGTAGGGCGGACTCCGGGCCGCTATCGCTTCCATGATCATTGCCGCGCTCCACAGAATGATTCGGATCCACACAGCGGCCGCGGTTGTGGTGGCGAGCCAGAGGGGCGTGAGAGCGGCAGTCAGGACTAGGACGGCCACAACTAGTGCCGCAAAGGTATGCAGCCACAACCGCTGGCGTGACAGCGTGCCGGGTGCGGTGACGAACCAGAACGCGCCGATCGTCAACGCCCGCACCGTCAGATAGGCCACCGCGAAGATCACCGGTCCGCGCAGCTCACCGGGTTCGTCCGCGAATGCCTGGGGGATGGTCAGTGCCAGTACGAAGGCGGCGGCCATGATCGCGAATCCGATCAACGGCAGCGCGCCTTGATCGGCGCGGACGATGTTGCCGAGTGCAGCGAAGCCGGTCCAGCACCACCACAGCAGAGCCAGCACCACGAGTCCGGCCAGCAGCGTCCTGGGTCGCAGGGTGTTACCGACCAGGACGGTGACGTTGAGGAATGCGAGCACGAAGATCAAGTCATAGAGCAGCTCTAGTCGGGTGACGCGACTCCCCGGCGCGCCGGGAAGCACCCACCGGGAGGCTCGAACAGCCGATCCTGTGCCCACCCGCGTAGTGTTCCAGCCGGCGCAGCCGCCCGACGCCGAAATCCGGCGGCACCTGCCGTGCTCGGTCTAGCTGCGCTCGCCGGGGCGGGTTCACGGTGTCGCTGCTGATCGGTGAACTGGTCTGCGGTCTCGGCAGCGAGCGCGACGACCTTGCGGGCTTCGTCGAGGACCTGCAGGTGCGCCCGGTCGACGACGTCACGGTCACTCTGCTGACCAACTCGCTGGCCGCCGCGCTGTTGGCCACGGTCATCCTGCGCCTGCGCAACCGCACCTACCGGCGCATCCACGACGCGGAGACCGTCGATGCCGACCGCGACAACATCCCCGACGTCTGCGAGCAGCCCGCCGGAAGCCGTACCGACACTGCCTGACCCGTTTCGCCCGCGCAGACCGTCGCTCGCGGAGGGCACCCCGGGGTCGTCAGCTACCGTCGTGGGCTGCCGTTGGTAGCCGACGATCGATCGCCGCTCGGTGGACGGGAAGCGCAATGGAGGCCACGTCACGGACGATGGAGTCCAGCAATCGCAAGACACGTGGCTGGTCGCTGGAGACGAGTCGGATGTCGTCGACGATCATGGCCAGGACCGTGTCGTACGAGATGTTGCTCATCCGGGCGCGGACGGTGCCGTCGTCGTCGCGGACGGCGTAGGTGGGATCGGGGCGGGTCGCGAGCCGGCGGAGGAGGTCGTGTGCCTCCTGGACGGCCCGGACGGCGGTGGTGACGTCGTTGACTCCTGGGGACAGCGCGCGTTCGGCGATGTCGGCGAGTTGCCGGAAGCCGAATCCGAGGTCTTGGCCCGGGCTGCGTTCCACGCCGATGGTCACGCCCAGCCCGGCGCGGTCGGCCGGCACCGGACGGGCCGCACCACCGGCGGTCCGGTGCACCCGCAGCAGGGGCGCTCCCGAGGCGACGAAGTCACCCGGGGCAGGGACGACGGAGATCGCACACTCGTGCTCCCGTGCCAACCGCCCGAGCAGGACGAGGTCGACGTTGTTGACCATGCCGGGTTCCGAGGCCGGCACCGTCTGTGTCACCTCTCCGGGAACACGCGCCGGTGGCTCGTCGGGTGGGGGGAGACGGGCGATCGACCGTCGGGTCTGCGCGCCGATGGAGCCGATGATGTGGGAAACCCTCATCACCGTGGTGATGTGGTGCAGGTAGTAGATGAACGTGGCGCTGCTGGCCAGGACGAGGGCTATCGACACGGCGAGGGACAGCTCCGGTAGCCCTTGGCCCTCCTGATCTGGCAGAGCGGCCAGCACCACCATCGCGAACAGGAAGGTGGCGACGAACGTACCGAGCGTTGCCTGGATGATCCGGTCCTGCAGAAAGGTCCGCAGGACCCGGGGGGAGTACTGGCTGCTGGTCAGTTGCAGGGCCACGACCGTGATGGAGAAGACCAGCGCGGTGAAGGAGATCATCGCCGTGATGATCGAGGACAGCAGCGAGCGTGCACCGGCGGGGCCGCTGGGCACGATCCCCCCGAAGGGCAGATCCAACTGCAGCTCCAGCGCCGACAGCCCGACCGCCGCCAACACCGCACCAACCGAGAAGATCGCCGGCACCAGCCAGAAGCTTTCCCGTACCTCGGCCAGGCGCGCTGACGCGGTGCGGGGCCGGCTCACAATGCGCAGTTCTTCGTCAACACATGTTCCATCGTGTCGCACGCCCGGATGCGGCGCGCATCGTCTGCCGATCTCTGCGACGCCTCCGGTACGCGGCCCCGGGTGTGAACCTGGGACAAACGGGGTAGCGGCGAGGGATGGATGCGCTGCACCTCAGTTACGCCCTGGTGGGGATTCTGGGGGTGTTGTTGGCCTTCTGGTCCAGCGCCATTCGTCGGACCCCGGTCAGTGAGCCGCTGCTCGCGTTGTTGGTGGGGGTGCTGGTCGGTCCGATTCTCGGGCTGATCGACCTGCCGCATCACGAGGCGTCCGTGTTGACGTTGGAGGCGAGCCGGGTCCTGTTGGCCATCTCGCTGATGGCGGTCGCGTTGCGTTTTCCGCTGTCGGACTACCGGTCGGTGGTGCGCCCGGTCGGCGTGCTCCTCGCCGTCGCGATGGTTGGCATGGCGGTGGTCAGCGCCGGCCTGGCAGGGCTTGTCCTCGGCCTTCCCGTCGCTTTGGCGGCGTTGCTGGGCGCCTGTGTGACGCCGACGGACCCGGTCCTGGCTTCCAGCGTCGTCTCCGGAGGGCCGGCGGAGCGGCAGCTGCCGGCTCGTCTGCGTCAGGTGATCAGCGGTGAGTCGGGCGCGAACGACGGGCTCGCCTTCGTCTTCGTCGTGCTCGCGTTGTGCGCCGTGACCTCTGGATCAGTCGGTGGTCACCTTCTGGAGGCGGTGTGGGGGGTGGTGGGGGCCGTGGTGGTCGGCGTGGTGGTCGGTTACGCCGCCGGCCGGGCCGTCGTGGCGGCTGGGGCCCGGGAGGACGTTGATCAGGGCTCGCTGTTGGTCTTCACGGTCGTACTCGGCGTCGCGGCGCTGGGAGTCGCCAGGCTGGCGCGTACCGACGGCATCCTGGCGGTCTTCGTCGCTGGCCTCGCCTACAACGCGGTGATCGGGGACCGATCTCGCGCGTCGGAGCAAAGGCTCGACGACGCGCTCACCCGCTATCTGGTGTTGCCGTTGTTCTTCCTGCTCGGGGTTGAGGTGCCGTGGCGTGAGTGGCGCGAGTCGGGCTGGACGCTGGTGGCGTTCGTCATCGCGGTGTTGGTGCTGCGCCGGCTGCCGGTGGTGCTCGCGCTGAAGCCGGCCCTGGGGCTGTCCTGGCGCAGTGCGGTGTTCCTGGGTTGGTTCGGACCGATCGGTGTGTCGGCGCTGTTCTATCTCACCTACAGCCAGGAGGAAGGAGCCGGGGATCCTCGGCTGTGGGCCGCCGGCAGTCTGGTGGTGGTGGCGAGCACGGTGGTGCACGGGGTCACCGCGATGCCCGGTCGTCGCTGGTACGCGCACCGTGCGGAGCCGGCGACCGCTACCGGCGGTCCGCCCGGTTGATGAGAGCTTCCGGCGCCTCGGGTGTGTGGACGGTGATGTCCTGGGTCGCCGACGCCACCCGGATGCCGTTTTCGGCAAACCGGTCCAGCACTCGCCGGGTGACCTGGTCCTTGACCTGACGGGCGGCTCGGACCGGCACGACGAACCGTGCTGACAGTTCGACCCAGTTCGGGGTGGCGCGGACGAACACGCGGGCATCGACCTCTGCCTCGGCGACCGGGTAGCGGTGACGCATCTGCGCGATGGCGTGCCGCGCCTCGGCCGTCGAGGAGATGTTCTGCGCCTCCTCGCACAGGATGCGCTCCGCGAGGTGCCAGTCCGCCTGGTAGGGGATGGGGAAGGTCAGTTCGTCCCACAGGTGGTCCAACACGGTGCTGCTGTTGTAGACCGGTGTGCAGAACACGAAGCGGTTCGACAGGGACACCACCCGTCCGGTGTACTGGCGGCCGCGTATCCAGGATTCCGGGTCGGTGGAGGATCCGCTTTCCAGGATGCGGGTCCGCAGCGGGGTGATGTCCAGGACGTCGCCGCGCACCTCGCACATCTGAATCCGGTCACCGACGCGGAACTGCCGGCCGGTGAGGATGGCGATCCACCCGGCGAACGCGCCGATGACCTCCTGCAGGGCCAGCGCGAGACCGACGCCGAGTAGTCCGACGACCAGGCCGATCCGGCCGGCGAACGGCCGCCACAGCAGTGCCAGCGCAAGCAGCAACGCCACGACGGTCAGGTAATGCACCGCCTTGCGCAGGTAGTAGCGATTGGTGGTGTCGCTCACCCGCAGGGTCGCCAGACGGCCAGCGACAGGGCCGATGACGACGGCCAACACCACCAGGACGACGCTGGTCACGAGGCGACCGCTCACGCTGCTCGTGTCCCAGAATGCCTCCAGGAACCGCTCCATGCTGCTCGCCCATCGTCCCCGGCGATCGGCCGATGGGGGTCCGTCGCGTCGTTTCCACCATATGCAGCAGCTGACGGTGGAATCTCGCAAACGCCCGTCCCGTGGCGGGCCAGCGCCACGCGTACGTCATCCCGCTCATCCGCAGCGGGTGAGCTTGTCGGTCAGCGCACAGGTCGTACCGCGATGACCCGTCCCCGCAGCAACTCGTGATCACCAGACTGTCAGCTCACGAGCGGCGAGCGCCCGGCCGCCTTCGAAGGCCCGGTACGGTCCCGACGGCCCGAGCTGGTAACGGTCGGTGAGGTCGCGGTGAGAGAACCGGATCACCGTGCCCTGCACGGTCACCAGCTGCGGCGGAGTAGGCACCGGCTGGCCCGTCGACAGCACGAGCAGGGTTCCATCGGTCAGATCCACGTCGCGTACGACGAACGCCGTGTCGGTGATGACCCGCTCGACGCTCGCGGTCACGGTGAGCAGGTCGCCCACCTCGGCCCGCGCGACCGTTCCTGGTGTGGTGGTGAGCGTCGGTTCGGGGCTGGGTTGCGGAGTCACGGGGCTGCTGGTGCAGCCTGCGGCGAGCAGGACCACCGCTGGTAGCGCTGCCATTGAACGCACCCGGCCATTCCAGTTGCCCATTCGTGGGTCCTCCTCGCCGTCGTGGCGCTTGGTCAAGGATTTCCCCGGATGTCGCGGTACGACCGCCAAAGCCTGTGACGGTTGGGTGACGATTCCCGCCGTCGACCGGTGCCTTGGAGTAGCGGCTCTGGATCGTGGCACCAGCCGGCGTGTCCCGCGTACGAGCGGTGGGTACGTCAACCGGATGGTGCTGAAGAACCCTGGGGACCTGCTCAGGCTGCTCGTCATCGCCGCGATCGTCTATCCGGCGCTGGTGCTGATCCTGCGGCTCTCCGGCAAACGCACATTGTCCAAGCTCAACGCGTTCGACTTCGTGGTCACGGTGGCCCTGGGGTCCACGCTGGCGACGATCCTGCTCTCGCGGGACGTGTCACTGCTGGAGGGGATCCTTGCGCTGGCCCTGCTGGTGACGTTGCAGTACGTGGTGGCACTGCTCGCCGTACGCTGGCCGCCGTCGCAGCGCCTGCTCAAGGCGCGCCCCACGATGCTGTTGCGCGACGGTCGGGTGCGGCACGCGGCCCTGCGACGCGCTCGGATCGCGGAGAGTGAGATCCGGCAGGCGGCCCGCGGTAACGGCATCGGAGACCTGAGCGAGTTGGCCGCGGTGGTGCTGGAGTCCGACGGCAGTCTCAGCGTCATCCCCAGCAGTAAGCTTGGTGACGGCAGCAGCCTCGATGACGTCGTCGACCACGCGGGCTAGCTGAGCGGCACAGGTGTCTGCGCCGCTCCTGGTGGGCACCGAGGCAACCGCCGTCGCAGGTATGATCGTTCGGAATCGGTGGGGCGCCGCGAGGTCTGGTCGGCATCGTGATGACGCACGTCTGTGGAGCGTGATCGATGCTGTTGTTGTCGTTCGCCGTTGTCCTGCTGGTGGCCGTGCTGCTCTCGGCACTGGCTCATCGCACCATCCTGTCTACCGCGGCGCTGTTCCTGGTTGCCGGGTTCATCCTCGGCGAGGACACCACCGGGCTGCTGCACCTGCACTCCGATTCCCCCATCGTGGCGCAACTCGCGGAGCTTGCCCTGTTCGCGGTGCTGTTCACCGACGGGATGCGGGTCGGCTGGGCAGACCTGCGCTCGGCATGGCGGCTGCCCGGCCGGGCGCTGGGTTGGGGCCTACCCCTCACCCTGCTGATCACGGCGCTGCTGGCCCATTATGTGGCCGGCCTGGGCTGGCCGGAGGCGCTGCTGATCGGCGCGATCCTGGCCCCCACCGACCCGGTGTTCGCGGCGGCGCTGGTGGGCAATGACAAGGTGCCGGCCCGCCTACGGCATCTGCTCAACGTGGAGTCGGGCGTCAATGACGGGCTGGCCCTCCCCTTCGTGGTGCTGCTTCTGGCTGTCGCCGCCGGCTCGGACGACCTGCACCTGGGAGAGATCGCCGGCGAACTCGCGATGGGACTGCTCATCGGTGTGCTGGTGCCGCTGCTGGCAATCGCGTTGGAGCGCACCCGCTGGCTTGCGGCGTCCGCTGCGTACGCGCCGCTGAACGGGGTGGCGATCGGGCTTCTGGTGTTGGCGTTGGGCAAGGCCACCCACGGTAACCTGTTCCTGGCCGCGTTCGCCGCGGGGATCACCGTGGCCACGTTCGGGCCGCGGGAGCGGGCGGCGTTCGAGCATTTCGGGGAGAACGTCGCCGAGCTGTTGAAACTCGCCGCGCTGCTTGTCTTCGGCGCGCTGATCTCGGTTCGGTTCCTGGGCGAGATCTCCTGGACCGGCTGGGCCTTCGCGGTGCTGGCGATCTTCGTGGCTCGTCCGGTCGCGTTGTGGATCTCGTTTCTCCGCTCCGGGCTCGGCGCCAGGGAGCAGGCCGCGGCGATGTGGTTCGGGCCGAAGGGCTTCGCTTCCGTCGTCTACGGGCTGCTGGTCCTGGAGTCCGGCATCGCGGCCGGCGACGAGGTGTTCCACCTCGTCGCTCTGACAATCGTGATCTCCATCCTGTTGCACTCGTCGACCGATGTCGTGATAGCGCAAGCCTTTGACGAGTCCCGGGAGACGCCTGCCTGGTTCGGCGTGCTACATCGGGCTCGGCGGCCGCTGCGACCCTGGCGGCGAGATCGGGACAGGTCGTCCGCCGACGGTTGATCCGTTGGGAGCGCCGATGGCGGCCCAGACGGTCTTGCCGTCACCGAGGGTGAAAAAGCCCCAGTCAGTGGTGAGGGCGGCGATGATCGGTAGGCCACGACCACCTTCGGACATCTGACGGGGGAGTGTCGGGGTGGTGGAACTGGGGGTGTCGCCTCCCCGGTCCCGCACGCTGATCCTGAGCGACCCCGCCACGTGGGCGACGGTGATATCCATGTCCGTCCCGGCGTGTTGGACGGCGTTGCTGATCAGCTCCGAGGCGATGACCATGGCCCGGTCGGCCACGGCTTCCATGCCCCATGCGCGGCACTGCCGGGCGACGAGCTGGCGGGCGGCGGCGGGCGACTGCGCGCGGGCGGGCAGGTGCAGGTGCGCACGGCGCGGAGAGGGCAACTCACGTCCGGCGGCAGGCTGTTCGAGGAGAGCCCTCCCGAGGATCGCGTGCTGACTGAGGGTGGCGCGGAGCAGTCTCCCCGTGGGAGTCAGAGGATTCGTCGACAACGTCAGTTCCGGTCCGTCGGGCCGGTCCGGGGCCCACCGGGCGAGGAACGCGGCGATGGGAGCAACGTCCGACGTCGTGAGGGCGTTGAGGTCGACCACGAGGGTCAGCGGAGCGTCGAGGGAGCCTTCGAGCAGCAGTGCGCCAAGGTGCGGTTCTGCTTCGGGGGTGAGGTTGCCCGCGAGGGCGATCCGCGTACTACCACCGTCGAAGTCACGCAGGACTGTCCATGTCAACCGGGCCATGGAGTTCTAGCTGCCGTTCAACGAGCCGTAGATCGTGCCGGCCGGCCGCGTCGCGGGACGCTCAAGCGTGGCAGCCACGCCGGTGATCCGGAGCACCTCGGCGACGATTCCGCGTGCGTTGCGCAGGACCAGGACTCGCCCCTGCTGGGCGGCGAGCCGGTGGACATCCACCAACTCCTTGACCGCACCGGAGTCGATCAGTGTGGTGTCGCGCAAATCGACGATCAGCCACTGTCTGGCGCTTGACGCGAGCGTGCGCTCGACGGCCTCGCGCAGGTGGCCGGAGAAGGCCATGTCCAGTTCCCCGGAGAGGTGGAGAGTCCTCGGCGCGAGCCCCACACCGGAGGACCGGATGGTGAACATGAGACTCCTGCCACCTCCTGCGTCGACCGCCTAGATACCTGCATGATTGCAGGTATCTTCAGGGCGCAACGGTACCTGCCCGATGACTTCCGTCGTCAGGGGCTGGCGCTGGACTCTTCCCAGTGCCGCCACCACAGCTTCTCCGACGGTTCCCCGGCGGCGGTCACCAGCGCGTTGATCAGGTCGGTGGTCGTCTGCGGGCGTCCGGAATCGGCCGTTCTCAAGAGGCGGCGAATCTCGGCAGTTCGGTGGCGCATGACATCGCCGACGAGGGTTTTGCCGCCGTCGGTGAGAGTCAACCAGGCAACCCGCCGGTCGTCGGATTGTTGGCGGCGGGCCACCAGATTCCGACGTACCAGGCGATCGCACATCCTGGTCGCGGTCGACGGATGCACAGCGAGCAACGACGCGAGATCCACGGTGCGCAACGGGGCGCGTGAGGCGAGGATGACCAGTGTCCGGTACTGCGGCAGTGTGACTTCCGCGTCCAGTGAGCCCAGAGATCGGGCGGTGATCCCTACCAATGCGCGGCTCAACGCGGACAAACCGTCAAGCAGCTCATCCTCAGCTGCTGTCGACGGAGTGCAGCCTTCCGCGTACGGTTTCACCCGGAAATGATTGCACGGATGCACCTATAGTCGTTGGATGGGCCGCCCATGCAGGTGAGGACTGAAGCGTCAGCCGCCGACCGGGCCGCGAGGTGGGAACGGCTGACCGCACTTCCGCTGATGCTCCTGGCGGTCCTGTTTCTCGTGGTCTACGCCGTACCGATCCTGCGGCCGGACCTGGCGGAGTCCTGGCGGCGGGCGTGTGAGGCGACGACGGTCCTCATCTGGTTGACGTTCTGGGTCGACTTCGTGGTGCGGCTGGTCCTGGCCGGAGATCGGCGGCGCTTTCTGCGGGGTCACCTCTTCGACCTCGCAGTCCTGGTCCTCCCGGTCCTGCGACCGCTGCGCGCCCTGCGGCTGATCACCGTGGTGCTGAGCCTGAACAGACGGGCGGAGTCGTGGGCGCGTGGCCGGCTCGCCGTCTACGTGGGCGCCACCACCACGCTGCTGGTGCTGGTATCCGCGCTGGCGGTGCTGGACGCCGAGCGGTCCGCAGCGGGCAGCAACATCGCCTCGTTCGATGACGCCCTGTGGTGGGCGACGGTGACCATCACCACCGTCGGGTACGGCGATCACTTCCCGGTGACCGGGACGGGTCGGTTCGTCGCGTTGGGGCTCATGATCGGCGGCATTGGCCTGATCGGGTTCGTCACCGGCTCACTGGCAACCTGGATCGTGGATCGGGTCTCCCAGAAGGGCGGAACGGCTGCGGCGACCGCCGACGACATCGCGGCCCTGCGCGCGGAGATCGAGGCGCTACGTCGGCAACTCGACCCAGAGACGTCGACAGCAGGCGATGACCCGGATCGGCGGAGCCATGCGGCCCGATCGTCTAGCTGAGCGCGCTGCGGGCAGGTTGGCAACGGCCCGTTCCGCCGGCGCTGACGGTGTGGTGGCAGGCAGGTGGACCCGCTGGCTCGGACTGCGGCTGGCCATCGGGTTCGTCGCGGTGGTCCTGCTGATCGACGTTGCCGCGGGCACCCATGCCGTACTCATTGGTTTTCTGGCCCTCGCCCCGCTGTTCGCCGCCGCCGTCGAAAGCCCGCGCCGCACCGCAGTGGTGTCGGCCACGGCGACGACGGCCGCGGTGGCGGCCGGGTTCCCCAGCGGGATGCTCGGCAGCCTCGATCACCTGCTCCGGGTGGCGGTGGTCATCACGGTCAGCCTGATGGCGGTGTACGTCGCGCGGGCTCGAACGGGACGGGAGGAGCGTCTGCGCCGGATGGCCGAGATCGTGCGGATCACCCAGGCTGCCATTCTGCGCGAGCCGCCGCAGTATGCGGCCGGGGTGGAACTGGCAGCTCGGTACGTCGCGGCCTACGAGGAGGCCGGCGTGGGCGGCGACCTGTACGAGGTGGTGGCCGAGCAGGACCGGCTGCGGATCATCGTCGGTGACGTCTGCGGCAAGGGGCTCGCAGCGGTGCGACTGGCTTCGGCGGTGGCGGGAGCGTTCCGACAATCGGCGATCATCCGGTCGGACTTGACGCAGGTGGCGCGCGACCTGGACGATCTCGTCGCCCGGGAGCCGACTCCCGCCCGGGGAGCGACGTTCGTCACCGCCGTCCTGGTCGAGCTACGCGGAGGCGAGATCGGGACCGTGAACTGCGGTCACCCCGCGCCGATTCTGCGGCACTGCTCCGGAGAGCTGGAGGAGTTGACGGTGGCCCCGCCGGATCGACCGTTGGGTCTGGGTGGGCCGCGGACACCGGAGTGTGTCGGCCGTTGGGAGGTCGGTGACCGGCTGCTGTTGCTCACCGACGGCCTGCTCGAGGCGCGCGACAGCGAGCGGCGCTTCTTGCCGACGTCTGCGCTGGGGGCGTGTCTGGCCGAGCCATCGGTGGACAGGTGTCTCGACGCGGTCTGGGCCGCCGTGCACCGGCACGTGGGGGGCGAACCGCACGACGACATCGCACTTCTGCTGGTTGAGCGCCGGCCCGTGGCCCAATGAGCGACGAGTACGCCTCGGGCTTGCCGACCTTGGAAGCAGCTCCCTTCGGCGGATAGGCTGCCCTGCGAAAACAATTCATTGCATCCATGCATGTTTCACCTGGTGGTGCCCGGGTTAGGAGTCGTGGGTGGAGTTGACAGTCGACACGATGCAGGTTGGTGCCGTCACCCGCATCCGGCTGGCGGGGGAGATGGACCTCGCAACGAGCGGACTCGTGCACGACGCGGTCATTGCGGCGTTGGCATGCGATTCGGTGCGAGACGTCATCCTCGACTTCACTGATCTCACCTTCATCGACTCCACCGGCATGGGAACGCTCGTGGCCTGCCAACGCGCCGTCACGGTCCGTGGCGGCGCCCTGCGGCTGGAGCACCTCGCGCATTTCGTCCGGCGGCAACTCTTCGCCGCCGGCCTGCTCGGCCTGCTCTGCGGAGGGGAAGACGACCAGGGCGCCCCATCGAACTGACCCCACCGTCCCCTCGGTTCCCACAGATCGGACCCCGCTCGTGACTCCGCCTCCGGACGCGGCGCCTCCGCGCCGAATTGCCCTGGCCGAACGCCTCAGAAACGCTGCCGCGCGGCCGATCCAGCTCATGCGCTCGCCGTGGGCAGGTCGTGTCCTGGCTGCGGTCGCGCTGGTCGCCATAACCGCCACGGGTATCACGATCGGCACCCTCCTCGGTGCCAGGGGCGCCAGTGACGTCGGGCCATTCCGGGTCGCCTTCCAGCTGACCCCATCCACGGACGGCGGCACGGAGATCGCCATACCCCCGCTGGGATCGCTTTTTCTCGACAGCCACGACGGCCCCGCGCGACTGACCGTCCGCCTCGACTCACTCGACCAGCGACGCACCGAGGCACTGCTCAACGACCCGGCCGGCCTCGCTCACGCCGGCACCACGGCACCCGACGATCTCCGCGACGCCCTGGTCCGCCTCGGGCTGCGTACGGTCGGCGTGTCGGTCCTCACGTCCATGCTGCTCGCGGGGTTGACGTTCCGATCCGTGCGTCGTGTCGCCTGGTCGGGTGGTCTCGCGCTGCTGGTCACCGGTGGCACCCTCGGCACGGCCGCCCTGACGGTGCGACCGCAGGCACTGGCCGAACCCCGGTACGAGGGCCTGCTGGTCAACGCCCCGGCGCTGATCGGAGACGCGCAACGGATCGCCGATGACTACAGCCGCTACGCCGAGCAACTCCAACGCCTCGTCGGCAACGTCGGCGAGCTCTACACCACCGTGTCGACCCTGCCCATCTACCAGGCAGCGCCCGACACCACCCGAATCCTGCACGTCTCGGACCTGCACCTGAACCCCGCCGCCTGGCCAATGATCAAGACCGTGGTCGAGCAGTACGACATCGACTTCGTCATCGACACCGGGGACATCACCGATTGGGGCAGCGAACCCGAGACGTCGTATGTCTCCATGATCGGCCAGCTCAAGGCACCGTACGTCTACATCCGCGGTAACCACGACTCACCCAGAACCGCAGCGACGGTGGCCAGCCAGCCGAACGCGGTCGTCCTGAACGACTCCGTCACGACAGTTGCCGGAGTGACGATCGCCGGCATCGGCGACCCCCGGTTCACGCCCGACAAGCAGGAGGCCGAGGCAGGGCCCTGGGAGGAGCCAGCCACGACGGTCGAGGGTACGGGGAAGCAGCTCGCCACGACGATCCGCTCGCTGGACCTACCGGTGGACATCGCACTGGTGCACGACCCCGCGTCAGCGACCGCGCTCAACGGTGCCACGCCACTCGTCCTGGCCGGCCACACACACCAGCGGAAGGTGACGACGCTGCCGCCGACCGGCACGGTCACCACCCGGCTGGCAGTGCAGGGTTCCACCGGCGGGGCCGGGTTGCGCGGACTCGAAGGTGATGAACCGATGCCCCTGGTCATGTCGGTGCTCTACCTCGGCCCGGATCACCGGCTCCAGGCATACGACGACATTCAGGTCGGAGGCACCGGCACCGCACAGGTGAGCCTCAACCGCAAGGTGGTCGACGACAAACCACCAGTGAATCCGGCTGCTCCGTCCGCGACCCCCGCCGACAATTAGGTCTTTGCAAGCCTTTCGCCCAGACGTCAACGTCACGGGAACCTTCGTCCTAGGCCGGGACGGCCTGCGGATCACCGGCGTCGTCGTGGGCGGTCGTGGTTTCCTGCCGGTGCGATTCCTCGCGCAGGATCGCGGCGTGCAGCCACGAGTCCGGGATGGCGAAACCGTCGACGAGGGTGCGCATGTGCGGGCGTAGCTCCCTGAGTAGGGAGTTGACCACGCCGGTGATCGCCTTGGATCGGGCCGGTGTGAGCCGGCCATGCTCCAGGAACCATCCCTTGTTGGCCTCGATGACGCTGAGCGCGTACAGGTCACAGACGCGGGAGAGTAGCGCCCGGACCGCCGGGTCGGCGGTGTCTTCGATGCCGGCGACGAACGCCTCCAGGGTGACCCTGTCGATGTGTGCGGCGGCGACGGCGAGGACGTGGTCCTGGACGTCGTTGAAGATGTCGAAGGGTCGGTTCTTCTTGGTGGCCGCGCCGTTGCGCAGGCGGCGGACCGCGCCGTCGAGGAGGTGCCTCTCGCGGTCCTCGAAGGCCTTGAGCTGCCAGCCGCGGTCGGTGACGGCGACCTCGTCGTCGCGGCCGGGTACGGCGCTGATCAGCCGCTCGATGAGCGACCGCGCGGCGGTGCGTTCGAGCACCATCTCGCGGACCTGCTCGGCGACGAAGGAGGTGCGCCCCCAGCCGTCCAGCGAGCCGAACTCGTCCCGGTAGCCGGTGAGCAGCCCCTTGGCCACCAACTGCAACAGCACCGTGTTGTCGCCCTCGAAGGTGGTGAAGACGTCGGTGTCGGCCTTGAGGCTGGGTAGCCGGTTCTCGGCCAGGTAGCCGGCGCCACCGCACGCCTCGCGGCACATCTGGATGGTGCGGGTCGCGTGCCAGGTCTGCGCGGCCTTGAGACCGGCGGCCCGGGACTCCAGCTCCCGTTGCCGGTGTTCGTCGACCGGCCCGTCGCCACCCTGCACCTCGCTGAGCGCGGCGACCAGCTCGGTCTGGGCGAAGTGCAGCGCGTACGTGGTGGCCAGGGCGGGCAGCAGTTTGCGCTGGTGGGCCAGGTAGTCATTGAGCAGCACCTCCCGGTCGGCGTCGGGTGTGCCGAACTGGCGGCGGATATCGCCGTAGCGCACCGCGATGGTCAGCGCCGACTTGGTGGCCGCCGACGCGGCGCCGCCGACGCTCACGCGGCCGCGGACCAGGGTGCCGAGCATGGTGAAGAAGCGTCGGGAGTCGTTCTCGATCGGGCTGGAGTACGTCCCGTCCGGTGCGACCTGACCGTAGCGGTCCAGCAGCATGTCCCTCGGCACCTGTACGTGGTCGAAGGTGAGCCGCCCGTTGTCCACGCCGAGCAGGCCGGCCTTGGGTCCGGCGTCGCCGATGCGCACGCCAGGCAGCGGGTTGCCCTGCGCGTCGCGGATCGGCACCAACCACGCGTGTACGCCGTGCCGCTCACCGTTCGTGATCAGCTGCGCGAAGACCACCGCCATCCGCCCGTCGCGGGCGGCGTTGCCGATGTAGTCCTTGCGGGCCGCCTCGTGTGGGGTGTGCAGGTCGAAAGTCTGCGTCTGCGGGTCGTACGTGCAGGTGGTGCGCAGCCGCTGGACGTCGGAACCGTGCCCGGTCTCGGTCATGGCGAAGCAGCCGAAGATCGTGCCCGAGACGATGTCCCGCAGATAGGCGTCATGGTGCCGGCGGGTACCGAGGGCCGCGACCGCGCCGCCGAAGAGGCCCCACTGCACTCCGGCCTTGACCATCAGTGACAGGTCGACCTGCGCCAGCATCTCGCTGGCGACGATCGAGCCGCCGACGTCGGAGCTGCCGCCGTACTCGGTGGGGAAGGCCGACGCCATACCCAGCTCGGCGGGGAGTTCGGTAAGCAACCGGGTGATCCGCTCCCGTGCCTGGTCACCGGTCTCGCCGTAGACCGGGAGGAAACGCGCGTCGAGGTGCTCCCGGTGCGCGTTGCGGACTGCGGCCCACGGTCCGTCGAGCACGTCCCGCAGGCGAGCGAGGTCGATCTGATAGGGCACGGTTCCCCCTCAACTAACAAGCGTATGGGTGCAGGCCGTACCCAATCAAGAATACCGACGCCCCGGTGAGTCGCTGAGGGAGATCGTGGTGAGAGGGGACACCAGCCACGTAATCCGCCTGCCCGAGTTCGGCCGTAATCGGGAGCCGCGACACTGCACCGACGGTGAGATTACGCGATCGAACCGCGATGGAATATGACAGTTGCGTGACAGTTCTCTATCATCCCCAACAAATTCTGGAAGTGCTCTCCAGGTAGGCGGCAACGGCTGCTGAGGGGGTGTTTCAGCGGGACGATCGGCGCAGGCGGCACCGGACCTTCCCTGGTCGGAACAGTGTGGGGTCAATGAATCGCGCAACATGTGCCGACGATCAATCCGGCACGGCACCTGCGAATTTTTGTGTGCATATCCACAGCCCTGCGGTGCCGACTGGATTTGTCGCGATGACGCCGGTAGGTTTCGCCGCCGGGCCTATGTGACCCGCTGAATGTGATCGATGTTGATATCGACGATGAGACGCGAAGAGGGCGCCCACGGCGCGATACGCCAACCGGTTTCCGTCTCGGAAGGGGGATCGTGTCCGCGCTCACAGTGCAATCGCTCTACAAAATATTCGGCAGTCGAGCCGACGAAGCGGTAAGACGTCTGGCGGACGGGAGGCCGCGTGCCGAGGCCTTGGCCGGGCTGCCGGCCACGGCCGCCGTGATCGACGCGAATTTCGAGGTACGCCCGGGCGAGATCTTCGTCGTCATGGGCCTCTCTGGCTCGGGAAAGTCAACCCTCATCCGGATGCTCAACGGCCTGCTGCGTCCCACGAGGGGCAGCGTGCGGGTCGATGGGGTCGAACTGACCACGCTCAAGCCGGCGGCGCTGCGCAAGCTGCGCCGGGAGAAGATCAGCATGGTGTTCCAGCACTTCGCGCTCATGCCGCACCGGACGGTGCTGGAGAACGCCGGGTACGCGCTGGAGGTCGCCGGGCTGCCCAAGGCCGAGCGACGTGAGCGGGCCATGGACGCGCTGCGGATGGTGGGCCTGACGGAGTGGGCGGACAACCTGCCGCACGACCTGTCCGGCGGTATGCGGCAGCGGGTCGGGCTGGCGCGCGCGCTCGCGGCCGGCACCGAGATCCTGCTGATGGACGAGGCGTTCTCGGCACTGGACCCGCTGATCCGCCGGGAGATCCAGGACCAACTCCTGGAACTTCAGGCCGAACTGGGCAAGACGATCATCTTCATCACCCACGACCTGAACGAGGCCATGCGGCTCGGCGACCGGATCGCGGTGATGCGGGACGGTCGGATCGTCCAGATCGGCACCGCCGAGGAGATCCTCACCGATCCGGCCAACGACTACGTGGCGCAGTTCGTCGCCGACGTCGACCGGACCCGGATCCTCACCGCCGCATCGGTGATGGAGAAGCCCCAGCAGGTGCTGGACGTCAACGCCGGTCCCCGGGTCGCCGCAAAGGCGCTGCGGGAAAGCCAGACCTCGGTGGTCTACGTAACCGGACCGATGCAGAAGTTCCTCGGCACGGTCACCGAGGATGAGGTGTTGCGGGCACTCCGCGAGGGGCGTCCCCACCTCGACGGTTACGTGTCGACCGAGCGGGTCCGCACGGTCACCGCGGACACCTCGGTGGCTGACCTCTTCGGCGACTGCGCGGAGAGCCAGCACCCGGTCGCCGTCCTCGACGAACGCGACCGGCTGATCGGGGTGATCCCCCGGATCACCCTGCTCAGCGCGCTGGCCGCCGCGACCCCGGACGAGCCGACGCAGGACCAGGACCAGGTGGAACTGGTCGGAACGAAGGGAGAGTCAGCATGAGTCTGACGCAGTCGCCGCTGGACAGCTGGCTGCCCCGGGTGCCGCTGGGCGCCTGGACCGAGGCCGCGGTCGACTGGGCCACCGCCACCCTCGGTCCGTTCTTCGACGGTGTCGCCACTGTGGTCGAGGCGCTGGTGCGACCGCTCAACGACCTGCTCACCGGCGTACCGGCGGTGGTGGTCGTGCTGGTGCTCGCCGGGCTCGGCTGGTGGCTGCGCGGGTGGAAGTTCGCCCTCGGCACCACGGTCGGCCTCGGCCTGGTGGCCGGAATGCCGTACTGGGAGGAGACCATGAGCACGCTCGCTCAGGTGCTCGTGGCCAGCACCCTGGCGTTGCTGATGGCTATCCCGTTGGGCGTGCTCGTCGCGGAGAACAAGCGTGCCTCAGCGGTGGCCCGGCCGGTGCTGGACCTGATGCAGACCATGCCCGCGTTCGTGTACCTCATTCCGGCGATCTTCTTCTTCGGCATCGGCACCGTGCCGGGCGTACTGGCCACCCTGGTCTTCAGCATGCCGCCCGGCGTACGCCTGACCGAGCTGGGTCTGCGCCAGGTCGACAAGGAGATCGTCCAGGCCGCCGAGTCGTTCGGTGCGCCACCGTGGATGGTGCTGCTGCGGACCAAGCTGCCGCTGGCACTGCCCACGATCATGACCGGCGTCAACCAGGTCATCATGCTGGCCCTGTCCATGGTGGTGATCGCCGGCATGGTGGGCGCTGGAGGCCTCGGCGACGTGATCATGTTCGCGTTGTCCCAGGTCGAGGTGGGCAGCGGCTTTGAGGGTGGGATCGCCGTCGTGATCCTCGCCGTGGTACTCGACCGCCTCACCGACTCGGCGGGCGACCGCTTCCCGTCCGCACGGGCGCAACGCCTCGCGCGGCAGGCCGCCTGAACCGTCGCTCTCCGCCGGCAATCCCTTTCCCGCGTACGCGGGGTCCGCCGGCATACCCGAAAGAGGAAGGACAACCCATTGTTCACGACACTGAAGCGCGCCCTCGCGCTCACGGTGACCGCCACCCTGGCCCTCGGCGGCGCTGCCGCCTGCGGCGAGCAGGACGACGCGTCCGACGACGGCAAGAAGATCACCATCGGTTACATGGCCTGGGACGAGGCGATCGCGGCGTCTCACCTGTGGCAGGACATCCTGCAGGACAAGGGCTACGAGGTCGAGCTCAAGAACCTGGAGGCCGGTCTCGTCTACGGCGGTCTCGCCAACGGCGACATCGACCTTTTCCTGGACAGTTGGCTACCCCAGACGCACGCCTCCTACCTGGAGAAGT
Source organism: Micromonospora sp. NPDC051227 (assembly GCF_044455385.1). NCBI lineage: Bacteria > Bacillati > Actinomycetota > Actinomycetes > Micromonosporales > Micromonosporaceae > Micromonospora > Micromonospora sp. NPDC051227. Next base: position 271,087 of record NZ_JBITET010000005.1, read on the forward strand.
ACGGCGACAAGCTGGAAAAGCTCGGCGTCTGGTATGACGACGCCAGCCTGAGCATCGCGGTGCCGACATACGTCGAGGGCGTCGACTCGCTGGCCGACCTGGCTGACAAGGCCGGCAGCTTCGACGGGCAGCTGATTGGCATCGAGCCGGGCGCAGGTCTGACCAAGGCCACCCAGGAGAAGGTCATCCCCGAGTACGGCCTGGACGGCAAGCTGAAGCTGAAGACCTCCTCCACCCCGGCGATGCTGGCCGCGCTGGACGGTGCGATCGCCGACAAGAAGCCGATCGTGGTCACTCTCTGGCACCCGCACTGGGCCTACGCCAAGTACGAGTTGAAGGACCTCGCCGACCCCAAGGGCACCCTCGGCCAGGCCGAGCAGATCAACACCCTCGCCCGCACCGGCTTCGGCGACGACTTCCCCGAGGTCACCGCGATGCTGAAGAAGTTCAAGATGGACGGTGAGCAGCTCGCGTCTCTGGAGGACCTGATGTTCAACACTCACAAGGGCGACGAGAAGAAGGCCGTCGAGGAGTGGCTGAAGGCCAACCCCGACTACCTGAACACGCTTTCCTGAGTCATCTGGGTCGAGGGGCCCTGCCGGACCGGCGGGCCCCTCGACGTCTCCGCCGCACAGGCCAGCGACGGAGGGGCGTTCAGTCGTCACGAAAGCGGGCCGGAAGCGTCATCGTTTCGTCGTATTGTCCCGGCCGTCCTTTGGGTAGCGCATAAGGATCAGACGCTACGGAAGGAGCAGCTCATGCCACACGACACGACTGCGATTCTGGTCAAGCTCGGTGACTCCGGGCAGACGATCGCGGATGCCGACCAGGACGTGCGCGGTCGGCGCGTCCTCGACGCCGACGGTGACGACCTGGGCAAGGTTGACGATCTGCTGATCGATCGCGAGGAGCATAGGGTGCGGTTCCTGCGCGTTGAGCACGGAGGAATTCTCGGCATCGGCGCCACCGCCACCTTCCTCCCGGTCGAGGCGATCAGCGACGTCACCGACGACACGGTACGAGTCGACCTGACCCGGGAGAAGATCGAGCAGGCCCCAACGTACGACCCGGAGGTCGTCGAGGAGGCCGGCTACTACGAGGACGTGTACTGGTACTACGGCTACGCGCCGTTCTTCAGCCCGAGGGGGGTCGCTCCGCCGTACCCGGTGCCCCCGACCCGACGCTGAGTTCCAGCTACCCCCAACCGGCCGGTATCTCGGCGGCCGGACACGGCCGCCGAAGCACCGAAGCACCTTTGAGGGAACACCATGACCTACGTCCCCTGGTTCCTGCCCGACGACTTTCGATCGCTGATCCAGATCCAGCCTGCCTCTGAGGATGCCCGGCTGGCCTGCCGCCTGCTGGAGAGCATGCAGCGGGATCCCCGGTTGCGTCACGAACGCATCTGCATCGAAGTGCAGAACCGTGTGGTCATCCTGGACGGCGTGGTCACGTGCGCCGACGTGAGCACGGAGGCCCACGCCCGCGCCTGGAGCACCCCGGGAGTGCACGACGTCAACAACCGGCTGCGTCCGTTGGAGCGGTGAACGGCCGGTCTAACGGACGCCGCTGGCGGTGGGTGACCCGCCGCAGCACATACGGTGGCCGCTGGTGAGGGCGGACCGGTCTGATGACGGAGAATTCGGACCGGCCGCTCTCAACTCTCCGGCTGTGTGTGCTGCAAGTCGTCACCGACGTGCAGCCGCGCCGCGGTACCACTGCACGCTAGTCGCTCGCCAGGGCGCTGATGATGGGCAGACCTCGGCCGCCTTCGGCCAGTCGGCCCGAAATCGCCGCCACCCTCGTGCGCGGATGGTGCGACGTCTGAGTGCGCAACACCCTGAAGCGTGTTGCTGATGGGGCTGGTCAGGCACCCAGGTCACGCCGACGGTAGCCGATAGTGCCGGCGACCACTCCTGCCGCGGCGATGCCGGCCATCACGGACGCCGCGACCCAGGCCGGCGCGGTGGCCGGCACCGCGGCCAGGTGCGCGAACGGGGACAGCGCACGGATCCAGAAGGGCGCGTCGATGCTGTCGCCAAGGACCTGCCACAGGAACCCGCCGGCGGCCGGAAGAGCGCCGATCGCCGCGACGGCTCGCGGTGTCCATCCGAGCGCCAGGACGGCAGCTCCCAGACAGAGCAGCACGACCGGCACGACGTTCCAGGCGCCGGCGAGCGCCTCGCCGGCCCCAAGGCCGGCATGGACAGTGGCCGTGCCGGCCCACATGGCGACGCCCGCCTCCGTGACCAGGACCAGCGCGGCGCAGCCAGCGACGGCCGCTTCGGCGGCCAACAGCCGTACCCGGGTCACCGGTGCGGCCAGTAGCAGGGTGAGACGCCGGGCGTTCTCGTCCGCGGCGGTGGCGGCGAGCCGCACGGCGACGAACGCCCCGACCGGAACGGCCAGCAGCGCGTACAGGGTGGCCGCGTAGCCCTCGACCGTGCCGAGTGCCGGGAAGCCGGCCTGGGCCGCCATGGCCGCGAACTCGGGATTGCCGGTAAGGAATTCGGTCATGGACCGGGCGATCAAACCCAGGAGCAGGAAGTACGCGCCGATCCCGGCCGACCATGCGGCCAGCGGTCGCGTGGTGCGCCGTACTGCGAAGGCGGGCACCGAACCGAGCAACGCGGTACGCGCCGGCCGACTGCCGGGCGTCGCAAGAATCGCCGCGCCGACGTCACGCCGCGCCGCAAGCCGACCGGCGAGGGCCAGCAGCAGCACCGCGGCGAACGCCAGCATCGACACCGGCAACCCCCGATTGCTGTCGAACGGGCGGGTCAGCGCCAAGAGGCCGAACGGGGACAGCCACCGAAGCCACGCCAGCGCGGGCACACCGTCGCCGACCATCCGCATGAGGAGCCCGACAATCAGGACGGCGGCCGCGACACCGTTGGCCGCCGACCGGCTGACGAACATCTGTGCGGTGACGCCCCCGACGGCGACGAAGAAGAGCCCGACGGCAGCGAGGCCGGCGCCGTGCAACAACGCACCCGTGGCGTCCACTCCCGCAGCGATCATCGCCGCTGCGGTCGCCGCTCCAACGAGGACCGGAACGACGGCCAGCACACCGAGGTGCTGGCGTACAGCCCCGGCGAGGGTGATGCGGCCGGACAGCAACAGACCCCACCGGCCAGCGTCCTCCTCCCCACGGGTGATCCGGGTGGCGGCCAGCATCGCCCACACCCCGAGCAGGACCGCCAGGACGGTGCCCGTGCGCCACACCGTGAACCCGCCCGCCTGGTCGAGCGCGACCGGTTCGCCGAACAGGGTGCGGATCGCGGGGTTGCGGGCCAGCGCCGCCAAGGCCGCCGGATCCAGTGCCTCGCTGCGGTAGCCGACAACCACCAGGGCGGACATGCCCGCGCACACAGCGGTCACGACCAGGCCACCACGGCGCACCTGGCGTAGCGCGAGCCCCCTCAGCACTCGCTCCGGGCGGGCTGCTGCCGCCGTGGTCGCGATCATCGGGCGTCCTGCCCGTAGTAGGCGAGGAAGATCTCCTCGAGGCTCTGCTCCCGGACGACGATCGTCGCCACATCGGCGTTGGCCAGGGCGCGCAGCGCCGCGGTGGGGGAGCCGCTCAGGGTGAACCGCACGGTCGCGGCGCCGTCTGCGTGCAGGTCGTGGACGCCGGGGACGCCGGTGAGGTCCGGTGGCGTGCCGGTGAATGTCGCGGCCACCTCGGTGTGGTGCAGTCGGCGCAGCTGTGCGACGGACGCCACCTCCACCAGTTGACCGGCGCGCAGGATGCCGACGCGGTCGCAGACGGCCTCGACCTCGGCGAGCTGGTGGGAGCTGAGGAACACCGTCTGCCCGTTGTCGCGGGCAACCCCGACCGCCTGTCGGAACTGCAGTTCCATGAGCGGGTCCAAGCCGCTGGTCGGCTCGTCCAGCACCAGCAGAGGCGCCCGGGTGGCGAACGCCGCGATCAGGGCGACCTTCTGCCGGTTGCCCGTCGAGTAGGTGCCGGCCGGTTTGGAAACGTCCAGCGCGAATCGTTGGATGAGCTCGTCGCGGTAGGCGGTGTCCGTGCCCGGGCCGATGCGGGCGAGCAGGTCCAGCACCTCGGCGCCGGTCATCCGTGGCCACAGCGCCACATCCGCCGGCACGTAGGCGAGGCTGTTGTGGGCGGCGGCGACATCGGCGGCGTCGGTGTCGAAGATCCACGCCCGTCCGGAGGTGGGTCGGGCAAGGCCGAGCAGCAGCCGGATAGTCGTTGACTTCCCGGCGCCGTTGGGGCCGAGAAAACCGAACACCTCGCCCGCCGGGACGTCGAGGGTGAGGTCGTTGAGGGCAAGTAGCCGCCCGTACCGCTTGGACAGATGTTCGGTGCGCAGGGCAGAAACGCCCATCGGAGCCTCCAGAGCCGCAGCACGACATGACCTGCCGACCAGACTTCCCGGCGCACCTGGGGTGAGAGTACTCCCGGCGGTCGCGGCGCGGAGGCCGCCCGGGCTGGCGTTCGGGCTACTGGCTTCCGACGTTCGGCAACGGCCTCGGCGGTATGTCGGCCGGATGCTGACCTGGATGCCGGGTCGGAAGGCCAGCGACGATGTGGGCATGACAAGCGACATCGCCCTACTCACCGAGGACCTGACCAAGTTCTATGGTCAGCGCCGCGGTATCGAGGGGCTCAGCCTGGAGGTTCGCGCCGGGGAGGTGGTGGGATTCCTGGGGCCGAACGGAGCCGGGAAGACAACCACGATCCGGCTGCTGTTGGACTTCCTGCGCCCCACTCGTGGACACGCGACCGTGCTCGGGCTCGACCCGCGCAGGAACAGGGCCGCACTGCACCGTCAGATCGGCTATCTGCCCGGCGAGCTCGTGTTTCCCGGGCGGGACAAGGCGGAGGACCTGCTGCGCTTCTTCGCCGCGGCGCGCGGCGGCGTGGCCTGGTCGCAGGTTACCGAGTTCGCGGAGCGGCTCGACCTGGACCTCTCGCGTTCGGTACGGACGATGAGTAAGGGCAACAAGCAGAAGGTCGGGTTGGTGCAGGCGTTCATGCACCGGCCGGCGGTGCTGGTCCTGGATGAGCCGACCAGTGGGCTGGATCCACTCATGCAGCAGGAGTTCCTGGCCATGGTCCGCGACGCCAGTGGTGCTGGGCAGACGGTCTTCATGTCCTCTCACGTCCTGGCGGAGGTGCAGCAGGCGGCCGACCGGGTCGCCATCGTCCGCGACGGCCAGTTGGCCGCGGTCGAGCGGGTTGAGTCACTGGGGAAGCGGGCGGTCCGCGCCGTCGAGATTCATTTCGATGATCCGGTGGACCCGGCGGAGTTCAGTGTCCTGCCCGGAGTAAGTGACGTGGTGGTGTCCGGCCCGGTGCTGAAATGCACTGTCGACGGTCGCATCGATCCGCTGATCAAGGCGGCGGCGCGTCATGACGTGGTGGACATGTTGTCGGCCGAACCCGACCTGGAAGAGACGTTCCTGTCGTTCTACTACCACGGGGAAGGAGCCGGCGATGCCTCCCGCGCTGGTGCGTAAGACCTGGCGTGACGACCGCCTGGCATTGATTGGTTGGGCCGGCGGCGTCGCCGCCTTCACCGCCATCTACACCTCGTTCTACAGCCAGTTTCAGGGAGCCGCGGAGCTGAAGCAGGACGCACTGCCCCAGGGCATGCTGGACTTCCTCGGCATCGCCGACATGCTGTCGCCCGCCGGCTATCTGCAGGCGACCATCTTCAGCCTGGTCGGCCCACTGCTGGTCCTGATGTGCGCCATCACGCTGACTGCCCGCACGATCGCTCGGCCGGAGGAGGACGGCGGCATGGAGTTGATGCTGGCCAACCCGATCTCGCGCACCGCTTTCGCCTGGCAACGGGTGGCCGCCGCCGGCAGCGCGCTCACCGGGATCGCCGCCATCCCCGGGATCCTGCTGATGATCATTGTTCCCTGGATCGGCATGGACATCCCCCTGTCCAACGTCGCCGCCGCGTCCGCTGGCCTGGTCGCCCTGGTGTGGAGCTTCGCCGGCGTCGCATTCCTCGTTGGCGCCGCCACCGGAAAACGGGCTGTCGTCCTCGCGATCACCGGTGGCCTCGCCGTGGCCGCCTACATGGCCAACGCCATCGGCGGCATGCTCGACGGGTGGCACTGGGTGCGCTGGCTGTCACCGTTCCACTACTTCATCGGCACGGACCCGCTGCACACCGGCTGGCATCCGGTCGAGCTTCTCGCCCTCGTGCTCCTCGGTGCCGCAGCCACGACCGCCGGAGTCATCGTGTTCGACCGTCGCGACATCGGTGTGTAAACCTGAGGCTGGTGGCCTCCGGTTACCGGCGGCCACCAGCACGCCCACGAGGAACAGCCCATGAGCGACGACAATTGGCTGACGGCCAACTGCCAGGATCTGCTGTACGTCCCGGCCAGTGCCCGGCGTCGGGCAGCGGCCGACCTGGGTGCCCGCGCAGCGGATGAGGGGCTGACGCTGCCCGAGCTTGTCACCGGTCTGCTGGATGCCACCACTGCCCACTGGAGCGCCACCCCGGTCGCGTCGACCGACACCGCCGTCGCCGTGCATTCCCGCGCCGAGACACTGCTGGACACCGCCCGTGTCCTGCTCACCGATGCCGTGGACGGGTACACCCGGCAGAACCGCGCCGAGCTGGATCGCCACGACAACGAACGTGCCGCATTCGTCAACGACCTGCTCACCGGTCGCGCCGACCCGGGCGGTCTGGCCGAGCGCGCACACCGGTACGGCATCCGCCTGTCGGCCACCCACACCGTCCTCATCGCCCGCGCGGCCGGCCTGACTCCCGGCATCACGCACCGCATCGATGCCGCGTTGGCCTCCAGGTTCGGCGAAGGCAACACCCTCACCACCCTCCGCGACGGCGACGTGGTCTGCATCAGCGCCGGCGGCCTACGCGGCATCGCTGCCGAACTCGCCCACCTGCTCCTCACCGAATTCGGCGCGGGCAACTGGCAGATCGCCGTCGGCCGCACTCAACCCGGTGTCCATGGCCTGGCCACGTCCCTCGACGAGGCCCGCCACACCCTCGACTACGCCGTCAGGCTCGGCTTCACCACGCCCGTACTCAATGCTGCCGACCTGCTGGTCTTCCCCGTGCTTCTGCGTGACCGCGACGCCATCACCGACCTGGTGACCACGGTCCTCGGGCCACTGATCACGGCGCGCGGCGGTGCCGAGCCGTACCTGGAGACCCTGACCGTGCTCTTCGACAACCAGGGCAACCACACCGCGACCGCCCGGCAGATGCACCTGTCCGTCCGCGCGATCACCTACCGACTCGACCGCATCCGGGACCTGACCGGCTACCACCCCGGCGAGCCGACCCAGCGGTTCACGCTGCAGACAGCCGTACTCGGCGCTCGACTGCTCGGCTGGCCGCCATAGCCCAGGAGCGCCAGATCAGGACGGCGTCGTCCTGGTCGGCTGCTCCTCATAGACGTCGGGCACCCCGTCGGCGTCGCTGTCACGCTCCTCCAGCGCGCAGATCCCCTGGTAATGCCGATTACGAGCGCGTAGAACGACGGTTGCCAGCACCGCCGACAGCAGCGACCCGAGCAGAACGCCGATCTTGGAGTGGTCGTCGCGTTCAGTGCCGGCGCCGAACGCCAATTCACCGATCAGCAGCGACACGGTGAAACCGACCCCGGCCAGCAGCGCCAACCCCACCATGTCCCACCAGGCCAGCCCTTCCGCGAGCCGGGCCCGGGTGAACCGCTGCACGAGCCAGGTGGCACCGAGAACGCCAGCCGCCTTACCCACCACCAACCCCACCATCACGCCCAGGGCGACCGAGTCGGTCAGGGTTGCGCCGAGGCCACCCGCCCCGGCAACCGAGACTCCGGCGGCGAAGAACGCGAACACCGGCACCGCGACCCCGGCGGACAGGGGCCGGATTCGGTGTTCGAAGTGCTCCGCCAGGCCAGGGCCAGGTCCCGGCTTGCGGCGTAGCACCGGCACGGTGAAGGCCAGCGCGACCCCGGCGACGGTGGCATGCACCCCGGAGGCGTGCACCAGCGCCCACGTCGCGACCGCCAGCGGCAGCAGCAGCAACCAGGACCGCACCCGGCGCTGAACCAGCAGACCGAACAGCGCCATCGGGGCCAGCGCGAGCAGCAGCAACCCGAAGTGCAGGGTACTGGTGTAGAAGACCGCGATGATCACAATGGCCAGCAGGTCGTCGACCACCGCGAGGGTGAGCAGAAACGTGCGCATCGCCGAGGGCAGGCTTGTGTTGATCACTCCGAGCACGGCCAGGGCGAACGCGATGTCAGTGGCGGTCGGAATCGCCCACCCGGTCAACGCCCCGTCGCCGGCCCCGACGTTGAATGCCACGTAGATCAGCGCCGGCAGCGTCATGCCGCCGAGCGCAGCGGCGACGGGCAGCATCGCCCGGCGGGGCTCGCGCAGGTCACCTGCGACGAACTCGCGCTTGAGCTCCAGCCCGGCGACGAAGAAGAAGATCGCTAGCAGGCCGTCGGCGGCCCATTGCGCCAATGAGAGGTCCAGATGCAGCGCTTCGGGGCCCACGGTGACGTCGGCGAGCGACCGGTACGCGTCGGACCAGGGGGAATTCGCCCAGGCGAGGGCAAGCACGGCGGCAACCAGCAGCAGTACCCCGCCGACCGTTTCGGTCCGGAGAATGTCCCCGATCCGGCGTACCTCAGGCCAACTCCTGCGGCTGAGCAGGAGTGGCGTGCGGTTAGCCGGTGGGCGGCTCATCGTGGTCCTCCGGTGGATCGGTGACGAAGTCGCCGACCAGTCTTCCCGGCACACCGGCTACTACGTTAGCCAAACGACGGCCATCAGCCTGTCACCACCCCTGAAACGAGAGCGTGTCACCGACGGCCAGGCAGCGTGCAGCCTGGGAGGTCATTCGCGCCTTCGATGTGGCCCTGAGCCGGAGTCACCGGTGACTACGCCGCGGGCCGCTGAGCCGCAGTGTGTTGCAGACGTCGAAGACGCCCGGCACGTCGTAGGCGAGGTCCGCCGCCACCTGCCGCGCGTTCGCGTCACCCACCACGCCGGCGAGGATGACGACCCGGTTCTGCACGGAGACGGTGATCTGCTGGCGCCGTGTGGTCCAGTCGATGCTCAATCGCTGCGCGACCAGCGCCTCGAGTCTCAGGTCCTCGTGGTCCGGCTCGGGCTGGTGCGAGGTGTCGGCGGACCAGTTCTCATCGGGCAACGGCCATGGCAGGTACACGGTCAGCTCCTTGGGTTGTGACGAGGCCGGGGGGATGGCGGACGGCGCGCCGGTGGCGTTCTCACGCCGCTCAGGAACGCGATCGGGTGGGGCTCAAGAAATTTCACTCCTGCTCCTCGGCCACCTTGAACGGAAACCGGCCTGACCGTTCTTGCGGCTGGCCTCTGGTGCTGGCGCTGCGTCGTCTCCGGGTTCAGGGGGAGTCGGATGGGTCGGGCCTGGCGGTGGCCATGACGAGCACGACGCCAATGCCGGCGAGACCGACCTGGATGACCAGGGTCAGGAGGTTGAGGGTGCTGGTATCGACGCCCGCGAGACGGGCGACGATGCTGCCCGCCAGCGCGGCGACCACCGCGACGGAGACGGTCAGCCAGATCGGGGCCTCCTGGCGTCCTGGAATGACGAGCCTGCCGAGCAGGCCGATAGCGACGCCGACGAGGAGCGCGGTGACGAGACCAGCGATGCTCATGGGCTGCCTCGATCAGGAACGAGTGGCCGTCGCGGCGGCTGCGGTGGGTTGCGCCAAAACCGGCCCCTTGGACAGTTGGGCGAGGGCTTCTTCGCGGCTGTCGAAGATGGGGAAGGCTCCGTCCAGGCGCATGGTGTGCAGGACGGTACGGATGAACCGCGACGGCGCGGCCAGGCAGAGGATGGCCCCACGGTCTCGGGCGTCGCGGTGGGCACGGACGAGGTGACCGAGGCCGGTGGAGTCGATGAGGTGTACTCGGCTCAGATCAACCACGACGTGCCCGCCCATGTCGGCTGCGTGGCGCAGGGCGGTGCGCAGGGTGTCCCCGGTATCGAGATCGACGTCACCGGCGGCGGCGACAACGGTCACGTCGTCGAGGTGGTCGATGCCGAGGATGCCACCAGGACCGTGGTCGCCGCACGACGCATGGCCGCCACCGGGGAGCGGCAGGAGGCTGCAGTGCGGGCAGCGGTGCGGGCCGGTGGCGAACGGGGAACCGCTCCAGCCCTGTTCGGACACCAGGGTCCAGACGACCTCCGCGTCGGGAAGCACGCACGCGGTGGCCTTGACGGTGTCGCCGCAGGTGTCGCAGATCAGGGTCATCAGGTGGTCGTCTGGGACAACGGTCATTGTGCTGGTCCTTCCTGGGGCCATGTCACTCCGTGCTGTGTGACACGGCATTCGTGCAGTGCCGAAGCGGAGCTGGCTCCCGAATCTGGTGTTTTCCTGCCGGGTGGCGGTCGACCTCGATGGTGGGAAAGGTGAGAGCGCTGGCGATCGTCAGTGCGGGGCTCTTACCGAGGCGCGGCCATGAGCGACCAACGCCGGCGGTGTGGAGGTGAGTTCCTGCCCCGTCGTGGGCGTGCAGGACGGCGACGATGAGGCAGTGTCGACGACCGGCAGAATCTGGTCCAGGCGGGCGGTGTGCAGGATGCGTCGGATGCGCGGGTTCGGGTTGCGGACGGTGAGGACCCCGTCGGAACGGGCCAGCCGCCGGTGCACATCCAGCAGGAGGCCGATGGCAGCGGCGTCGATGTGCCGGCACCCGGACAGGTCGACCACGACCTGTGCGGGACGCAGGGCCAACAGTCGGTCGAACACTGCTCCGGTCGCCGGCAGGCAGGCCAGGTCGAACTCGGTGATGCACACCTCGACCAGCGGCAGCGTGCACGGCGTGGTTGCCAGCGGCCCTGTCACGGGCACACCCCTCTCCTTCACGGACGCGGTCGTCTAGGACCCTGCCGTGCCGGCTTGGCGGTCACCACGCGGATCTGTGACAGTTCCGTGACAAATCAGCCAACCGGCTGCCACGGTTGGCCGCCGAGCCGGTCGTCTGGGGATGATGCCGGGTATGACGGCCGTACTGGTGATCGAGGACGACGACCGAATCCGTCTGGCGTTGTTGCTCGCACTCGAGGAGGAGGGCTACGACGCTCTCGGCGCGGCCACGGCCGAGGAGGGCCTGCGCGTGCAGCGCCGCGACCCGGCCGACTACGTGCTGGTCGACCTGATGCTGCCCGGCCTCGACGGTTTCGAGTGCATTCGACAGCTGCGCCGTGACGACGACGTGCCGATCGTGGTGGTCAGCGCCCGCGACGACACGCACGACATCGTCGCCGCTCTTGAAGCCGGCGCCGACGACTATGTCGTCAAGCCGGTGGCGATCAAGGAATTGACCGCGCGGCTGCGCGCCCTGCGCCGCCGCGCCCGTAGCGGCGGCGCGGGGCACGCGCCGGAGCCCGTGCCCGTGCTCGTGGTCGGCGAGCTGGAAATCAGCCCGGACGGGGGAGAGGTGCACCGCGCCGGACAACCCGTACCGGTCACCCGCACCGAGTTTCGGCTGCTGTGCGAGCTGGCCGAGCACGCCGGCAGGGTGCTGTCCCGTCAGCAACTGCTCGAACGGGTCTGGGGGTACGACAGCGGCGACGAACGGCTCGTCGACGTGCACGTGGGCCGTCTGCGGCAGAAGATCGAGCCGGACCCGGCGAACCCCCGGCACCTGGTCACCCTGCGGGGCCTGGGCTACAAGCTGCAGCGATGAGACGCCTCGGACTGCGTACCCGGGTGACCGCCGCGTTCGCCGTCGGCGCGCTTCTGCTCTCGGCGTCGATGGCCCTGGTCTCCTATGAGTTGACCCGTCGGTCTCTGCTCGACGAGCGGGAACGCGCCGCCCTGCGCGCGGCCTACTTCGACGCTACCGTCGTCCGTGCCGGGCTCGACACCGAAACCCCCGATGTGGTGGAGGTGCTCCGGTCGCTGGACACCGGCGGGAGTCGGCGGCCGGTGCTGCACCTGAACGGCGAGTGGTACGCGCGGGCCGCCGACCCCGGCACCACCGCTGCCATTCCGGTTGAGCTGCGTCGGGTCGTCGCGGCCGGTGAGCCCGCGGTGCAGCGGGTACGCGTCGACGGCCAATCTGTCCTGGTCGTCGGGGTGCCCCTGTCGGAGTCGGCGACGTACTTCGAGGTCAACTCGCTGCGGGAGCTGGAACAGACGTTCCAGGTTCTGGCGCTCGCGCTGACCACTGTCGCGATCATGGTCGCCGGCTCCGGCGCGGCGCTCGGCTGGTACGCCACCCGGCACGGGCTACGGCCGCTGACGGCGGTCGCCGACGCGGCCGAGAAGATCGCCGCCGGTGACTTCACCGCCCGCCTCGACACAGCCACCGACCCCGACCTGACCCGGTTGTCCTCGTCGTTCAACCAGATGGTCGACCGGCTCGCGCACCGCATCGAGCGGGACCGCCGGTTCGCCGCCGACGTCAGCCACGAGCTGCGTTCCCCGTTGCAGACCCTCGCCGCGGCGGCCAGCGTCCTGGCCCGCCGTCGGGAACACCAGGACGAACGAACCGCCATCGCGGCCGGGCTCGTCGCCGACGAGATCGACCGTTTCCAGCGGCTCGTCAACGACCTGATCGACCTGGCCCGCAGTGACCAGCCCGCCCACCGGGCCTCCGTGGACGTCGTCGCGCTGGCCCGCGATGCCTGCCGCGCCCTCGACCTGCCCACGGCGCTCGTCCATCTCGCACCCGACGTACCGGCGACGTGGCTGGTCGAGCGGCGCCGTGTCGCACAGGTCCTGGCGAACCTGCTCGACAACGCGGTGACCTACGGAGGCGGTCCTGCAGGCGTCCGGCTGGGCCGCGACGGTAGCGCCGGCATCATCGAAGTCGAGGACGACGGACCCGGTGTGCCCGTCGAGGACCGCGAGGCGATCTTCGACCGTTTCGTTCGTGGACGAGCAGCTCACACCCGCGGCACAGGCGACGGCACGGGGCTCGGACTCGCGCTGGTCGCACAGCACGCCACAGCACACGGCGGACACGTCACCGTCGGCGACCGGCCCGGCGGAGGCGCCTGCTTCCTTGTCACCCTGCCGGGGAGTCTGCCATGAACCATCGTCATTTCGTCGTACTGGCGCTTGCCACGCTGCTGACAAGCTGCAGCATTCCCACCGATGATGCCCCCCGGGTAGTACAGGCACCGCAAGGACCATTCCAAAGCTCTGCGCCCGCCGACACCAGCGCACCAGTCGGCCCTGCCGCCGAGACGCTCTGCTTTGTCCGCGACAACCGCATCATCTCGTTCGTCCGGCGCGTCGACCGGCCACCAACGATCGAGGACCAACTTCGGCATCTGCTGGCCGGACCCACCGCAGCCGAACGAGACACCGACTTGACCAGCGCGCTGCCGGGAGCGGTCAACGCCGCCGGTGTCACCGCGACCGGCACCCAGGCCCGCGTTGTGGTCGACAAACCCGGCGATGACGCCGGCCGCAGCGACGAGGTCCTCGCCTTCGCGCAAATCGTCTGCACCCTCACCAGTCGCGACGAGGTCACCACCGTCACGTTTTCCCGTGATGGCCGACCTCTCAGGGTGCCTCGCGCGGACGGTTCACTGTCCGACCAGCCGCTCACTCGCGCCGATTTCGCACCACTGATCACCCCTCGTTGACCCTCGTCTCTACTGCGCCTGACCCGCTTGAGCCTCGGGGCCGGCTGCTTACCTGTCGCAGGCGAAAGGCTCTACCCGCTCGTGAGCGAGCTGGCCGCTGACGGGGGTCCCCGTTGCGGTGACGTGTCGGGGTATTGAAGATCGCTCGTCAGCCCTACCACCGGTGGCTCGCCGGCCCTTCAGCGACGCGGAACTTGTTGCCGCTTACCGCGCGAACGCCCGCCTGGCCGTCACCGCGCTGCACAACCCCATAGCTCGTCGCCGCTCGGTGGCCGGCGTTCTTCGGCCTGTTACAGAACAACGTCCTCGACCGGCGCACCTGGACCACCCGCCAGCAGTTGAGGACCGCGATCGTCACCTGGATCGATCACCAGTCGGTTGGCAGGACTGGCCGATACTGCCGGAATCCCCGTGCCAGGTAGTTGCGTAAGGCGTACGGGTGGTCCGCGCTTGACGTGTGCAACCACAGCCGTTCGGTCTGCGGGGCCTCTCGCCAGGCGAGCTCGGCGACGAGCGCGAGGAATGGCCCACCGAGCCCGGTGCCGACATGTCGTGGGACCAATCCGAAGGTGTCGAGCTCTACTTCCGCTTGGTCGAATCGCAACGACGCCAAGCCGAGGATGTCGCCCGCGCGCTGCACCGTCCAATGGCGCAGGTTATGGCGGTTGAGGTGGTCGGCCCAGCGGCTGTCGTTCCAGTGTTGGCTGGGCCAATCGTACGGCTGGCCGATGCTGAGCGTGACCGCACGGATGAGAAGCGGGTCTCGCTGTTCGCTCAACGTCACGTCGGCGGGCAAGGGCCGCGAGGCCTGCACGTCGTCGGGCGAGCGCATTTCCAGGTGGTAAAGCGTCTCTCCCGCTCGACGGTCCAAGCGGTCCACGCCGGGCTCGCGTGCCGATCGATCCACTATGGCTCCCAAGCTCTTGCCGGGTTGTGGTGGCCGCGAGGCTACCGCTGGACAGCCAGCCGGACTCCCAGTCCGATGAAGATTCCTCTGGTCGCGACGTCGATGCGTCGGCGAGCGGCACGGCGGCGCCGAAGCCATCCGCCGATCCGTCCGGCGAATACGCCGACCGCGCCGTCGACAAGGAACTCCAAGACGATCATGATCGCGCCGAGCACCACGAACTGCGCCCACACCGCACCCTGTCGTGGGTCGATGAACTGCGGTAGGAAGGCGATCGTGAACACGACCATCTTCGGGTTCAACAGGTTTGTCATGAGCCCGCTGAGATAGGCCCGGCGGCCGGGGAGCGCGCCAGCGAGCGGCGTGTCGGCTTGGTCGTCGTTGCGGCTACGAATCATCCGTACGCCGAGGTAGACCAGGTAGGCGGCGCCGAGGATCCGGACGGTCATGTAGGCGGGCGGTACGGCCGCGAAGAGGGCGGCAAGTCCGGCGGCCGCCACCGCGATGTGCACCGCCTCGCTGGTGGCTATCCCGGCCGTGGCGAGCAGCCCTGCGCGCGGACCGCCGCGGATCCCGCAGCCAAGCACGAACAGCATGTCCGGCCCCGGGGTGATCATGGCAATGGTGGTGGTAAGGGCGAATGCCACGAGTGCCTGTTCGGTGATCGGCATGGCGGTAACTTTCTGATGGGTTTCCTGTCACGGCCGGGTCGAGGCCGCGAGGGTGAGCACATTGGTGTCGTCGTCGAACTGGGCACTGATATCGATCGCTGCGATCTGCCCCAGGTCGGACACGTGCGTTCCACCGCACCGCATGACGGCGGGTGGAGAGATGGCACATCGCCAGACCCGGTCAGCGGTGAGGCGGTCCGAACTGCCGGTCACGGTCACGTCCGCCTGGGACGCGAGCCAGGCCGCGAGTAGGTCGTTGGCGCGCAGAACGTGGGCGTCGAGTTCGGCGATCAATGCCGGATGGTTGAACCCCCTCTTCCGTAGGGATTTTCCCAACCGGTACCGGTCAATGCTCCCGCCGACGTGGTGCCGGGTGTCCAGAAGCGCCGCCGCGTCGAAGTTCCTGTTCCCTCTGGAGTCACGGATGGCGTCTTTGGTCCACAACCCATCGACGCACTCGTTGACAGCGAAGGCGACCAGATGGCAGCCGGTGTGCGCCGCACTCAGCGCGGCCCGGCGTACGACGTCGACCTCGAGTGAAACGATCTGCCCGACCCATTCAGCGATATCGGCTTCCACGGGTTTCACGATGTGCCCGACAGCGAAGACCCGATCCCTGTCGCCGCGGCGCGCGGATACCTCGGGCCCGATCCGCACCTCACCGGTCGCCGGCTCGACCGAGAGGATCTGAGTGTCCACAACCGGGACCGCCGTCGGTCCGAACGAGATCATGCCGTGGTCGGCGGGCTGATCCGGCCACGTGTGGTCCACCGGATGGAACGGGGTGCGATCGGTCACGACCACCCGGCTCGTGTCGCCGGCCGCCGCATACGGCAGCACGGCGAGGACGCGCCCGCATCCTTCGGTCTGCCCGTGCGGGTAGCCGATTCGCGTCTCGTTGATTTCGTACACCCGGACAGCCTGACACCTCGGAAGAGCAAGATCCATACGTAGCTGAGGTAGCTGAGCGTAGGATCTCCTTATGCTCGATCCGCGCCGGCTTCAGCTTCTGCGCGACGTCGCTGACACCGGCACCATCGCCGCCGCGGCCATGCGCGCCGGCTGCACCGCCGCCGCTGCTTCCCAGCAACTGGCCAGCCTCGAACGCGACGTCGGCACACCGCTACTAGAACGATCAGCGCGCAGCGTCCGACTCACCGAGGCCGGCCGTGTCCTGGCCGACCATGCGAACCGCCTGCTGAGCGCCTTAGCCGACGCTGAACGCGCGGTCCACGACGTCGCGGGACTGCGCGGCGGCGTGCTCCGGGCAGCGGCCTTCGCCACCGCCGGAGCAAGCTTCGTGATTCCCGCCCTGGCGACGTTCCGACGTCACCACCCGCGGATCGACCTCTCCTTCACAGAACTGGAATCAGACGAGGCCCTTCCTGCGATCAGGGCCGGCGAGATCGACGTGGCTATAACCCACGAATACCCGCCGTTGTCCCGTCCAGACCTGCGCGGCCTCAAACAACTCGCGCTCCATTGTGAGCCGCTGCTGCTGGCAGTTCCGGAGCACCTACGATCCTCCGAAATCGGGCCCGTCCAGCTGGCCGACTACGCCAACACCAACTGGATCGCCGCCCGCACAGCCACGGGATTCCAGGCAGTTACTGAAATGGCCTGCCGTGCCGCCGGCTTCGAACCCCAGATCAATTCCCGCGCACACAGTTACCAGTTCGCCCTCGCGCTGGTCGCGGCCGGCTTCGGCGTGACGATCGTCCCACAGTTGGCGGTCGCGCCGCAGCGCGGCATCACCTACCTCCCGATCGTCCGACCATCCGGCCTGATGCGCAAGATCTACGTCACCACCCGAGTCGCCGATCGGTCACCCGCAGTCGAGCACCTCACGCAATGCCTGACCAATGCCCTCGACAAAGATCGCCGACGCATCCAACCCACTCTGCAGCCCGCGGCGGTTCCGACAAGCCAACTTCGTTGATGTGATCCCTAACCGGTCTGCAAAACGTTCTGTCCCAGCGGGCCACGGCGAGGTCTCGTCATCGTCGTCCCACCAACTGGCCCTGGCGGAGGCCGGCACGGCCTGCCGTACGGCCGAGCGTGTGGTCGGCCGCTGGGCAGAGGGCCTCGCGCGGGGCGATTGGACCATGGAGGACGAGACACGGTGGACGCAGCGCCTGTTTCGAGATCTCACCGCGCCGGGCAATCACCCCGATTCGCAGGCCGCCGGCGATGGAGGGGTCGGCGGGGACCTGTTTCCCGGGCTCCTCCGGGTAGGTGACCGCGGATCGGCTGCGCGCTTCACAAGGGCAAGCTAGGGCGGCATCGCACGCCGAGGCCGCGGTGCTTCACCGCGTGCCAGGTGTCAGTCCAGCGCGCGAGAGAGCCTGATTTCGCGCGAACCAAGCCGCCGATCTTGGTGGTGGCGGTTAGCGAGACAGGCCCGGCAGTACACCTAGCCGAGGTCCGACGGTGCAGGAGGAAGCGAGGCGATCGTGCTGTAGAAGCGGTGGATGTCGCCGACGACGCGCTCGAAGGTGGGAAGGTCGAGGGGTTTGGTGACGTAGGCGTTCGCGTGGGCGGCGTAGCTGTTGAGCACATCCGCGTCGACGGCGGAGGTCGTGAACACCACGGTGGGAATCATTTTCAGCTGGTCGTGAGCTTTGACCGCCGACAGGACCTCGCCACCGTTCATCCGGGGCATGTTCAAGTCGAGGATGATCAAATCGGGACGTGGTGCGTCGGTATGGGCGCCGGTGCGGTTCAGGAACGCCATGGCTTCCTCGCCGTCGCCGACCAGGTGCAGCTCGGTGGGCAGACCGCACGCCGTGATGGCGCTTTCGATGAGTGCGACGTCGGCCGGGTCGTCCTCGACGAGCAGGATGCGCAGTGCGGAAGCCCGGGTGCCGTTGGCATCGGCGACAGCGTTCACGCGCACGAGCCTACGACCGAAATGCATCAGCCACCATGACGTGTGTCCTGCTGGCTGGTGGTCTCGACCACCGGCCGTACCCGCCCCCGGGTGCTGTCAGCAGGGGCTACCGCTAGGGGATCTCACCCAGATCAGTAGGCGGCGTCGGCCATGTGCGCTCGTAGCTTGCCGAGTGCGCGGGTTAGCAGGCGCGAGACGTGCATCCGCGAGATGCCGATCTGGTCGGCGATCTCGCTTTGGGTTTGGTCGCCGTAGAAGCGCAGGGTGTGGATCTTCTATTCCCGCTCGTTGAGCGTGGCCAGCGCGGGGCCGAGTGCCACTCGCAGCTCGGCCTTGGCGATATCGGGGTCTTCGCCGCCCAGCATCTCGCCCAGTTCGGTGCCGCGCTCGCCGTCGCCGATGGGCGCGGCGATGTCAGCGACGGTCGGCGAACGCCCCAGCGTTTGCAGCATGATGGGCCATCACCCCGGCCCGCCGCTCCCCGGGTGGGCGTTGGTCACTGTTGGGTTATACCGGCGGACGGGTCTGCTGCGCTGGGCGCGTGGACCGCAGTGAGGTAGGCCAACGGGACCGTGGCGAACGCGCGTGGAGTCCTTCGTCCGATTCGTTGTTGCCGACCATTGCCCGCCGCCTGTCCGCCGGCCAGAGACAAAGGCAGCCGGCGGGGGTCGACGCGATCGACTCGGAGCGGTACCGGGTCAGTCGACGGCGTGAGGCGAGCGCCGGCGCGAGGGTTCGCGCGGATGCCCGCCGGCCAGCTGCTTGACCGGAGGCACCCGCCGGAGTGCTCCGGTCCTGGCCGGGGATCACTCCGAGTCCATCGATATCAGGGTCCGCGCCGCACCGCTACCGGTTCGGCTCCCGTATTGTCCGGGCCGACCAACCTGGCCGCCGGACTTCGGCTTGACGCCCTCAGTGACCGTGGCAGTGATTACGCAGGTCACCGCCGAGCACGAGGATCCTCAGCGCAGCGACGACGACCCGCGTGTCCGCAGGACGCCTCGCTGATGTGTGAGGTCTCTGTCCACTGGCCACCGGGCAGGCCGCTGACCTGCGGCTTGTCAGATTCGAGCATGGATTTCTCCTTGCGCGCGTGGTGCGACTGGTGCATCGATCGACGGTGGCGGTGCGTCAGCGGCGACCGACCAGACAAGGGTGCCGGCCTCCGACGGTCCCATTGGTTGCCACCTCGCCGAATGCAGCCGGATGACCGGGGCGTCTCGGCGGCCGTGCATGAATGGCCTCAGTCGGAAGGCCGCGCAGGGCCGCTGGAGTTCTGCCGCCTACACTCGCGGCCTCGACAAGGGACGTATCGAGCAGTGTCTGCAGGGACACGACGAGCACCTGCGGAAACTCGACGTGCCGAAGGCCGGCCCGGCGCCTGACGCCGCCCGATTGGTGGCGGCGAGGAGTCCTCCGGCGACAGTGAGGCGGCGATTGGTCGACCTTCCAGCAGGAACGGCACCAGAGCGTCTCGGTCGTGCGTACCTTCCATCCCCTCATCACGCTCGTTCGGTCTCGTCGGCTGAGCCGATCCAAGGCCGCTGCGCCACTGCCTCCGCCTGCGATACTGCCGCGAATTATCCCATTTAGACCAGTTACGCCCGTATTCGGGATAGCGTCGCGTTGCTCCTCGAAGGTCGAGGGGCACCCGAATGAGTAGAGGCCTAGACGTGAGACTGTTCCAGCGACTTTCCGCGACTGCCGCGATAGCGGTCGCGGTCTCAGGCGCGGTAGCCGTGTCGGCTGCCGCACCGGCGATGGCCGCCCCCGGCGACGCCAGCGCCCGCGGTGTGGTGGTGGACCTGGCCGCGACGGTAGCCGGGATCCCGGTGATCACCGCCGACGCAGTGATCGGCAGCGCGACCGCACCGGCAGGCGGCGGCACCGACACCGACACCGCACTCGCGATCACCGTTCCCGGTGCGCTCGGCGTGACGGCCTCGGGAACCGTGGTGCAGGTCAGCGCCACCCGAGGTGACACCGCTTCCTCCGCCAACGCCGAGATAGCCGATCTCGCCCTGGCGGTGCTCGGCACCCCGGTCATCGACGCCGATGTCATCACCGCGGCCGTGACCTGCCCTCAGGTCGGTGCGCAGACCGCCGACACCACCTTCACTGGTTTGGAGCTGTTCGGCGAGCCGATCGACCTGGTGCCAAACACTCCCGGCGTCACCGCCAGCGCCGCGGTCACCGTCGCCGGACTGACCGGCGCCGCCCTGAACGCGACAGTGACGAGCGTGGAGACGGTCACCGCCGACGGCGCCGTCGCCATCGCGGTCCAGGCGACCCTGCGCCTGACCGGCACCATCGTCGGCGGGCCCCTGCTGGACATCCCGGTCGGCACCGTCATCCTGGCCGAGGCGCGCTGCGAGCGACCGCTGGCTGCCTCGCCGACCCCGACGCCCACCCAGCCCACCCCGTCCCCGACGCAGCCCACCGCGCCGCCGACCACAGATCCGACGCAGCCGCCAACTGCCCCACCGACCACGACGCCTGCGCTACCCGTCACCGGCACCGACATGAGCGCGGCCTGGTGGCTGTTCGGCACCGGCGCGGCCATGATCGCCATCGGCGCGATCGGCCGTCTCACCGCCCGACGCTCACGGCTCTTCCTGAACCAGTGACACCAACTCGGTGATCCACTCTGTTGGGGTTTCCCGCCCGGAGCGGGAAACCCCAACAGAACCGCCGATGAGCGGCTTAGTGGAGGCCTTCACCCGGGCGGTCGCGCGCGCCTCGCTGACCAACTGGTGCCACGGGGGTTGGCCGAGAAGCGTGCACTCGTTGGGCACATCCAGCCCGATCAGGACACGTCTGGCTGGTCAGGGCAGCCACGGGGGGAGCCGCCCTGACCAGCGATGTTCCGCAACGATACGACCATCCCCCTCAGTGGGCAGCTGGCCGAGGGGCTGGCTGACCTGGCGGCAGGAATCGAGCACCTTATCTGTTCGGTGTGGTGGCCCGCGTTGGAGTCATCAATATCGGGTCTACTCTCCTGGTCAATGGCAGCATTGACCTCCAGCAGCCCGTTTCCTGTTGGGTGAGCGGACGTGAATCGACCGCTCGGCAGACGCGCTTCTCATGCTCAGCCTGCGCAATCTTGTATGCGCCGCTGTGTGGCGTGCTAGCACTGCGCGGGTCACCCCGCAGGAAGCCGCGAGGCGACGAGCTGTCGCTGAGTTTCGGCACCGGTTGCCGAACGACTGTGCGCCAGGCCGTGGTCGGCTTGAGCAGCGTGCCGTTCGTGACGGGCAGGCTGCGGCAACGTACTCGACTTACCGGTCAGCGGGTGGGTGCTGCTGCGTGGTGAGGTGTTTGGTGATCCGGAGCAGCACCTGGCGCGGTGCACCGGTGACGAAGGCGGCCGTGTCGGCGAGGGCGCCGATCAGGGGCAGTCCACGGCCGCCGATGGTGAGTGGTGCGGGGAGGCCAGCGTCGAGTTGGGTGTTGTCGGGGCTGCGGCCGCGGTTGCCGACCTCGATCAGGCAGGCGTGGTCGTCGATGTCGATGGTGATGTCGACGTCGCTGTCGGGGTCGGCGTGGATCACCGCGTTGGCGCATGCCTCGCTGATCAGCACGGCGAGGTTGGCGCGGGTGTCCTCGCTGACGTCGGTGAGGCTCAGCAGGGTGGTGAGTACATGGCGGGCGCGGGTCGCCGAGGACGGTTGGCGAGGGAGTGACAGCGTCATACTCACCCGCATCTGCTCACTCCTCCCGGCCCGTGCCTGATCCGCCGGACCCCCGGTCACACCCTAAGGCGGGATGCGCTGGCTCTGATCACCGCTACCCGACGTCTCACCGCTACCCGGCCTAGCTGAGGTGAAACGGGTGGGTTGTCCGCCCGATGTACACCGGCCGGCGGCGTTCGTCCGCCGGCGGAATAGGGTAAGCGGGGATCATCGGCGTGGGGGAGGTTGTGGTGGATCTGCAGTTGTCGGTCCGGGCTGGCCGGGGTTGCACCGTGCTTGAGGTGCGCGGCGAGCTGGACATGGCGACGTCCCCGCAGTTGCGCGAGGGTCTGCAACGGTTGGTCGACGCCGGTAACCGCCGGGTGCTGGTGGACCTGGCTGGAGTGGGTTTCATGGACTCCAGCGCGCTCGGCGCGCTGGTCGTGACGTTCAAGGCATTGCGCGACGTCGGCGGTCGGCTGTGCCTGGCTGCGGCGCAGCCCGCCGTGCGCAGCGTTCTGACGGTCACGTCGGTGGATCAAGCCATCGACGTCTACGACAGCGTGCTGGCAGCTGAAGCCGACATGCGTCCCACTGACACGTCAGGCAGCTAGTCAGTCGGGCAGCGGGGTGCTGGCGCGCGCCTGGTTCGCGCCGGCACTGGTCTCGGTCCTCGCTGTGTGCGCCGTGCCAGTCGACGATGAGCAGGGTGGCGTCATCGGCCAGCGTCGGCCCGCTGACCTCGAGCACGGCGTCGGCCAACGCCCGGACAGCCTCGCGCGGGTGCAGACCGGCGATCGACCGCAACATGGCCGGCAGATCCAGGCTGGCGGCGTTGCGCTCCCGCACGCCGTCGGTGACCACCACCAGACGGTCGCCGGGGCGCAGGGTGACCTCGCCGGCCCGGTATGAGGCCTCGGCGAACATGCCCAGGGGAAGTTTCCCGGCAGCGGCAGCCCCCGGGTGTCCTCGTCGCGTACCAGCATCGGCGGTACGTGCCCGGCGTTGAGCAGCGCGCACACCCTGCTGTGCAAATCGAGACGGCCCAGCACGGCGGTCACGAAACTGCCACGGACCGTCCACGCTCCGAGTTAATCGACGGTTTCCCAGGCCAGCGCGAGGGGTCGTTGCCCTCCGCTGGTCAGGAACGGTCGCTGTGGTGGCTGCCGGTAAAGCGGAGTGACCGGCGACCGCCTTCCTGATCCGGCTCGTTGTCCGCCACCGGATTGCCCAGCCGGGTCACCCAGTCGACGAACTCCGCGTCCTGCCTCGGCAGCGGCTCGCCGTCCGCCGGGGTGCCCGCGCCGTCCGCGTTGGCCCGGGACTTGTTGCGCCGGAACAGGCCCAGCCGCCCGCTGGCCCGTCCCGCCTCGACGACGGATGCCGGGTCGGCCGGCGCGAGGACCGGGTCGGTCCCGGCGGGGCGGGCCGGCACGGCATCGGTCGTGGGCGGGGGCCCGGCGCGCTGGGCGGTCGCGAGGGCGTCCCAGTTCGCAGCCCGGATCAGGTTGGGTAGGGGCGGCCGGTGCCGAGGTGGGAGCGCCGGTTCGGGCCTCTCTTGCGTGCCGGCTGACTGGGTTGCCTCGGCGCCGGGAGCGGGCTCGGCCGGGGGCGGCACCCGCCGCGCCGGAACGACCGGCCAGGTCGCCTGAACCTGCGTCCGGTCGGTCTTCGGCGGTTGGTACATCCGGAGGGTCCCCGGGGCGACGAGGGCCCCGTCGGGCGGCATCCCTTCGGGTTCGGTGTTGTCGACCGCCGCCTCCGTCGTCCCGGAGCCGTCCCCGCCAGGTCCCGCGGGAAGGTGAGCCGTCGTCGCGGGGGCCGGTTCCGATGTCTCCGGGCTGTCGTCGAGGTCGGCCGGTGTGGCGAGGTCGGCGGGTGCGGCCGATGCGGCGGTAACAGCCGGTGCACCGAGGCCCAGCGGTTCGGTTGCGGTCGGGAGCTGCGCTGCGGTCGCGCCGGCGACCGGCCCCGTGCCGGTCAGGTCGACGGGCTCCGGCTCGTTGGTCGTACCACCAACGGCCGGCCTCATGGGCCGCCGTACGGCGGGACCGGCGGCCAGCGGACGGAGGATGTCGGTTGACTCGGCGACCCGTGCTCCGGCGGTGCGCGGCAGGAGCGGCCAGCGGAACAACGCGGCGGCGGCCGAGCCGAGCACACCGGCGGCGACGGCGAGCAGCGCCCCGTAGTACGGCGTGATCTGGTACCGGTCGACGGCGTCGCCGGGACCAGCGGTCAGATAGGTGAACGCGACCAGCACCGTGCCGGCTGCGCCGGTCACGCCGTTGACCAGCGGCGGATGCCCGCGCCAGCGGGCCAGCCCGCCGGTCGCCGCGCCGATGAGCAGGGCCACCGACGGCAGAGTCAGGATCGCCAGCCGGTGTGCCGCGTCGGCGTCGAGCCCGGCCGGCTCCAGCACACCGAGCCGTACGGCGGGCAACGGCCCGGCGGTTGCGAGCGACGGGACGACCGAGACGAGCGCCAGCAGCCAAACCACGCCGCCCACTGCCGCCATGTTCCAACCCAGCGGCGGCTTCACCAGTACGGCGATCGCGGCACCCGCGCCAACCAGCGCGCCGAGGGTCGCGCAGATGCCGACGGCCCAGATCGGGTCCACAGAGAAGTGCTCGGCGGCCTGGGCCGGCCGGATGCAGAGCGGTGCCACGACGGTGGCGCCCAGCGCGGCGGCGGCGGCGACGGCCACCAATCTGCCCGTGCTCCCGAGCACCCCGTACCGGCGGGCCAGGCGTGCGGCGACGATGGTGCCGGCTACGGCGGCGTGTGCCGCGAACCAGCCCACCCAGACGAGCTGGGCAGGCCACTGGTTGACGGCGGCGCCGGTGGAGGCGCCGGCGAGCGGGACGATGCCGAAGCTGAACGCGATGCCAAGTTGACCGGCACCGGCGAGCATGCCCATCCCGAGCGCTGTGAGCAACAGGTTACGCCATGTGCGAGAGAACATGCCCGGCACGTTACGCACCTAATACGGCGGTTTTTACGAAATGTCGGTTTCAGGCCCGACCACCGCGCCAGCGGTCACCTCAGTTCGACCAGGCGCGCGATGTACCTGGTGCCGCCCACATTGCTCAGCATGTGGACGGCGGCCTGCACCACGTTCTTCGCGTCCTGGATCGCCACCACCAGGTACGGGTGGCCGTGCCGTGCAGCGGCTGCCGCTCACCCGGCTCCAGCCGGCGAGTACGGCGCAGCGGTGGGTGGGAGCCGGCTCCCACCCACCGCTGCCGTCGATGGTGCGACCAAGCGATCGGGCTCAGCAACGCGGTGCCACTCGTCGTGGCAGGGTCACGCGGAGTTGCGCCATTTGCGGCCGTGCCGGCCGATGAGCCGGTCGGCGTCGGTCGGGCCCCAGGAAGCGGCCTCGTAGGTGGGGATCGGCGAGTTGTCCTTTTCCCAGTTGTCGATGATCGGGTCGACGATCCGCCAGCACTGCTGCACCTCGTCGCTGCGGATGAACAGCGACGCGTCACCGATCAGCGCGTCCAGGAGCAGACGCTCGTACGCCTCGGGGGACTCCTCGACGAACGTCTGGTCGTAGGAGAACTCCATCGTGGCGGTGCGGACCCGGAAGGAGTGGCCCGGCACTTTGGCACCGAAGCGCAGCGAGATGCCCTCGTTCGGCTGGATCCGCAGGATCAGCGCGTCAGCATCGAGGCCGGTGAGCTGGTCGGTCGGGATCGGCAGGTGCGGCGGCCGCTGGAACTGCAGTGCCACCTCGGTGAGCCGGGCCGGCAGGCGCTTGCCGGTGCGTACGTAGAACGGCACCCCGGCCCAGCGCCAGTTGTCCACGTTGAGCCGCATAGCGGCATAGGTCTCGGTCCGCGACAAGGGGTCCACGCCGGCCTCCTCGCGGTAGCCGGCCATCAGCTCCTCCCGCGTGCCGCCCCGGGTGTACTGTCCCCGGACCGCGGCCTCGGCGATGTCCCGGTCGGTGGGGAGCCGGATCGCCTGCAGCAGCTTCACCTTCTCGTTGCGCAGGCCCTCAGCCTCGAATGAGGCCGGTGGCTCCATCAGTGCCAGCGCGAGAACCTGAAGCACGTGGTTCTGCACGATGTCCCGCATCGCGCCGGCGTCCTCGTAGAAGCCGCCGCGGCTGCCGACGCCGAGGGTCTCGGCGACGGTGATCTGCACGTGGTCGACCCAGGAGCGATCCCAGATGGGCTGGAAGATCGAGTTCGCGAAGCGCAGCGCCAGCACGTTCTGGACGGTGTCCTTGCCCAGATAGTGATCGATACGAAAGACCTGGTGCTCGTCGAACGCGCTGTGCACGACGCCGTCGAGCTCGCGGGCCGTGACCAGGTCGCGCCCGTACGGCTTCTCGATGACCAGGCGGGAGAAGGAGCCTTCGCGTGGCTGGTTGAGCCCGACACCGGCCAGTCCGTTGATCACCGGCTCGAAGGCCCCGGCCGGTGTGGACAGGTAGAAGAGCCGGTTGCCGGAGGTGCCACGCTGTACGTCCAGCTCGTCGAGGGTCTCCACGAGCCGTTTGTAGGTCTCCGGGTCGTCGTAGCCGCCAGCCACGTACCGCACGCCGCCCTGGAGTTGGCGCTTGCTGGCAAGGGTGCGTTCGCCGAGGGCGCTCTCGGCGAACTGCTCGTCGGTCATCGACGTGCGCGCGACGCCGACCAGCGCGAACTGGTCCGGGAGCCGCTCGTGCCGAGCCAGGCTCTCAATTGCGGGCAGTAGCTTACGCCGGGTCAGGTCACCGGAGGCACCGAAGATCACCAGCGTGGCCGGCGGGGCACTCCGCTCCTGGATGAGCTGAGATGCGTGGTCCATGGTCTACGTTCCTCCGGGCACAAGGGGTGTGGGGTTGGGGGCTGCCGTGCTGTCATGCCAGGGATGGTGCGGGCTTTGGCGCTAGTGTCCGGGGCCACGCGGTGTGGCCCGTTGGTCACGGAGCTTGAGCGTCGCATGCCGGGCTGACGGGTAGGCGACTCGGTGGCGATTCGGTGCGGTCTGTCGGCGTACGAGGTGGTGGTACGAATGATCGTGGCCAGGCAGCCCGCGGAGGTCAACGGGCTCGCCGACGGCGGCGCCGGGGACCGCCAGTGTGCTCGCGCCGCAGCACCACTGACCAGGCCCTTCACGAAGGGGTCAGCCAGTTTGGTCCCGGTCGTCAGTCGAGCGGCGTCCGCTCATGTCGAGAGGAGGGAGGCGTTCGTGTGGCGAGTCACCGCAGTGCTGCTGCGAGTTCGGCGGCGTTGTCGAACGCGGGTGCCGCCCTGTCGGATTCGTGTTCCGTGAGCGTGACGGACTGGGCGCGGGCCAGCATCTCGACCGCAGTCTTTGGATCGTGCAGCACCATCGCGAGTTCGGCGCGGTAGACCAGGACCTCTACCTGCTCGACCGGGTCGTCGTCGGCTTGCGGGCGGGCCAACGCGCTGTCGAGGATCCGAACGGCCTGTCCGACGCTTCCCCTGGAATCGGCCTGCACGACAGCATTCGCGAGGGCCTTGGCTAGCCGCCCGGCAGGCGTGGCGGCCGGCATGGGCGCGGTGGCGGCGTCCCGAAAGACGCGGATCCAGTTTCCGCCCGGGTCGATGACGCTGAATCCGCCCAACCCGTCGGCGTTCTTCCGCGCCCTGGGCCGGGTCATCCGCGGCGTTCCGGACACCAGTACCTTGCCGTACGCGGCGCGCATGCCGGCTGCGAATGCCCGATGTAGTCCCTCGATGTCCGCGGTGAGTACCAGACAGGAGCCGTAGGACTGCTCCGGGTCAAATCCGGCGATCTCGAAGAACTGCAGATGCAGGTCTTCGCGCTGCACCCCCACACACGCGTTGGGCTTGCGTTGCTTGTATGTGGTGCGGAAACCGAGAACTCCATAGAAGGTCTCGATGTCGTCAATGGATGCGCACGGCAGCAGGGGGACGGTCCGCTCGTTGGTCATGCCTCCTTCCTAAGCGTCGCAAAGTGTCCGTCGCACATGGAAATAGCCGATCATCGCTTTCGGTCGTCCGATCGGCTGATGACCCAGAATGCAACGTTGCGCAGTCGGGCCATCGGCGGTGCCTTCCTGCCTGCCGTATGTCCCGCCAAGATCAGGTGCCTGATCTGCCGCCGGCAAGGCGCGGCCATCGTGGGCGTGCCCCCGGTCGACCGATGCGGCTGCGGGCGTCGACGTTGTTAAACTCCGGTCAGAATCGGGATTTGCACGCGTCCGGTGGCTGGGTAGACGCGTCTCTTCGTCATGCGAGGAGAACGCCCTTGTCATACCGGGAGCTTGCCCGTGCGTCCCGTTCCCTGGTATTCCCGATCGGATTCTTCGCCCGGTTGCCGTATGCAATGACGCCCTTGGGCACGCTGCTGCTGTTGCAGCATGCCACGGGCAGCTTCGCCTTCGCTGGCGCGGCCGCCGCAGCTCAGAGCCTCGCCATTGGCATGGGAGGTGTCATCGTCGGACGGCTGGCCGATCGCACTAGCATCCGTCAGCTTGGCGTCTTCATGGCCGTTGCGAACGCCGTCGCTCTGGCCGGTCTGCTTGCCGCCACCTCCGCTGATCGTCCGACACTTCTTGGCGCTGCTGTCCTCGTCGGCGCGACTCAACCACAGATAGGTCCGCTGATCCGTGTTCACTGGTCTCATCTGGCGCGGGCACGGCCTGAACAGCCAGGCCTGGTTACCACCGCACTGTCGTACGAAGCTGCTGCGGACGAGGCGAGCTTCATCGCTGGGCCTGCTGTTGTCGGGCTTCTCGCCGCGGTTTGGGCTCCCGTCCCAGCAGGTGCGCCGCTCACGGCCTGCATCGTGCTTCTCCTTGCGGCGGCGGTTCCCTTGGCGTTGCTGTACACGACCGCTCCCGAGCGGGCACCATCGCGATCCGTGACGGTGCCGTTGCCTCGGGCAGGGCTGGCAGCAATGTGTGCGGCCATGGCGATCATGGGCGCCATTTTCGGCACCGTTCAGGTAGGAGTGACGGCACACGCCACTGCGGCAGACAATCCCTCTGCCGGCGGATTGCTCTACGCCGCGCTTGGTGCGGGCAGCGCCATCGCCGGCATCGCCTACGCCTGGATCCCATCCCGGGTGGCCCTGCGAACCCGCTATCGCCTCTTCGCTCTCGGGCTTCTGGTCGCCATGGTTCTGCTGCCAGTCGGCGGGGCGCGGCTGCCACTTGCGCCGGTCGTCCTGGTAGCGGGAATCGCCATCACGCCTTACATGATCACTATTTACGCCATCACCGAGCGGCTGGCACCCACCCGAGTCGCGATCACCATGACCATCGTCTGCGCCGCCGGACCCGTCGGCACGGCTGCGGGCCAGTCACTCGCCGGCCTGCTCGTGGAGCAATCCGGGAACCGTGCCCCGTTCGTGCTGCCGCCCCTACTCGCGGCAGCCGCCCTCGCTATGACGAACCGAACTATGTCAGCTGACCACCACTCATGCCCCGACGACGCCGTCGGGCCAAAGACCGAACAAATCGCCAGCAGGGGTTGAGCTCCGGCCTTCGTGCAGGTTGATGGTTGGTGTGCTGTGGGTGCCTATGCTGGTGGTGATCAACACTATCTCCGATACATAATGGGCAGTGCACTGAGCGCCGCTTCAGCGACCAATGTGATTCGCCGACCCGATGGAGGCCCGTCCATGGCGTTGACCCCGGCGACTGGGGGCGGCTGCGGCGAGTCGACGCCACGCTCGCCGATTCAGTCGCCGAGGCCGGTCAATTCCGACGTCGAGTGGGACAGCTTCGACCCGCAGGCATATGTCCGGCACAACTACGCGGATCTGCGGTCCGACGATCGGGAGATCCTCTGCCGCATCCGGGACTTCTTCGCCGAGGCGAAGCTCTCCGACGCACGGTGCGTCGACGTGGGGTCGGGAGCGAACCTTTATCCGGCGCTGTCGCTTCTGCCGTTCGCAAAGGCCGTCGACCTGTGTGAATGGTCGACGGCGAACGTGAACTGGCTGCGCACGCAGGTCGACAGCTACGACGAGCTCTGGGACCCGTACTGGCAGGTGTGCGCGGAGCACCCGGCGTACGCGGCACTGGCGGACCCGCGCCGGCGCCTGGCACAGGTGGGCCGGGTGGTGCGGGCCAGCGTTTTCACCCTGCCGAGGCACGTCTGGAGCGCCGGTACGATGTTCTTCGTGGCCTGCTCCATCTCGGCCGACCGGGCCGAGGCCGAGCACGCGATCGGTCGGTTTCTGGACGCGCTGCGGCCCGGGTCGCCCTTCGCCGTGACGGTCATGCTCGGGTCCCTCGGCTACAGCGTCGGTCGGCGGATGTTCCCGGCGGTGGCACTGCAGCGCGCAGACGTGGTGGCCAGCATCGCGGCGGGCGCGTACGACCTGGACGTCCACGAGGTGCGGCCGAGGCCGCCGCTGCGGGACGGGTATTTGAGCATGCTGCTGGCCACGGGCCGTACCCGCGGATAGCGCCGATGCGTGCCTGTGGGATGCGCCGACGTCGTGCTGTCGGCGCAGCGTGGCGGCGCGGCATTCCATCGTGCCCGATTGGCCGGAGTGTCGACACGCGGCCATCGAAGCCTTTCGAGTGGCACTCGACTGGCCCGCTACCATGACGCTGTACGTCATCGTGGACCATTGTGGGCACGGCAATACCAGAGGTTTCGAGTCGACGACTACAACAGACGGCGGTGGGTCATGCGGATGCAGCCGCGCCAGGAAATCCTCGACATCTGGCGGGCTACGGTTCGCAGTTGCTGGGCGAACGGTGAATGGCACTGGGGTAGCCGAAGTGGTACCAACTCGATCAGCGACGCAGAGCAACTGCTGACCCTGTTGCTCCCCGCGGCCAAGGTCCCCGTGTTGTCACTGGACGACCCGGACCGCGCCGACGAAGAGGTGATCGAGGCGCTCAGCCCGATCGGCGGCGCGATCGAGATTCCCCGCCGGCTGGTCAGCGTGATGATCGACTATTTCCGGCGGTATACCGACGACGCCGGCGCCCCGATCTTCGGCGGGGGCAGTTACCTCACCCCGCTGGAGGGCGGTCCGGAGCTCACCGACGAGCAGCGTTCCCTGGACATCGTCGACTCGTTCGCGGTGTCGGTCACACTCACGCTGGCGACGATCGGTTTCGTCAAGGTCTACCGGGGCTCCACCCAACGGCGCGACCTGTTGGCGCAATTGGACGAACTGGACGCGATGGCGGGCGCGCGCCTCACGGCGGCGATGGTCGGCCTGCTCCGCAGCTTCAGCACCTTCGTCTTCACCTCCACCGACGAGTACGGCACTCGTCTGTGCGACATGGTCAACCAGGACGAGCTGCCGCGCCGCGAGCTGGTGGCGGCGCTGCGCGAGCAGTTGCGGGACACGATGGCGAGCCTGCGTAGCGTGATCATCGGGTCGGGTCGGGTGACCGAGGACCTGGACAACAGCGAGATGCTGTTCGAGTGCGGCTGGTCGTGGGGGATCATCTCCGGGGCTGAGGAGGTCCCGACCACCGAACCGATCGGCCTGCAGCGTGAGGGCTCTGCGGAGAACGCCCCCTACCTCTACTTCACGGTGATCGCGATGGACGCCATCGAGGATCTGAACTCCGAACGCACCCGGCTGCTCGGGTTGCTCAACGAGGAGCAGCAGCGGCTGTCCCGGGCGCTGCAACTGCGCTGGGAGCTCACCCGGACGTACTGGGCGACGGTGGCGACCTTCGGCAACCGACGGCGGTGGCCCATCGAGGACATCCCCTGGCGGACGACCGACGGTGACCGGACCGACTACTACACCCTCCAGGCCACGTCGCTGGCCGTGAAGGGTCTGATCGCCGTCGGGCGTGGCGGTGACGAGGAGCTCGGGCGGATCGCCTCGGTGCTGGTGGAGCTGGCGCAGCGGGCGCGGATCACCCGGCGGGCGTCGCCCGGCGAGCCGGCGCTGTTCGTGCACGCGCCAGGCAAACGGGTGACCCTGAACGACGACACGTCAAAGCCGATCATGACGTGGAACGTGAACGAATTCTCCACGGTGCTGCTACAGCGGGCGACCACCGTCGCCGGTCTGCTGAGCAACGCCCGACGGCGCAGTGAACTGCTCGAGCTGGCCGACGAGGTGTGGGACCACCTGCTGCTGCGGCGCATCCCGGACGGCCGGCACCAGGGGCTGTGGGACCACGCCGGTGGTGCTTTTCCCGGCCTGGCGCCGAAGCCGGACGCACCCTCCTGGTATCTGACCGAGCGGGTGGTGCAGGCTCTGGTCACCTCCGGTCAGCTGCTGTGGGAGCGGCCGTTCCCACGGGCCGGCCGGCTGGCCGACTACGCGCAGGATCTCATCGACGAGGCCGAATACCTGTTCGACCGGGAGTTGATGCGCGGCACCTTCGACGGTGAGGCGATGCAGCGCAGCATGCGCAGCATCCGAGCCAGCCTGGGCCGGGCGCAGCTGCTGGTCGACGAGCGTCCCGGCACGGCGGCCGCTCTGGTGAACACTCTCCTGTTGCTACTCAACGATGTCGCCACCGGACAGCAGAAGGCCAGCGAGGGGATCTGAATGCTGGTCTTCGTCACGTCGCACAAGGGCGGCACCGGGCGGTCGGTGACCGCGGCGAACATCGCCTACCGCAGCGCGTTGTCCGGTCGCCCCACCTGCTACCTGGATTACGACTTCGGCTCGCCGACCGCCGGCATCACGTTCCAGATTCCGCAGGCCGTCAATGGCGTGGAGGGCGCCGGGCCCAACGGTGGCGGCCTGCACCGATATTTGCGCGGGGAGATCCCGTCTCCGGAGCAGTTGGACGTGTGGGGCACCTCCGAACGTGCCAGCCTGCGTCAGAGGCCCATCGGGTCCGGTCCGCTGGTGCTCTTGCCGGGGCAACGCAACGGTAGCGAGTTCGGTTTCACCAACGACATCGCCAAGCGCTGCGCCGAGCTCTTCCTCCGGCTGGAGGAGGAGTTCGACCTGACCCTGGTGGACCTCAGCGCCGGCCGGTCGTACGCCAGTCAGATCGCGCTGGCCGCCACCGCGACCTCGACCCTGCGCAAGGTCGCCGTGCGCTGGTTGGTCTTCCACCGGTGGACTCCCCAGCACGTCACCGCAGCGGCGGACCTGGCCTTCGAGGCGGGTGGGATCGTGGCCATGGGCAAGGAGTACGGCCACGAGCCGGACAGGCTACGGGAGTCGCTGCGCTTCATCCGTACGGCGGTGATCGACTCACGTGGCCCGGAAGTCGGTCACCTCGGCCTCGCCCAGCAGGCCTTCCTGCGCAAGTGCGACGCGGAGCTGTCGGAGCTGGCCCGAAGACGAGGTGTCGGGCGTACGACGCTGCTCGGCGTGGTGCCGCTGGATCCTCTGCTTCAGTGGCGGGAGCAGCTGATCTCCGATCACGACGTGCAATCCAAGATTGCCAACGTCAAGACGGTGGACGCGTTCGTTGACCTGACCGAGAAGCTTTTCGACGAGACGGCATGGGACACCGCGTGATCGGCATGGATGTCAGGTTCCAGGAGGCAGCTGCGGTGCGTCGTACAGAGAGCGTGGCGTACTCGCATCTGTCCGTGGAGCTGGGGCACTTCTACGCGGAGGACTTCGGCGACGGGTGTGAGGAGCTGAGGCGCAAGTTCGAGCGGATTGCGGACTGGTCGGCCGCGATCCCGGCTCTGGCCCGACGAGGGCTGCCTGCACACCGGGAGCCGCGAATCAGCACCTGCTTCATGTTGGACGACTACTTCCACCGCTTCGGTACCCCCCGCGAGGTGATCCCGCAGGTGCAGAGCGCCGCGGCGGAGCACGGCCTGATCTTGGACTACGTGGCCCGGGAGTCCAGCTTCGCCCGGCACGACGGCGCCGAGCTGGCCCGGTTGGTGGTCGACACACTGGTGGTGGAACCACCTCGGCACACCACCGGCAGTCGTCCACCGTTGAGCGAGTCGGGCTGGCTGTCCAACGGTAAACGGTCTCCCGGGCACGTCGACGCGCCGGCGATGACCCTGCCACGTCCGTGGTCTCCGCCGTTGCAGTCCGGCGATCCCCGGCACTCCATCTTCGTCGACATCGAGCTCTGGTCCGACGAGCCGGACGCCCGGGTGTGGGCCTGCGCCCTGCTCGCCTCGGTCTGGCAGATGACCCGACTCGGCGTGCTACGGCATCGGGGCGAGACGATGACGCAGCCGTGTCAGCTCGCCGGTGAGCTGCCGACGGACTGGGACGAACTGCCGGCGATCGTCCAGCTGAACCCGACGGCCGCGCCGTTCTGCGCGTATCGCACGCTGACCCTGATGGGCACCCAGTACCTGCCGGTGGAGCTGGCCGTACGGACCATCCTCGGCCAGGTGGCGGTGCCGCCGGCGGTCGCGCAGCAGGTCGCCAAACGGGCCGGCGGCGAGGGCCTGCACCTGCCCAGCGAGCTGGTCGACCGGCTGAGCTACGTGTTCATCAGCGACTGAGCGTGCTCAGCGCCGGCACGGCTCGTCGACTGCCACCCGGCCGGCCAGGTCGCGCAGCAGAGCCATGTTGCTCACGCTGATCTGATCCCGGATCCAGTTGACCGACGAGTTCCACTGACGGCTGAACCCGGGTACCTGCTCCAACTGGTCCCAGATAGGCCGCAGCCGCGGGTGCACCCGCGCGCCGGGCAGCCACAGGTGCAGCAGGTGCTCCAGCACCGGCCGCAGCCGCTCGACGTGCTCCTGCCCGGAGGCCGATCGGGTGACCACGGACTCCACCAGCGAGGACAGCATGGTCAGCAGCCAGTCGTGCAACGCGAGATCTTCGCAGAGCCCGGCCACGGCGGCCGGCACGTCCTGCGGGTCGAGCACGAGTTCGACCGTACGCAGGGTGGGCGAGTCCACGGTGACCACCGCCGAGACGTCCCGGTTCGGACGCTCGTCGGCCTGCGCGGTCCAGCGCAGCCGTGTGCGGGCGGTGCGCAGTGGAGGGCGCCGGTCCAGCAGGTCGGACATCTGCACACCGTCGAGCACCCTGCCGGTGATCGCCTCCAGGTTCAGCACGTCGGCGTTGTTGCCGTGCAGGAAGCCCGCGCTGAGGTCGGCGACGTCCAGCTTGCCGACCGTCTCCAGGACACCGGGGTTGGCCAGATAGTGCGACCACGGCTGGCGGCGCTCGCCGGCGACGACGTGGATGACCGAGGAGGCCTGCACGATCCGGCCGCCGGTGATGATGGCCCGGGTGACGACGGCTCCCACTCCACGTAACTGGCGCATCTTGGCGCTCGGGAGCCAGCAGTCGACACCGGTGCGGACATCGGGTGACACCGCGTACAGCGATGGACGCCGGGAGGTCAGCACGGCCTCGCCCTCGATCAGGCTGAGCACTTCGGCGCTCTGCTCCTGGGCCAACGCCGTGCTGTGCTGCAGAAGGCTGGTGTGCACCTCACCGACCGTGAGCATGGCTTCCTCCGCAACGCTGCCACCGACCCGCGCTCATCCCGCGGTATGCGGCTCATGCTGATTGACGTACACCCCTCGCGACCGGCACTGACACGGATCCGCGTCGGACAATCGAAACTCCGCGAGTACGAGATTCGACCGCCCGGATCCGTATCTGTTGATGGCCATCATAAGCCCGGGGTCGGCGGGAATCCCATGTACGGCGGGCGTTCGGAGTGTTCGCGGGTCGGACGGACGTGACAGCGGCTGATATTTTCAATGGTGCGGTCGCCAGCCACCCCCTGGAGTTTGCCGTTCATGAAGGTCTACATTTCGGCCACACAAAAGGACCTGCTGGAATACCGCGCTGCCGTGCACGCCGTGGCTCGCCGTCTCGAGATCGACGACGTGGCCATGGAGGCGTACGGCGCCGACATCCGGCCGCCGCTGGAACGCTGCCTCGCCGACGTGCGCCGGTGCGATCTCTATGTGGGGCTGTTCGCCTGGCGGTACGGGTTCCGGCCGCCCGGCCAGGAGTCCTCCATCACCGAGTTGGAATACCGGGAGGCGCTCGCGGCGGGAAAGCCCTGCCTGGTCTTCCTGCTCGCGGAGGACACGCCCTGGCCGGTCGACATGATCGACCGCGATGCCGACTGGCAGCAGATCGTCGCGTTGCGCCGCGAGCTCAAGGAGCGCCACCTCTGCGCCTTCTTCTCCGGCGTGGACGACCTCACCGCCAAGGTGACCGCCGCACTGGCCGACGTACGCAGTGGCAGGTCCCCGGCGCGCGAGCCCGCCGACCCGGACACCCACCTGCCGACGGCCGTCCGCAACCAGTACTACAAGCAGTTGTCGCTGAGATACCAGGCCGTCTCGGTGGACGCGGTCTCGCCGCGTCCGACCATCGGCTACCTCACCGTCGGGCTGCCCAAGGTGTTCGTGGAGCCCCGCGTCCACGAGGACGCGCGACCGGAGATGCCGCTGGCATGGTGGCGTTGGGCCGGGTCCACGCCGGGCGACGACGTCGGCGGGCTGCCCGGGGTGGTCAACCCGGAGGAGGTGGAGCGGCTCTGGGAGGAGTACGCGGCCAAGGACGAGCTGTCGTTGTTCGACGTGGTGTCCGACCCGGGCCGGCGCACGATCGTGCTGCTCGGCGACCCCGGCTCCGGCAAGTCCGCGGCCGCGCGGTACCTGGCGCTGGCGCTGGCCGAGGTCTGCGTCGAGCCTCGACTGAGTGCGCTGGACCGGTACCTACCCGTCCTGATCGAGCTGCGCTCCTACGCCACCCATCACGGGGACGGCCGGTGCGACGGCTTGCTCGACTACGTCGGCCACCGCCACCAGCAGGGGCTGGCCGGTGTCGACCAGGACGTGCTGGAGGCGTACCTGCGCCAGGGCGGCCAGGCGCTGTTCCTGTTCGACGGCCTGGACGAGGTGTTCGACCCGGCGCAGCGGGAAGAGGTGGCCGCGCAGATCGCCACGTTCGCCAACGAGTACCCGGGGGTGCTGACTGTGGTCACGTCGCGGGCAGCCGGCTACCAGCGGCACACCTTTGCCAACGCAGGCTTCGACCACTTCACACTGGAGGATCTCGACGACGAGCAGATCGCGAGGTTTCTCGGCAACTGGTACCGCTACGTGATGCCCACGCCGGCCGTGGAGGCAGAGCGGCAGCGGCGGCAGATCCTCGACGTGGTGGGCAGTTCTCGAGCGATGCGCGAGATCGCCGGCAACCCCCTGTTGCTGATGCTCATGGCGATCGTCGGCCGGGGTCACCCGCTGCCCCGCAATCGACGCCGGCTCTACGCGCATGTGACCGACGTACTGATCTCCGAGTGGGATGTGACCAAGCAGCTGCGCGAGAGCCACGGCGACGTGCCGTCGCTGGACCTGCAGGCGAAGCGTCGGCTGCTGCGTCACCTGGCGTATTGGATGCAGTTCCGCGAGTCCGGCCCCGCCGGAAACTACATTGAATCCGACGAACTGGCGCGCATCTTCCGGGACCACCTCGTCGCGTTCTACGGTTTTGAGAATGAGCGGGCGCTCGCCATGGCCTACTCGATGATCGACAAATTGCGGCAGCGAAGCTTCATCCTGGAACGTTACGGACTGCGACTGTTCGGGTTCGTGCACCGCGCGTTCCTGGAGTTCTTCTGTGCCGAAGAGATCGTGGACAGATGCGAGCACGATCCGACCTGGGGCCTCGATCGTCTGCGTTCGCTGTTTCGCGAGCACTGGGCGGATCCGTCGTGGCGGGAGGTGCTTCGACTGGTCGCCAGCGCCCTGCCCGCCCAGACCGCCAACGAGCTGGTCACCGTGCTCGCCACCGAAGCCACTCAACAGTGGCCGCCGCTGAACCTGACCGGGCCGCCGTGGAACCTGGTGCTGGCGGCGCAGTGCGTGGCCGAGGCGCCGCAGCCCGCCGAACTGGCCGGCGCGGGCGACGCCGTGCTGCGCCAGGTCGTGCGTCTCATCGAGCATGGCATCTCCGTCGACGACCCGAACCTGGTGGATCTCACCGAGCAGGAGCTGTTGTCCTCGATCCGGGCGCTCGGCCCAAGTTGGCCCGGCCGGGAGATCTTTCTGCACTGGTACCGCCGTCGTGGGGTCCGGACCAGTTGGCGATCCGGCTCTGCCTTCGCCACCCGGATCGCGGCGGTGCTGTCCACCGCAGAGGAGCAGATGGAGGACCTGCTCGTCCGGGAGCTGGGGCAGGGCCGCGAGCGGCAGGCCCACCTCACCCTGGTCGCCGGGCTGGCCGAGGCCGCCGGCCGCCTCGAGGCCACCGGCGGCAGCAGTCACCGATGCCGGGACATCCTGCTCGCCCAGGCGCAGGCCGAGGTCTCCACCGCGGTGCGGCAGGCCGCCGTACGCGCGTTGGTCGCCCACTTCGGCGCCGACCTCGACCTCGTGGCCGTGCTGCGCGACCTCGCCAACTCCCCCGATTTCGCGGTGCGGGCGCTGGCCGTGCAGTCCCTCGGCACCCGGTCCGAACTCTCCGACGACGTCCGTCAGGTGTTGGCCAGGGCCACCGGGGACACCGCCGTCGCGGTGCGGCGAGCCGCCGCCGGAGTGCTCACGGCGCGATGCGCCGACCTGCCGGACGCACCCGAGACGATGCAGCGACTGCTGGCCACCGACACCGACCCCGGTGTGGTGCAGTGCGTGCTGAAGGGTCTGCTGGTTCTGCCGGAGTACGCCGAGACCGCACGGACCACAGCGTTGCAGCGGGTCACCGGCGATGCCCCGGACGAGGTCCGACGCCGCATTCTGAGCGAGCTGCTGCCCGAGCGACCCAGCCCGGAGAGCACCGAGCTGTTGCTGAAGTTGGCCTGCTCGGACACGTCCGCGCGGGTCCGCGTGGTCGCCGTGCAGCGGTTGGCGCTCGTGCCCGACCCGGAGGGGCGCTGCCGGGCCCGGCTGATCGATCAGATCGAGCAGGACGAGGAGTCCTCCGTGCGGGCCGCAGCGGTCACCGCTCTGATCGACCGGGACCGCGCCGACGACACCGGGTGGACAGTGGTGGCCCGCTCGGCTCACGTCGACGAGGACGCGACGGTACGCCTCGCCGCGGTGCGCGCGCTGGCCGAGGCCTACCCCGACCACCGCACCGGGGAACTGCTGCTGGAGAGCGCTCGACGCGATCCGACCGCGAGCGTCCGGCTCGCCGCGGTCGACCTGCTCACCGGGCGACCGCTGTTCGGCCACGCGACCCGAGATCTGCTCATCAGCCGCGCCTCCCAGGAGCGGGACCCGATCGTCCGGCTGCGGGTCACCCGTAGCCTGGCCCGTCTCGCCGACCCGGCGGACCTTGAGGTGCGGGAGTGTCTTGCCGAGCAGGTCAGTCGGGACCCCGACCCGAACGTGCTGTGCGCCGCCGCCGAGGCGCTCGCCCGCCACGGCGACGCCCCGGGCCTGATGGAGACACTCTGCCGGCGGGCCCGGCGAGACAGCTACGTCGGCATCCGGCTGGCCGCCGTGCAGACCCTCTGCGCGTACGGGAGCCCGGAACTGGTGACCGACGTGCTGCTGGAATGCGTCGAGTCCGACACCGACCCGACCGTGTTCGATGCGGCCGTGCGCTGTCTGACCGAGCAGGGCTCGGCGTCCATGGCGGTGACGCTGCGGCTCATGCGCCGCCTGTCGGACCAGGACCCGGCGATCCGCGCCCGCATCGCCGCCGCGCTCGGCGAGCACTTCGGCGCCGACACGGAGGTTCAGGTGCTGCTGGTCGGGCTGGTCCGCGACGATCCGGCTCTGGAGGTCCGCCGCCGAGCCGTGGAGCAGCTGGGCGCCAGCCTGGCCGGCCGCACGGGGGTACGGGACCTGCTGCTGCGGCTGGCTGACGACGACGACTGGGAGATCCGCCGGACCGCGCTGCTCGCGTTGACCCGTCACTACGACAGGGACACCCGGACCCGGGAGGTGCTCGTGCGGCTCGCGCATCAGGAGGATGACGGCGCGGTGCGGCGGCTGGCCGGGCAACTGCTGGCGACGCTGCCCGACACCCGACCCGACGACTTTCCGTGATCGATCCGGAGCCGTAGGTGCACACGCGTGCGCGTCGAGCGACGATCCGATCGACCTCGTCAAATACCATGAGCTCATGACGGATCCGGTCGCCGGCTCGTCCCGCTCGGCCGGCTGGAGTCTGCGAGTCCTCTTCGGATTGATCGGGCTGTCCGCTCTCGTCCTCGGCTACGTCGGCTTCGAGCGCCTGCTCCAGGCCCGACCGGACGTCGCCCACGATCCGTACGACCTGCTCTACTACGACCTGCAACTCTTCGTCTTCGGCGCCGAACCCTTTCAGAACGCCGGCCCCTACCCGTGGCAGCTGCAGGTCGCCCGGTTCGCTGCCCCGCTGTTCACGCTCCTCGCCGTGGCCGAGGCAAGCCGGCTGCTGCTGGCCGCCGAGAGTCGCCGCCTGCGCGCCCGGCGGGCACGTGGTCACGTCCTGGTCTGCGGCGACTCCCAGTTCGCGCACATGCTCGCCGACCGGCTCTTCGCCGACGGTGAACGTGTGGTGGTGGTGCGCTCCGAACCGTTCGGGCCGCTGGAGTACCGGTGGCGCCGGTACCTCGGCGTGGTCGGCGACCCGACCAGCCCCGAGGTGCTACGCGGCGCCGGCCTGCCCCGAGCCCACACCATCTACGCCTGTAGCGAGGACGACGACCGCAACCACGCGATCGCCAACACCGCCAACCGGCTCATCCAGGACCGACGGCAACCACCGCGGGTCTACATCCTGGTTCACGACTCGGAGATGTGTCTGTCCCTGCAGGCCCGACGACTCGGTGCCGCGGGGTCCAGCCGGCTGCGGCTGGACTACTTCCACGTCGACGACGTCGCCGCACGCGCACTGCACCGGCTCCACCCGCTGCCCAGCGGGGGAGACCAACCAACCAGGATCCTCATCGCGGGCACCGGCACCTTCCGTCGGGCTCTCCTGGTGGAGACCGCCCGGCACTGGCGCGCATCCCGAGCCGACGTCCCCGGGGGCAACGCCGTGCCACCCTTGCAGGTGGATGTCGTCGCACCGGATGCCGGCACCGAGATCGCTCTAGCGTCATCGCGTTACCCGTTCCTGGCCACCGTCTGCC
Source organism: Micromonospora sp. NPDC051227 (assembly GCF_044455385.1). NCBI lineage: Bacteria > Bacillati > Actinomycetota > Actinomycetes > Micromonosporales > Micromonosporaceae > Micromonospora > Micromonospora sp. NPDC051227. Next base: position 311,734 of record NZ_JBITET010000005.1, read on the forward strand.
AGTTGACCGCGTACGACCTGGATCTCGACGGCGTCGTCGGTCTCGGTCGCGACCGCTACGACCGCATCTACGTCTGCGCACCGGACGAGATCAGCGGTCTGCAGTTCGTGCTGGACACGCCCGCCCTGTGGCAGGGCGCCGAGAGTGCCGTGTTCGTGCCGGTCTACCGGCAGGCGGCGCTCGCCGCGGCCTTCCACGGCGACTCCCGTCACGACCTGCTCGACGAAGTACACGGCAAGCTCCGCCTCTATCCGGTGCTCACCCACGCCTGCGACGCCCGGCTGATCGCCGAGGACCTCACCGAGCGGCTGGCCCGGCTGATCCACGAGCGGTACGTCCAGGCCCAGCAGCGCGCCGGGGTACGACTCGGCGATGCCCCGGCGATGGTGGACTGGTCACGACTACCCGAGTCGTTGCGGCGGGCCAACCGGGCCCACGTGCAGGACATCGCCGGCAAGCTGCTGGATCTCGGTTGCGTCGTGGCGCCCCGGCACGGTGGCACTGGTGACGCCTCGGCCGCCGGGCAGGCCATCGACGACCGGATCGAGGAACTCGCCCGCCTGGAGCACGACCGGTGGTGCCGGGAACGGCGCGGCGACGGCTGGGCCTACGGCGACCCGCGTGATGACGTCCAGCGGCGGCATCCCGCCCTGCGGCCGTGGGAGGAACTGCCGTCCGACGTGCAGGAGCAGAATCGTGAGGGGATCCGGGCACTGCCCGACGTGCTGTCCGACAGCGGGTTCGAGCTGATCCGGCTGGCGCCCCCGGTGCCCGCGCAGCGGAGAGGCCCGAGGGATGCCGCCTGACCTCGGCCCGGTCCGCGTCGGCGTGACAGGGCACATCAACCTGACCCGCGACACCGAGCTGCTCGTCGCCGACGCTCTCCGCGTCGAGTTGGGCGGGATCAGCGACCGGCCTGTGCACGGCGTGACCTGCCTGGCGGCCGGTGCAGACCAGGTCTTCGCGCGCACGATCCTCGATCTGGGCGGCACCTACGAGGTGATCCTGCCGGCCCGCGACTACCGGGTCGCGGTGATCAGGCCGGAGAACCGGCTGGCCTTCGACGAGTTGATCGACCGGGCGGCAGCGGTCGTCCACACCGGTTACGACCGCTCGGACACCGCCGCCTACGTGGTTGCCAACCGGGAGCTGGTCCGACGGGTGCAGCGACTCGTGGCGGTGTGGGACGGCAAGCCTGGCCGTCACCCCGCGTCGACGGACCGGACCATCCACTGGGCGCGGCACCACGGCGTCCCGACCACGATCCTCTGGCCCGTCGGTGCCCGCCGAACGCCTATCGAGGGCTGACGGGCCGGTCCTGCTGTCAGTGGCGCAGCACCGGCAAGGGGGCCTGCTGGCGTCGTCGTCGGTCGGCTGATCTCCTCGTTCGGCGTGAGCCGGCTGAGGCTCCGAACCCACCCGCGATGCGGCGACGAGCACATCCTCGGCGGTGACATCTTCGATCGCCCAGGGTGTACTTGTCGGACACGATCAGATGCGGATTGTCGAGCCCGCCGAGGACCTGCGCGTACGACACCGGGTTGGTGTGCAGGTCGCCGACTGTACCGACGCCCACCGTCCACGTGCGGAAGATGATTTCCTTCCCGGCTGGCCCGCTGCGCCCTCCTCGCGGACGTGGCGACCGGAACCTGGCAGGGCCAGCGGGCGTCCGAACTGCTGCGTGGGTGGCTCGCCCGTAACACCGACCGCACCCTCGTCGCCGACACCATCCACCACGACCCCTGGTCGGCCGCCGGCATCCAGGTGATGAACAAGACCGGCACCGACACCGGGGCAATCAGTCGTCGGGAGCGTCCCGGATGGCGAGTGCGGCCTGGATGAGGGCGGCGTGGGTCAGCGTTTGCGGATAGTTACCGAGGTGTGCCCCCGTCGAGGGGTCCAACTCTTCGGCGTAGAGGCCGAGTGGGCTGGCGTAGTCGAGCATGGCCTGGAACAGCTCGACGGCCTCGATGCGACGCCCGGTGCGCGCGAGGCCCTGAGCGAGCCAGAATGAGCAGGGCAGGAACGCGCCTTCGGTGCCGGGCAGGCCGTCGCCTCCCGGCGGGTAGCGGTAGAGGAGCGGACCGCCGGCGGAAAGCCTGTCCCGAATGGCGTCGATGGTGCCGCGTACTCGGGGCGACCGGACGTCGTCCATGCCGAGCAGCGGCAGGACCAGCAGGGCCGCGTCGAGTTCCTGGGAGCCATAGCTGCGGACGTAGCTGGTCGCCGTCGGGTCGAAGCCGCGTGTTCGGACCTCGGCGGCGATGGCGTCACGGGATTTCTGCCAGCGTCGACGCTGGCGGCCCCGCAGGGGGTGAGTGTCGGCGATGGCCAGGGCACGGTCCAGGGCGAGCCAGCCCATGAGCTTGGAATGGACGTGTTGGGCGGGTTCGCGGACCTCCCAGACGCCGGCGTCGGGCCTCTGCCAACAGTGGGCGACCACGTCGGCGAGCCCGCGCACCGTCCGCCACGTCTCGGTGTAGAGGCGGTGTCCGGCCTGCGCGAAGGCCCAGGCGGCGTCGATCACCCAGCCGTAGCCGTCGAGCTGGTGTTGGCTGGCGGCGCCGTTGCCGATCCGTACCGGACGGCTGTCGAGATAGCCGGGCCAGTTGGGTAATTCGCGTTCCGCTGGCACGTGGCGGCCGTGCAGGGTGAGCAGTGCCGGCAGGCGTGGCCGTTGCAGCCGGCTGGCGTGCAACAGCCACGCGAGGAACCCGCGGGCCTCGTCGGTCTTGCCGAGTCTGAGAAAGGCGCTGACGCCGATGCTGGCGTCACGGGGCCAGACGTAGCGGTAGTCCCAGTTGCGTACCCCACCGGGATCCTCGGGCAATGACGTGGTGGGTGCGGCAAGCGGGGCTCGCGAGGGCGAGTAGGTCAGCAGCCGCAGGGTGAGCACGCTTCGCACGACGTGTTCGCGGAATGGCAGCGTCTCGTCGATTTCCGCGGCCCAGGCCCGCCATCGGGTTTCGTCGTCGCTGACCAGTTCCCAGGCGGCTGCCGGCTCGACGTGGATGAGCGGTTCGCGGTGTGCCACGGCCAGTACGAGGGTGACCGGGTGGCCTGGCCTGACCGTGATCGAGGTAGGCCGACCCGGTTCGATGCTGAGTTCGGGGGTGCTGCTCAGCGAGACCGCGAGCGACCCCCACTCACATACGAGGCCCTGGCGCCGATGGTGGACTCGGGGCCTGCGGTGCCGTTCGCCGAGGCGGGGGTCGAACTCCACGACGACGTCGACCGGTGCGTGCTCGGCCGACAGACGCCGCACGATCAGTGTCGTGGGCAGCAGGCGGCCTCTGACCTCCGCCACCATGGCCTCAGTGAGGCTGAGCCGACTGCTGCCCACCGCCCAGGTGGTTTCCAGGGTGACTGTGTGCTGCCGGTAACGTCGTCCGACGACTGCGGCCGGCCGGTCCGGTCCGATCCGGAACGTTCCCGCCTGCGGGCCTCCGACCAGCCGGCCGAACAGGGGCTCGCCGTCGAAGCGGGGCACGCAGAGCCAGTCCATCCCGCCGTCGCTCGCGACCAGGGCAGCGGTGCGTGTGTCACCCACCAGGCCGTAGTCACTGATCGGCGGCGAAGGCCGGGGACATGTCGTGTCGGACCCACCGTCCATGAAGATCGATTCCTAACGAGTCGCGCCGGCGCACAGGAACCCCTCCGGCGGGGACACCAGCGGGGTGCGGGTCAGTTGCCCTTGAGGAGCAGTCCGAGACAGACGCCGTAGATGATGTGGACGACGGCCGCGACCGCGGGAGTCGAGATGCCGTAGTTGAGGGCGAACAGGCCGGCCGGCTCCAACACGGCCGTGCTGGCCGGCCCCGCACGCTCCGAGGCCATGCGCGGGTGGACACCTGGAAGCAGCGGCAGAATCACTGTCAGCGCAATCCCGACGTGCAGGATCCCGAGCAGCGCCCCGATCCACCAGGTGGCGCGGTGCAACAGGGCGAACGTGACCGCGTAACCGAGGGCGAAACCCTGACCGGCGCAGAGGTGAAGGAAGAATCCGGCGACCCGGGCCCGGTCGGGATCCTCGGTGACGAGGGTCCCGAGCACCAGGGCAAAGTCGAGCCGGGTGAGGCCGGCCAATTGCGCGGTTATCATCGCCGCGGTGAGCGCCGCGGTGGCCACCAACCCGAACAACGCCCATCCGGCCCAGTCCATCTCAGCAGTGGTTGACGTCGCGGGCGTTCGCAGTCGGCACTGCCGCTTGGGCGACGCAAACGCACAGGACGCCAGGTTTTGCGACGTCGGCCTCGGTCAGCCGCGCAAATGGGTGGGTACTGACTGCCGAACAGCGGTTTCCAGCCGTCGCCACCGGGCACGCCGGGGTGCTCGCGGTCATCGGTCCACCCTCCGGCTGGACAACCTGATAGTCCTACAGGCTCGGACCGGCCACCGGTCGCACACAACATGCGAGGACCGTGCCGCCCAGCTCTCCACCATAAGCCACGGGACCTGTCGCCCTGGCCTGCTCACCGAGACGCCCGCCAAAGCAGCAACGTCCGCTCATGCCGAGGTGACCTGGTAGCTTCGGCAGCGCCCCGACGCCGCGCAGGGCCTCGTCGAGGGCGGTTTCCCGCCAGCGCCAGAAACAGCGGGACCCGGCCGTCGGGTATCAATTCCTGTCGGATCTACCGAATCCGTCTCGCAAGGATCACACCTAGGACCGATTCACCCTCAAGGAGCTGTTGAGCAGCCTCAAGATCGGATCGAAGCGAGGAACTGGGTGGTGGCTTCGATGAGCATGCTGCGGGTGCCAGGTTCGGAGCCGCTGTGGCCGGCGTCCTCCACGATGTGAAACTTCGCCTCGGGCCAGGCCTGGTGCAGGTCCCAGGCTTGGTTCGGCGGCGTCTTGATGTCGTAGCGGCCGTTCACGATGACCGTCGGGATGTGTCGAATGCGGTCGACGCCCGCGAGGAGACCTTCCGGCGGGAGGAAGCCGCCGTTGCTGATGTAGTGGTGCGTGATGCGGGCGAACGCCAGCAGGTCGGTGTCGTCGATGCCGGGCGGCGTCATCGGCAGCAGGGTGTTGGCCGAGAGCTCCCAGCTCATCCAGGCGCGGGCCGCCGGGCCGTGGACCGCGGGGTCGGGGTCGGTGATGCGGCGGCCATAGGCGCCGACGAGGTCGTCCTGTTCCGCGACGGGGATCGCAGCACGAAATGCCGCCCACTCGGCGGGGAACAGGTGCGCCGCGCCCGCCGGGGTGAACGCCCATGCCTCGTCTGACCTGCGAACCAGCCACACCCCACGAAGCACGAGTTCGCTGACCCGCTCGGGATGGGCCTGCGCGTAGGCCAGGCCGAGGGTGCTGCCCCAACTGCCGCCGAAGACAAGCCAACGCTCGATCCCCAAGTGCTCGCGCAGCCGCTCGATGTCCGCCACCAGGTGCGGGGTGGTGTTGTGTTCCAGTGACGTCTTCGGGTCGCCCGCGAAGGGCCGGCTGCGACCGCAGTTTCGCTGATCGAACAGCACGACCCGGTAGCCGGACGGGTCGAAGTACCGCCGATTGTCCGGGAGCAGCCCACCGCCGGGACCGCCGTGCAGGAACACTGCGGGTTTGCCGCCCGGATTCCCGCACAGTTCCCAGTAGAGCTCATTACCGTGGCCGACACTGAGCATCCCGGAGTCGTACGGCTCGATGGGCGGATACCAGTCCATTATTCAACTCCGTCGAATTTTAGTTTGGATACGTCCGCCCAATACGACGCTCATGCCTGTGGGCATGGTAGTAGCCAGGGACAAGCCAGCCGTCGGTGCTCAGAACGCTGAGGGTGGCTCACCCCTGACGCGATGGTGGGCCGATGCCCGCACCCAGCGATCTGAGGTACAAGCCGGGAGTGCGGCGTCCTGTTTCCCACGAAGTGCTCTGCGGTGAAGTGCTCTGCGGTGCTGCGCAGCCGCCCAACTCGCCGGGGTGGTCTACCCGTAGCTGGGACACCAGGGCGACCGTGTCGCCCCAGCGATGTACGCGGAGGCGGCACGGTCGCCGATACTCTTGCCGCGACGCCTACTCCTTCACACCGATGTTGTCGATCGGAGGGGCGCTGAGCAGCCGTCGGACGGGCCACACAGTGGTTGCCAACGCCAGCAGCGTCGTGCCACCGAGCACCGCCACCCAACCGAGCGGCGGGACGTACGGGATCGGGCTGCCGGTCAGTCCGTTGACGACCGCGCTCAGGGTCAGCGCCGCGATCGTCGCGCCGATCAGCACCGCGGTGCCGAGCAGCCCGACCTGTTCGGCCTGGATCATTCCCCGAATCTGACGGCGGGTGACCCCGACCAGTTGGAGCAACGCCAACTCGCGGCGGCGGGCCAGCGCGGCCATCACCATCGTGGTGGCCGCCGCCAGCGCCGCGTACCCCACCATCACGCCGATCAGCAGCCGGTTCAGCCAGGCACCGAGCGCCAGATCGGTGCTGATCAGGCGGGTACGGGTGGCGGCGTCGAGAACTGTGGTGCCCGGTTGCCCAGCCGACCACGTGGCCAACGCGGTGTCGGCTTCGGGGCCGGCGCTGACCAGGACCTCGTCGTTGGTGTCCCCGGCCGTGTGCCCGGCGACCGTATCGGCAGCCAGTGTGACGTCGCCGAAGCCGAGGCCACGGCCGTAGATCGCGATGACGTCCAACGTGACCGGGGTGCCGTCGCCCAGCCAGAGTTCCGCCTGATCGCCGACGTCCCAACCGGACGAGGACGCCTGCATCGCGGACAGGGCGACAGTGCCAGCGCGCAGGTCGGCCAGGTTGCCCTCGCGCACGTCGAGGTCCATCGTCGACGTGATGCCCGCCGGGTCGACCGACTGCGCGCTGACCGGCTCGATGCCGTCGAGCCCTCGCACCACCACCTGCGTACGGTGCACACCAGTGGCCGCCTGCACCCCGGGCAACTCGCGGATCTTCCGCGCCGTGTCCGCCGGCAGCCCACCCGGAGCGACAATCACCCGCTCGGCGAGGGTTCCCGCGCTGCTCTGCGTGGTGGTCTGCCGTTCCAGGTTGGTCTGCAGGAACCAGACCGAGCCGCCGAACCCCACGGACAGCACGAGGGCGGTCAGGACGGTCGCCATGCCCTGCGCGTTGGCCCGCAGATTGGCCGCAGCCAGGTAGCCGCTGACCCGCCACACCCGCGGCAACAACGGTGTGAGCAGGCGTGCCGCGTACGCGTTAATCGTCGGTGCGAGCAGCGCCACCGCGATGACGAACAGGTACAGCATGCCGACCGCGCCGGCCAGTGCCCCGGTCGACCCGGCGGCACCGAGCGTGAACGCCCCGGAGGTGCCGGCCGCCGCCAGCGTCAGTACGCCGGCGATCAGCCGCACCCGGCCGCTACGCCGAGGCTCGACAGCGACCTCGCCGAGCGCCTCGATCGGCTTGATCCCGGTGACCCGGCGTGCGGCGACCAACGCGGCGAGCACCGCCACGAGGACCGCCGTACCGACAGCGGCCGGCACCGCGAACAGGCCGCCGACCATTGGGAAGCTGGCCGGCACGAAGCCCCGCCCGACCAGCTCGCCGTGCACCCAGCGGGCCGCCAGCAGGCCGACCGGGCCGCCGATGGCGGAGCCGACCAGGGCGAGCAGCGCGGCCTCGGCGATCAGCATGCGGCGCACCTGCCCCGGCGTTGCCCCGACCGCGCGCAGCAGCGCCAGGTCACGTCGACGGTGCCGGACGGACAGCCCGATGGTGCCGGCCACCACGAAGACGATCAGCAGGACGACGTACCCGCCGAAGGCCGATCCGGCCTCGACCAGCAACGTCCGGGCGGCCTGGTTCTCCGACTGCTCGACGTTCCCACGGTCTTTTCCGGCGTACGTCGTGGCACCGGCCGCCGACGCGATCTCGCGGACCGCGCCGACGTCGGAGCCGGGCACCATCCGCACGCCGATCGCATCCACCTGGCCCGGATGGGCGGACAACCGGGTGGCTTGCGCGTCGGTGAAGAACACCGCCGCCGAACCGGTCTCGGCGGTTCCGCTCACCCGGTACGACCGTCCGACCCCGCCGACGACCAGGTCGATGCGGTCGCCGGGTGCCACGCCGAGCCGGGTGTCGACCAGCACCTCGTCGTCGGTTCGTGGCGCGGCACCCGCGGCGAGGGGACGACCGGTGAAGGCGTACGTGTCCCAGCCGTGGCCCACGGCGGCGGGTGAGCCGATCAGCACCCCTTCGTCGCCGGCGACGGCCGCGACGCCCGGCACCTGGCGGATCCGGTCCACCACTGCCGCGTCCACAGTGCCGCCCTCGGGCAGCGTGACGGTGCTCGTGGTGGTTTCGCCGTCGAATTCCTTGAACGTGTGGCTGACCGTGCGGTTGGCGACGACCACGTCGGCCGCCGCCCAGAGCCGTGGCTCCGCGCGGAAACGCAGCCCGGACTCGACGAGGGTGCCCATCGCCACCAGGATCAGCACGCCGACAATCAGGGCCAGCAGGGTCGCGGCGGCGGGGCCGGCGCGGTGCCGCAGCAGGCGGGCGGCGAGCCCGGTCATCGGAGGACCCGCCGATCCAGCGACGCCAGGTGCTCGGCGATACCGGCGGCTCCGAGCTGCGGAAGGTCCGCGACGATCGCACCGTCGGCCAACACGAGCACCCGGTCCGCGTACGACGCGGCGATCGGATCGTGGGTCACCATCACCACTGTCAACCCGTGTTCGTCCACGACCGCGCGAAGCAGAGTCAGCACCTCCGCCGCGGTCCGCGAGTCGAGGGCGCCGGTGGGCTCGTCCGAGAAGATCACCTCGGGGCGGGTGGCCAGCGCCCGGGCGATCGCCACCCGCTGCTGCTGGCCGCCGGAGAGCGCGGCCGGCCGGTGGTGCAGTCGGTCGGTGAGGCCGACCCGCTCGACCACCTGGGTCAGCCAGGCCCGGTCCGGACGGACGCCGGCCAGGCGCAGGGGCAGCACGATGTTCTCCTCGACGGTGAGCGCGCCGATCAGGTTGAATGCCTGGAAGACGAACCCGATCCGGGTACGACGCAGCTCGGTCAGGCGGGTCTCGGACAGCCCGGACAGGTCGGTGCCTCCGATGACCACCCGCCCCGAGGTGGGCCGGTCGAGCCCGGCCGCGGTTTGCAGCAGCGTGCTCTTGCCGGAGCCCGAGGGGCCCATCACCGCGGTGAAGGTGCCCCGGTCGAAGCCGACATCGATGCCCGTCAGCGCAGTCACCTGGTTACGGCCGGCGTCGTACACGCGGGTGAGTTGTTCGACGCGTACCGCTGCTTCGATGGTCTGTCCCGGATAGTCCGGCATTCTGGTGGCCTCTTTCCGTGTCATCGGCAAGAACTGCGCGCACCAGAAACGCTATTGACGTGGGAGAACGGCGACCATCCCGCGGGCTGCCAGGTCCGGGTACAGCAGGCGCTACCGCCGATCGCCGTCCAGGTAGCGCAGCACCGCGGTGACCCGGCGGTCGGCACTGTCGTCCGGTGGAAGCTGAAGCTTCGAGAAGATGCTGCGGATGTGCTTGTGCACCGCGCCGTCGGTGACGAACAGCCGCTCGGCGATCGCGCTGTTGCCGAGCCCTTCGGCCATCAGCCCCAGCACCTCACGCTCACGCGGCGACAGTTCGCTCAGCGCCGTGTCCGTCCGGCGGTTGCGGGCGAGCAACTGCGCCACCACCTCCGGGTCGATCACGCTGCCGCCGCCCGCGACGCGGTGCAATGCGGCGAGGAACTCCTCGACCCGGCCCACCCGCTCCTTCAACAGATAGCCCAGCCCGACGGCGCCGACCGAGAACAGGTCGGTGGCGAACGCCTGCTCCACGTACGCCGACAGGACCAGCACCGCGAGGCCGGGGCGCCGCCGCCGGGCCTCCACCGCGGCCACGATGCCCTCGTCGGTGTGGGTCGGCGGCATCCGTACGTCCACGATCGCGACGTCCGGCGCATGCTCGTCGACGGCGACCAGGAACTCGCCAGGAGTACCGGCCGTGGCGACCACGTCCAGATCCTCCGCCCGCAGCAGCAGCGCCAAACCCTCACGCAGCAGCGGGTCGTCCTCGGCGATCACGATCCGCATGGCAGCTCCACGTCCATTCTCGTCGGCCCTCCCGGTGGGCTCGTCAGTGTCATCCGGCCGTCGTACGCCTCGACCCGCCGCCGGATACCGGTGAGCCCTGAGCCACGTGTCTCGTCCGCGTCGCCGTGCCCGTCGTCCTCGATGCTCACCAGCAGCCGGCCGCGCTCGCGGCGCACGGCCACGTCCACGCGGCTCGCACCGCTGTGCCGGACGACGTTGGTCAGCGCCTCGGCCACCACGAAGTACGCGGTGGCCTCGACCGAGGCCGCGCACCGCACCGCCACGTCCACCTCCAGTCGGCAGGGCACCGCGCAGCTGCCGGCCAGCCCCGCCAGCGCGCCGGCGAGACCCCGGTCGTCCAGCACCGGCGGCAGGATCCCGCGCACCACCGTACGCAGCTCGCCGAGCGCCTGTTCCGCAGCGTCCTGCGCCTGCCCGAGGATCTCGTCGGCGCGGTCCGGATTGCGGCGCACGGCCCGCCGCGCGGCGCCCAGCAACACGTTGACCGCGACCAAACGGTTCTGGGTGCCGTCGTGCAGCGACCGCTCGATCCGGCGCAGTTCGACAGCGTGGGCGTCCAGCGCCGCAGCGCGGGTGGCGGTCAGCTCGGCCACCCGCAACGACAGGTCGACACCCGGCGGCGGAGGCAGCAGCCACCGGCCCGGCCAGGCCTGGAGACGGGCCAGGACCGGGCTGAACCAGATCGCGGCGGCCAGCCAGCCCACCCCGAGCAGGCCGACCGCGAGTGCCTCGGACAATCCGTCGATGCGCCACCAGACGATCCCCGGCGCGCCGGCGTCGGCAGGGATCAGCCGGTACCACAGCGGGAAGGTGACGTCCTGCACGGCATAGAGCGGCAGCGCGATGCCAACCAGCCCGGTCACCAGGCCGATGAGGGAGTACAGCCCGACCCAGCCGAGCTCCCGGCGCACGAAGGGATCGCGCGTCGCCGTCCGTAATGCGGCCGGCACCGGCCCCGGCGTGGGGATCGGCTCGCCCCAGCGGGACAGCCGGGCCCGCTCGCGGTCGGCCACCGTGCGCACCGCCCGCAACGCACCGGGCGCCGCCAGCAACCCCACCCCGCCCAGGCAGGCCACCGCCACGATCGCCGCCCAGAGCAGCGCGCCCAGAGCCAGCGTGGCGGTGCCCAGCCCTCCGACGAGGTGCTCCAGGGCGTCGACCGAGGCGCGAACCCGGCCCCGCACGTACGCCATCGACCCACCTCCCCCGCCAACATAGGCCACCGCAGGCCCCGCCCGGCAACGCCCGGCGCGGAAGGTACAGCCTGCTGTACCACTGTCGTCGAGCTGGCGGGATCGTCCCCGCCGCGCCGCCTACCTAGCGTTGACGGCGTCGAGGAACGTTCGCCGAAGGAGGCAGTCATGACCGATCCGTACCGCATCACCGAGGCCCCGGTCGCCGCGTCGAAGAAGCCGGGCGGCCTGCTACGCCCGCTGCTGTGGCTGGTGCTCTTCGTCAGCGCGGCGGCCAACGTGGTGCTGTCGACAGCGGCGGACAACCAGTGGATCAGCTCCGGGTTCGGCCTGGTGGCGCTGCTCTGCGCGGTCGCGCTGATCGTCCAACACCGCCGTAACCGCGCGCGAGAGTCGTAGGGACACAAACCTCACCCCCGGCGGCGACCCTCTTCGGCAGCGTGTCCTCCAGTGTCGGGAGGGCGGTTCTCAGGTCGGTGCGGTGAAACGGATTCCGTGTGACGCTTTGGGGGCGAGCAGGTCCAGCAGCTCGCTGCCCTCGGTGGTCAATGCCTCGCGGTCGGACGCGGACAATGGTTCGAACGGATGCACGGTCAGGGTCGCCGCGCCTCGTGCCGTGGCGACCGTCCAGGTCGCTGCGGTGAAGCCGTCGAGGAGTACCAGGCGGGGGACGGGACCGTGCGGGGCGAAGTTCTGCTGGCGGAGCCCGTCGGTGACCACCCTGGACCGGTCGTGGTGGGACAGCAGCAGGTTGTCGAAGTCGTACAGGTACCGGGCAGGCGCGCTGACCTGCGGGTCGGGTCGGGGTGCGTCGGGTAGGTCGAACAGTTCGACGCCGTTCTCGTCGCGGAACGTGGCCAGGCGGGGCCGGAGCCGGTCGAGCACCTCCGCCAGCCGGGTGAGACCGCACCAGGTCTGCGCGTCGCGTACGGTCGCCGGGCCGAACGCGGCCAGGTATCGCAGGATCATCTGGTCGATCGGCTGGTCGGTGCGCAGCGGCGCGCCGACCCACGATTCGAGCGGCGCGTGGACGGTCTGGCCACTGGCGCCCCACACGCCGCGCGGCGGCGTTTGCACGACCGGCAGCAGGTTGCGCACCGCGTAGGCGAGGCTCGCTGGGTTCCGATCTGGCCACCGCTGGGCCAGCAACCGGCCGAGTTCGCTCGGGGTGCGCGGCTGCTCGTCGAGGAGTTCCCGGCCTGCAGCGACGAGGTCCGCGGTGTCCAGTCCGCGCATGGACCGGCCGTGTGTTTGGTTGGTGAACAGGTCGCGGTCCAGCGCCGGTTGCACGAGCGGGCGTAGCGCCAGCGCGTCGGACGCGCTGACGAGATGAATCGTCGAGCGCATGAGCGCGATCCGCACTAACCGTCCTTGGGTGAGCAGCGTCCCGATGTCCTCGGGTCGGCACTCGCTGAGTCGGGTCCACAGCCCCACGTACCAGGTGTGCGGGGTCTGGGCCTGAAGGCCGACGAGGTGCTCGATGGCCTGCAGCGGGGTGAGGTCGGCGCGGCGCAGGAGCAACTGCCGGTCGAGGGTGGCGCGGTTGAGGGCGCGGCGGGTCAGGGTCTGCACGGGTGGCCTTCCCGAAGGGTTGAGATCAGGGGTATGCGCGGCGGGCGCCCGCCGCGCGTACCTGCTGGGTGTGGGTCAGTGGAGTTGGCGAAAGAAGCCACGGATGTCGCTCACCAGCGTCGTCGGCTCGGTCGGCTTGTCAGCCGCATGGGAAGTCCTCGCGGTAGAGGCGGGCCGACTGCGGCTGTGTCGGTGAGCCAGTAGACCATCGTGTTGGTCAGCACGTGGTCCGGGTCGAGGTTCGGGCCGAGCAGTTGCGCGTTCCAGCCGAGTTGCCCGACCGGGGATCCCGTCGAAAGAGGTCAAGCCCAACGCCTGACCTGACGATTCCACCGACTACGCCCAGGACCTCACGGCACAGGCCCGGCGCCGGACCGGCAAGGGGAGCTTCTCGATCTTCGGAAGCGCCGCGCAGTCGAGGGAAGCGACGAACGGCAACGGATCCCCGCCGTGGGACGGCCACTCCGCGCCCGCCCGTAGCCGGGGCAGCCCACCGCTCTGCCCGACGACATCTCCGTCCCAGTCACTGCCGGCACCCACCCAGATTGCAACCTGCCGCCACCGAGCGCCGTCCGCCAGCGGCGTAGCCGTACGGTGGGCGGCCACCGGTGTACCGGCTATGGTCGTGCCGCAGCAGACGGTCCCGGCAGACCTCCTCAACACCCGGGTGCCATCGAAGCCAGGCCTTCAGCGTCTCAGGTCACCAGGCCCCGGCGGTACGCGTACACCACGGCCTGCACCCGATCGCGCAGGTCGAGCTTGGTGAGGATGCGGGACACGTACGTCTTGACCGTCTCCTGGCTGATCACCAGGGCCGCGGCGATCTCGCTGTTGGAGAGCCCCTCCGCGATGAGCCGGAGCACCTCCAGCTCGCGTGGGGTCAGCGCGCCGCCGTCCGGGTCACCCTCGGCCGGACGGATGCGGGCCGCGTACCTGCCCACCAGCTGCCTGGTCACCTCCGGGGCAAGCAGCGCGGCACCCGTCGCTACCGTGCGAATGCCGTGGAGCAGCTGCGCCGGTGGGGCGTCCTTGAGCAGGAAGCCGCTGGCGCCCGCGCGCAGCGCCTCGTAGACGTACTCGTCGAGGTTGAACGTCGTCACCACGAGGACCTTCACCGGCACGGGGACCCCCGCGCCGGCCAGCAGGCGGGTCGCCTCGATGCCGTCGAGCACCGGCATCCGGATGTCCATCACCACCACGTCCGGCCGGAGCCGAGTGGCCAGGTCGACTGCCGCGCGCCCGTCGCCGCACTCGCCGACGATCTCCATGTCGGGCTGGGCGTCGATGATCGTCGCGAATCCGGCGCGGATCAGCTCCTGATCGTCGCAGACGAGCACCCGGACCGGCGCGGTCACGACGCGTTTCCAGCCGGGATCCGGGCCCGCACGAGGAAGCCACCGCAAGCCTGCGCATCCGCGCTGAAGTCGCCACCGAGGACGGTGACCCGCTCGCGGAGCCCGGCGAGGCCGCGCCCGCTGCCGCCCGGGGACGCGCTGTCAGATCCGGAGCCGTCGGTGCTGATCTCCACGGTCGTCTCTCCTTCCCCGTGGTGAACGTGAACCCTGGTCCGGCTGCCGTGCGCGTACTTCAGCGCGTTCGTCAGCGCCTCCTGCACCACCCGGTACACCACCACCTCGGCGCTGTCGGTGACCGCCGCCGGCGTGCCCTCCCGGACGAGCTCGACCGGCTGCCCGGCCTGCCGGGAATGCTCGACGAGGGCGTCCAGGTCGCCGACGGAGGGCGTACGCGGATCGCCTGTGCTGTTGTGATCCGGATTGAGCAGGTCGAGCAGCTGCCGCAGGTCGCCGATGGCCCGGCGGCCGGTCCCGGTGATCGCGGTCAAGGTCTGGTTCAACTTGTCCGGGGCGCCCGTCAGGTAGCGCGCCGCCTCGGCCTGCACGACCATCGCCGTCACGTGGTGGGTGACAACGTCGTGCAGCTCCCGGGCGATGCGTGTGCGCTCTGCGGTACGGGTGGCCTCCTCGACATGGCGGCGGCGCTCCGCCTCGGTGGCCCGGTTCTGGCGCAGCCACGCCCCGATGCCCCACGCGAGCGCCAGCAGCAGGTAGAAGGTGGTGAACCCCGCGACGCCCTCACCAGATCCGAGCCGGTCGAGGGAGATCGCCAGGGGCACGTACGCCGCCGAGGCGAGACCCGCGACGGTCCAGCGGCGCCGTTCCAGGTGGGTGCCGGCGCTGATGAGCGCGATGGCCAGTCCCGTACCCGCGATGGTGTGGTAGCCGCGGAGCTGGTCGATCGCGAAGCCGAGCGACACCAGCGCGAGGCAGACAGCCGGCCACCGACGGCGTACGGCCAGCGGCAGGCACTCCAGGGCGACGACACCGATGGTCAGCGCGTCGTACGGGCGGTCCGGGAGGTCGCCGAGCTGCGTCCCCTGTCGCTCCAGGGCCGGGACCACAGTCGCGAGGGCGAGGGCCAGGGCGATCGGGAGATCCCGGACCGTGATCGGCCACTGCCGCCACAGATCCGGGAGCCTCCGGAGCTTGATCACTGGGTGACTGTAGCGGTTGCCGGGGCCTGCGCCGTGCGGTGGCGGCGCGGGATGATGTGCCCGCGGCGCTTGGCCAGCCACAGGAATACCGCGGTCAGCACCACGCCGGCCAGCACCGCGTACAGGCTGCCCTCCGGCCCGAAAGCACCGCCGCTCAGCGCGACCGGCCCCGACGTCGAGGCCTCGAGCAGCCCCTTCGACTCGCCGTTGCCTGAGACCACGACGCTGAAGATGCCGCCGGCGGCGAAGTTCCAGCCGAAGTGCAGGCCGATCGGGACCCACAGGTTCCGGGTGGCGGCGTAGCAGGCGGCCAGCATGAACCCGGCCTCGATGGCGATGGCGGTCGCCCCCCACAGGGTGGCGTCCGGGTTCGCCAGGTGGATCGCACCGAACACCACGCCGGTCAGGGCGAGAGCGATCCAGGTGCCCGTACGCTCCTCGATGATGCGGAACAGCACCCCCCGGAACAGCAGCTCCTCGGTGACGGCGGCGGCCGCCATGAACCCGAGCAGACCCAACGCTCCCGTCGGCGAACCCCAGCCCTCGACGTGGTAACCGCCGAGGAACGCGATGTTGGCGATGACGGCCGCGAACATGGCGAAGCCGATGAGCGTCCCGCGGCCCAGCTTCCCGCCCCAGCCGTCCAGGCCGAGCTCGGTGGGCTCACGGCGCTCGGTGCGCCGCACGACCCACCGGTAGACGACCACGCCCAGCACTGCCGCCGCAGCGCCGATCACCAAGGTGAGGAAGAAGCTGCCCTCGACGGCGGCGACGCTCTGCCAGCCGACGAGGGCGGCGACGGCGACGGCGAGAAACTGTTTGACGAATCGCATGGCGACTCCTTTGTAGACCGCGACCGGAGCGCCGGCGGACACGAAGAAACCTATGGTTTTCCGCCGCCACAATCGTCACCGTGCAGTGGACACTTGCGGGTAGCTCGCACGGGGGACAGCCGAGCCTACGGGGGGTCGAACGGCATCCGAAGATGACGACACCAACCGGTGGGCCTCCATGACCACTCAGGGCGCGCGTCATCCGCTCACTGACGGCTCTCCTTTATCTTTGGCAATAGCGTGCCGTCGTCACACCGCGCCCTGATCTCACTCTTGTTGCCCGCGGACAGCAGCACCACGTGGATCTCCTTCACGGGCCCGGCGTTGTAATCCTTGAGGCGGTAGCCGGGGGCAGGAGCGACGTCGACAACGCGAGCCTGATCGCCGGTGCAGAGCACAGTCACCACGCCACCGAGTGCCCGAAGAGGCGTACCTGGATTCGGAGAGATCGGCGCCGACGCGGCACTGGACGGCCCCGTCGGCTGTTCGGCACCGGGTGACGTTGCAGGGCCAGGGCCGGCCGTCGAACCGGCTCTGGCGGTTGGTTCAGCCGGCCCAGCCGGAGCGGTCACCGTGCGGCTCGGTCGTGAGACTGGTGTGGGCCCCGCGGAGGCCTGGCGGGGAAGAGGTGCCTCAGTGGCAGACACATCGAAGGCGGCGTCGGGCGGGGTGGCACCGTCACGTGTGGCGACCCCGCCCGATCTGCCATCGAAGGGTATGAACTGGGGGAGCAGGAGCGAAATGGTCCCCGCCGTCGCGATGAGGACGGGGATCAACACGGCGTTCGGGATGCGGCGACGCCGACCGGGAGGGGGACCGGCGGTGGTCGGGGCCGACACGGTCGAGACGGCTGCCGACTGCTCCGCCTGTTTCACCCGCCGTTCGGCGTCATCGGTCAAACCGTGCAGGGCCGTGGCCACCTCCGCGGCGTCCGGCCGATCCGCCGGATCCCGGGCGAGGCAACGGTCGAGGAGGTGGTGAACCTCGGGGGACACTCCCTCGATGTCAGGCAGCGGTGCCGGATCGACGTACACGTGAGCGGTCAACATCTGCGTGGGGGTCTCCGCCGACCAAGGCAGCTCATTGGTCAGCGTTCGGTACAGCAACAGTCCGAGCGCGTAGACGTCGGAGGCAGGCAGGACATTGCCACCGGCGAGCCGTTCGGGCGCGAGGTAGGCCGCAGTGCCCAACAGCCGTCCGTCCGCCTCCAGCTCCGGCCGGCCGACAGTGGTGGCGATACCGAAGTCGACCACCTTCACACCGGCCGGTGTCAGCATCACGTTGGACGGCTTGATGTCCCGGTGCACCAGCTGACGTTCGTGCGCGGCGGCGAGCGCCTCGGCGACCTGCGCGCACGTCCGCATCGCGGCGGCCGGCGGCAGCGGACCGGCGGCAAGTCGCTGGGACAGGGTCTGGCCGGGCAGCAGTTCCATCACCACGTACGAGACCTGGCGGCCGGCGGCATCGGTGTGCTCGCCATAGTCGTACACACTCGTCACGTGCGGGTGCCAGAGGCCGGCAGCGGCCCGGGCCTCTGCCTGGATGCGTTGTCGTGCGCCTCGAGCGGTGGCTTGCGCGCCGGCCAGGACCTTGACGGCCACCGCGCGTTCGAGGACCCGGTCCCACGCCCGCCAGACGGCCGACATGCCACCAGTACCGAGACGGCTCTCGACCTGATACCTGTCGTCCAATAGATCACCGACCATCACTGGGACAGCTTGCCAGAGTGGACTCGCAGCGGCATGACTGTCTACTCCGATGCTGGTCACCGGCCGTCCGCTCGGCTCTACCCGCCTCATCGCCCGGCGCCTGACCAACTGCGTCACGAGTCCCCCCGCACCTGATCGAGGCTTTCGTCGAGGCCACCGAGGCGTGACCGGTTCGCTGCGGACGACTCGACTCGTCGCCGCGGTGGGGGAGAATCGAATCATGTTTGTCATCAAGGAGCGGTTCTTCTCGATCGGCGACGACTTCGACGTGCTCGACGAGCACGGCACCAAGGTCTTCCATGTCGACGGCAAGGTGCTCAGCGTCCGCAACAAGGTCGTCATCGAGGACGCGTCCGGCCATGAGGTCGCCACGCTGCACCGGCACCTGGTGGCGTTGCGTCAGACGTACGAGATCCGGATCGGCGGCGAGAAGGCCGCAGAGGTCCGCAAGAAGCTCCTCACCCCGTTCCGCGACAAGTTCACCATCGACGTGCCGGGGCCCGACGACCTGGAGATGAAGGGTGACCTGCTCGACCACGAGTACGTGATCGAACGCGGCGGCACCGAGGTGGCCTCGGTCTCCAAGCGGTGGCTGACGATCCGGGACACCTACGCCGTGCAGGTCACCGCCGGCGTCGACCCGCTGCTCATCATCGGCAGCGTCCTCGCCCTCGACCTGGCCATGAACCGCGACAAGAAGAAGGGCGACGACGACTGACCCCCTGGGCGCCAGCCGCATTGCTGAGGCTCGTGGCCAGGACGGTCTGACGCGTTCCTACGCCGCGAACAGCTCATCACCGGGCTGGGCAGGAGCAGCCGGCTGCGTTACTGGCTGTGGGGCTGGATGTTGTGGTTGAGGTGGAACATGTTGTGCGGGTCCCAGATCGTCTTCAGCGCGGTGAGCCTGGCGAGCTTGTCGCCCGGGTATGCGCGGCGTACCCCGCGTTGCCCCTCGTCGGCGGCGAGTGAGTTGACGTAGACGCCGTCGGCGTACGGGTCGAGCGCGGCAGCGGCACTGCGAGCCGCTGCCATCCGGATGTCGTCTTCGGATGGCTCGGTCCAGCGGGAGCCGGCGCCGAACTCGAACATTGTGCCGCGGTGGCTGAACGAGGCCTCGGCATCCGCGACGTCGGCGATGGCGCCGCCGTGCGCCTGTAGGCCGACGTTGGCCAGGTGGGCGCCGGTGTGCAGGTCCGACGCGCCGCGCAGCAGGAACGCCTCGATCGCGGCGGTGGGGAACTGCCGCAGGTAGTGCGCACCGGAGTACCGGCGGTAGGCGTGGCCGCCGACAGTGTCGTCGCGTTGTTGCAGTTCGAGGTACGACGGTGTGCTGACCCGTTCGGCGACCGGGCGGCCGAGCGCGCGCAGTGCCGGCAGCAACCGGTGGCCCTGTGCCGGGTCGCCGACCCATACGAAGCCGACGGTGGCGAGAGGGCCCTTGGCCGTGCTGTGGACGTCGGCGGTGAAGGTCGCCTGCCGCGGTGCGACGCCGTTGAGGTTCCGCCAGCCTTCGAGCACCGGTACGGCGTCCTCGGCGCGGAAGTCGAACTCGGCGACGAGGGTCCGCGTTCCGGTGTGGTGCAGTTGAAAGTCGAAGTCGGTGACGATGCCGAAGTTGCCGCCCCCACCGCGCAGGCCCCAGTAGAGGTCGGGGTTCTCGGTTCGGCTCGCGGTCACCACCTCCCCGTCCGCGGTGACCATCGTGTAGGAAACGACGTTGTCGCAGGCCAACCCGTGTTGGCGGGCGAGCCAGCCCATACCGCCGCCGAGGGTCAGGCCGCCGACCCCGGTGTGCGAGACGTTGCCGGCGGTCGTGGCGAGGCCGTATGGCTGCGACGCTCGGTCGAGTGCGCCGAGCAGCGCGCCGCCCTGGACTCGGGCACGTCGCCGGATCGGGTCGACCCGAACGCCGTTCAACGGGGTCAGGTCGATCATCAGGCCGTTCGCGGGGACGGCGAGGCCGGCCACGTTGTGCCCGCCGCAGCGCACCCCGATCTCCAGGTCGAGTTCGCGGGCCAGGCGTACCGCGGCCACCACGTCGGTGATGCTCGCGGCCTGCACGATCATCCGCGGGCGCCGGTCAATCATGGCGTTCCAGACGGTGCGGGCCGCGTCGTAACCCGGATCACCCGGGGCGAGGAGGCGGCCGTCGAAGCGGGGACTGGTCGTTGTCATACGTCTGAGCCTGACGGAAATCGGTACAGCCGGTAAGGTCCGATTTCATGGGCCGTACCAGGACCAATTCGAGCACGGCGGAGGACCTGCTCATCCATGTCGACCGGTCCGCGGCCGAACCGCTGCACCGGCAGATTGCCGCCTCGATCCGGGGCAGCATCAGGGCCGGCCGGTTGCCTCTCGGGACGTCCCTGCCGCCCACCCGCACCATCGCCGCCGATCTGGGAGTCTCACGCGGCGTCGTGGTCGAGGCCTACCAGCAACTCGTCGCCGAGGGCTACCTCACCAGTCGGGCGGGCGGCTACACCCAGGTCGCGGTCGAGCCGGTTCCTCCGTCAACGGGTCGGCGCGGCGGGAATCGGCCGGCGGCCCGGATCGACTTCGGGTACGGCCGCACCGACGTGACGTCATTTCCCCGCGCCGCCTGGCTGCGTTCGGTGCGAACGGTCCTCACCACCACGCCTAACGAACGCTTCGCCTACCTCGACGGGCGTGGCGTACCCGAACTGCACACAGCCCTGGTCGACTACCTCAGCCGGGTCCGCGGCACATCGGCCCGCCCGGAGAACGTCGTGATCTGCAGTGGCTACGGCCAAGGCGTCGCGCTGATACTCCAGGTGCTCGCGGCGCGCGGCGCCCGCAGGGTGGCCGTCGAGGACCCGTCCGCGGACGACGACGCCCGCCTCGTCGCGGCCGCCCTCGGCCTGGACGTGATCGGCGTCCCGGTCGGTCCGGACGGCATCCTCGTCGAGAAGCTCGAACGGACCGACGCGGACGCCGTCGTGCTGACGCCCTCGCACCAGTGGCCCACCGGCGGCGTCCTGTCGGCCACCGCACGGGCCCGCGTCATCGGCTGGGCGCAGCGTCGCGGCGCCGTGGTGATCGAGGACGAATACGACGCGGAGTACCGCTACGACCGCTCGCCGGTCGGCGCCATGCAAGGGCTGGCACCCGACTCCGTCGTCTACTGCGGCACAGCGAGCAAGACCCTGGCGCCAGGGCTGCGTCTCGGGTGGCTGCTCGCGCCGTCACACCTGGTCGACGACATCACGGCGGCCAAGGTACGGGCCGACCGCGGCTCTCCCGTCATCGACCAACTGACCTTCGCCGACTTCCTCACCCGCGGCGAGTTCGACAGGCACCTACGGCGCATGCGCCCGGTCTACCGTCGCCGCCGCGACGCACTCCTGGCCGCGCTGCGCGCACGCCTGCCCGAACTGGAGCCGGTCGGTGTCGCGGCGGGCCAACACGTCGTCACCTGGCTCCCGCGCGACCTCGACGAGGCCCCGGTCGTGGCTGCTGCCGCCCGGCGCGGACTGGTCGTGCAAGGCGTTTCCCGGTACCGACTGAGCCCCGCTGGACCCGGCGGGCTGATCTTCGGCTACGCCACCCTCACCGAACGCTTGATCACCGACGGAGTGGAAGCCCTGGCCGACGCGGTCGCAGAGGTCCGCGCGCAGATCTGCCGCTGACGGTGGCCCCGCCTGCCGCGTCGTGAAGGCCTTGGTGACAGACGGCGAGCGAGGCGGCCGTCCGAATCCGGCGGCGGGGTGCACCCAGACTCTGGTGCGTGCCGGTCCAGCTGCGGGGAGCGGACAGCCGACGAGGTGGCCCGGGCGGCCATGCTCGCGCGGACTGCGGCTCCATGTCGCCCAAGGCGATCAGCTCAGCGGCGGGCGCAGCCTTTCGTCGTCGAAAACGATCTCGATCAGGGGGCTGTGCTCGAGCCAGTCCTCCAGGCGCTGGCGCTGGGTGACGCGCGTGCGCAAACCGGGCTCGTCCTGCAGGGCGACCACCGCGGACAGTACGCGATGGCGCACCGCGGGATCCTTGACCGGCACTGCCGTGGCCGGCAGGTCTGCCCGGACGCCGTTCTTGAGGTGGAAGGTGAAGTGCGGGTGCGCCGACAGGTTGGCGTGCCAGCTTCGGGGCACCGGCATTCCGCTGAGGTACCAGCGGCCGTCGACATGGTGGAACCAGATCTCGATGCGCCGCGGGCGACCGGTGTGCCGGCCCAGGGTGGTGATGTCGATGGTGCGTGCCTCGCGCGGCGAGCCCGGGCCGATGGCCAGAGCGCGCCTGACCGCGCCCACGTCGTAGCTTCTGTCCGCGGTGTCGGTCATGATCGGCTGCCTCACTCGTGCCTGACGAAAATGGCTTTGGTGCAAGTCAACCGTCACGGCGGAAGGGCTGCTAGGGACATCCTGGCGGATCCTTGCACGATCCTCCCCACACCCAGGCACAGCACGGCGACGAGCCGGGCAGTCACGCAAGGCCCAACGCACCCCTGCACCCTCGGGCAGTGGCCAGGCACGGCTGAAGCGGCCCATGCCCCGTCCATCCAAGAGGATTGGGCAAGAGGCGAAGAGGACCATTCTTTTCGCGAGCCCGCCATAGCGGTCTCCTGGAAGGGACACGCTCTCACGGATTCCGACGAATCCTCATGCCCAGGAGGCACACCATGAAGGTAGCCGTCGTCACCGGTGCAAGCTCAGGCATCGGTCAGAGCGCCGCCCTGCAGATCGCCCGGCGCGGTACCGGCGTCATCCTGACCTACAACTCCAACGAACAGGGCGCCAAGGACACCGTCGCGCGGATCGAGCAGCAGGGTGGCACTGCCGTGGCGCTGCACCTGGATCTCGGCGACACGGCGGGATTCACCATCTTCCGGGAGACCGTTTCCGAGGTGCTCCGCGAGACCTTCCAGCGGCACTCCTTCGACCACCTGGTCAACAACGCCGGATTCGCCGGCATGGCGATGATCGAGGACACCCGCGAGGAGGAATTCGACCGGCTCACGGACGGCCTGTTCAAGGGGCCCTTCTTCCTCACCCAGGCCCTGCTGCCGCTCTTCGCTGACGGCGGCGCCATCGTCAACGTGACCAGCAACTCCACGCTGCCCCAGGTGACCGCGCCGGGATACTCCGTCTACGCGGCGCTCAAAGGTGCCGTGGCGGTGCTCACCCGCTACATGGCCAAGGAGTTCGGTCCCCGCGGCATCCGCGTGAACTCGGTCGCACCGGGAGCCACCGTCACCCGCTTCGCCGACGACGCGTTCAGCAAGAACCCGCAGATCATCCCGGAACTGGCGAAGACCTTCACTCTCGGCCGCGTCGGCGAGCCCGACGACATCGGCATGGTCATCGCCATGTTGGTCTCCGAGGAAGGCCGGTGGATCACCGCCCAGGACATCGAAGTCTCCGGAGGCCAGAACCTCTGAACTGCTCCTGCTGTGAGCTGTGAGCTGTGCGCCACGCCAAGCCCCTTTCGTCCACGCAGGCGCGCGCACGGCTCACTCCGCGACGGGCCCAGACAGCCGCCGACAGGCCGCCCCGCCTGTAGCGATCAATGTGTGCCCAATCCTGCCTGGCAATCGTCCCTATCTGGAGGTTCATGCAAGAATGGAGTCATGTCTGACCTGGACGAGATGCGTGAGCTTCTTAACCGGCATGCGCGGCCCGACATGAGCACGGCCATCGACGGCATCCGGGTATGCAAATTCACCCATCCGAATGCTTCGGCGGCCGGGATGTCCGGGACCGTGCTCGCAGTCATCGCCCAGGGCGGCAAGCGCCTCGCCCTGGGCGAGCGCCTCTACGAGTACGGGCCCGGCGAGTACCTGATCGCCTCTGCCGACCTCCCCGTTACCGGCCATGTCCTGGACACCGGGGAGCCCACCCTGGGCTTCGGCATGACTCTCAACCCCTCAGCCCTTGCTGAACTCCTCCTGGAAGCCGACCCCCGAGACCTGCCGGTCACCCCACGCACCGCATCACCCGGCATCGCCGTCTCCACGGCCTCGCCTTCACTACTGGACGCCATCGTGCGCCTGCTGCGGCTGCTGGAGCAGCCCGCAGACCGCAAGATCCTCGCTCCCATGGTCAAACGGGAAATCCTCTGGCATCTCCTGCGCGGCGAGCAGGGAGTCTCCATCCGCCAGCTCGGTCTCGCCGACAGCGGACTGGCCCACATCAACCGCGCCGTGCGTCAGATCCGGGAGAACTACGCCACGGCCTTCCGCGTGGAGGACCTGGCGGAAATCGCCGGCATGAGCGTTTCGGCGTTCCACCGCAACTTTCAGACCGTCACAGGGATGAGCCCCATCCAGTTTCAAAAACGCATTCGCCTGCAAGAAGCCCGGCTCCTGCTCGCCAGCCACCCCACGGACATCACCGGCGTGGGCCGCAGCGTCGGCTACGACAGCCCCTCCCAGTTCAGCCGTGAATACCGCCGCATGTTCGGCACACCGCCCAGCAAGGACACCCAACTCCGCACTCCGCCAGCAGAACTCGTCACTGCGCTGCCCTGAGCTTGACCCTGTCGGGGATCTTGGTGTTTCCCGGTGCGGCAGCATGATCAGCGGACATGCTCGGAGCTGTTTCGAAGGCCGATGCAGCCGCCGCGGCGCAGCTCCTCCGTCACCTGCTTCTCGGTCAGGGCGACCAGATCAGGACGTTGTTCCCGCGGGTCCGTGGCGGCGAGGACCATCGCCACAGCGGAGGGCGACCGACGAGTGCGAACAGAGACGTCGCAATCTCGTCGAGTCGGGCCGAACGGCCGCTCGCCGTGCCTGGGCGGGCGGCCGTCGGTACCCTCGTTCAGCTGCCGCTCAACAGCGGCCGAGGTCCTCCCACTGCTGGGTCCAGCCGGGCTCGGATCCCTGCGTCCAGTGCCGTGCCCGCCACAGGTGCTTGCCGTCACCCGACGACGGACCGCTCGGGTCGCCGTACCTGCTCTTCTCGTGCTTCACGGTCTGTCCGCCCGTGTAGACGGTGCCGAAAGCCCACTCCGGTGCGGTGGAGCAATTGCCGGCTGGCGGCGGCGTGGTGGGCGGTGTGGTGGGCGGGTTCGTCGGCGGCGTGGTCGGTGGGTTCGTCGGGTTTGAGCAGGTGCCCGTCGTGGCGACAGTGTCCGCGAACGTGCTGCCCGCCGACCGGTACGCCGTCGTCTTCGACGTCACCTGCGCCGGGGTCAGGACCTGGTTCTTCGCGAACAACACCCAGTCGACCTGCTGGATGTAGGTGCTCAGTCCGCCGGTGTGGGCCGCCGTGTCGATGAACCAGAGGTTCCAGTTGATCGTCATGGTCTGCCGCGGGTAGAACTTGCCCGAGTGGTCGCCCACCTGGACGCCGTCGATGTAGTAGATGACGTGTCCGTTCGCGACGGTCGCCACCAGGTCGTGCCAACCGTTGAGACTGCTGCGCTGCTCCGAGTGCATGTTGTCCGCGTACCAGGGGTCGTTGCGGTAGGTGTACCAGGTGGTCTGGTAGTTGATCGGGCCGGTCTCGCCCCACCCGCCGTTGGGCAGGTACTCGGAGATGTCCAGCTCGCTGTAGGTCGGGTCGAGGTCACCGTTCAACGGACTGATCGTGAAGAACGTCTGGTTGATGTGGTCGCCGTCGTTCCCACTGGTGGGGGTGTCGGTGAAGCGCACCCGGCTGGCGTACGTGCCCTCGAGGTAGCGCTTCTGGGTGCTGTAGAGCTCCGCCTGGTTGGTGCCGGCGCCGGTGCCGTCGGTCGAGGCGGTGAGCTGCATGACCTTCTGGCCGCTGACGGTGGGGAAGGTGATGCTGTTCGGTGACCAGGTCGCCCCGGGCACGCCCGGACCGCCGGCGTAGCTGCGCGGGGTCCAGCCGTGCGCGGTCAGGGAGTTGTCACTCGACGATGTGTAGGAGAAGTCGTCGAACAGGTAGCCGCATTCGGCGGCGGAGGCACTCGGTGCGCTGGCGAAAACTGCCAGCGTGCCGAGCAGGGCCGCTACTCCCGCGAACCCTATTGATCTACGTTTGTCGATGGACATGAGCTGGGTCCTCCGATGGGTGGGGGTGGAAAGGGGACCTACTTGACCGCGCCGGCGGTCATACCGGCGCGGATGTGCCGTTGGAACGCGACGTAGGCGACGAGCACCGGCAGCATGGCGATGGTCAAACCGGCGAACAGACCGCTCCAGTCGCTGCGATACCCCTGGCTGACCGACAGGGCGGCCAGACCCTGTGCCAGGACGTACCGGTCCGGGTCGGGATTGAGAACCAGTGGCAGCAGGTACTGGTTCCAGAGCCCGAGGAAATTGAAGATGCCGACCGCCACCAGGCCCGGCCGGGCCATCGGCAGCATCACGCGGAAGAACACCCCGCCGTGCGAGCAACCGTCGATGAATGCCGCCTCCGCCACCTCGCCAGGCAGCGTGCGGAAGAACGCGTGCAGGAAGAAGACCGTGAAGGGTACGGCGTACGCCGCGTAGACCAGGATCAGACCGTGGTACGTGCCCAGCAGGCCCAGCTGCTGGACGACGAAGAACAGTGGCACCAGTGCCAGGAACACGGGGAAGAACATCGCCGCGACGAAGGTGTAGTAGATGAACCGGTTGCCGCGGAACTCGTAGCGTGCCAGGGCATAGGCGACCAGCGAGCCCAACAGCATGGTCAGCGCGAGCGCGCCACCCACGACGACGACGCTGTTGAGGAAGTAGCTACCGATGCTGGCCTGGGTCCATGCCCGGGACCAGTTGTCGAACTGTGGTGCGGCGGGCAATGACCATGGGTCGTTGAGGATCTCGTCGTCGGTCTTGAAGGAACTGACCACCGCCCAGAGCAGCGGAAGCGCGGTGACGACGGCCCAGGCCAGCATGGCGAGGTGCACCGGGAAAGAGGTTCCGGGGCGCCGACCGCGACGTACCGGGCCGGGCCGGGCAGTGACCGCCGCCGCTCGCTCACGTGTCACGGTCATGCCAGCTCCAGCCTCTCCTTGCGGCCCGACCGCAGTGCCAGCACGGCCAGGGTCAGCGTGGCGAAGAACAGGGCGACTCCCATGGCTGAGGCGTAGCCGAACTTCCCGTACTGGAAGGCGTTGCGGTAGAGCGACAGCCCGATCACCTCGGTCGCGCCGTCCGGTCCGCCGGGCCCGACGGTCATCACCTGGACGACGGCGAAGGCGTCCAGTGCGGCTATGCCCAGGTACACGAACGCGACGTGCACGCCCTCTCGCATCAGCGGGAACGTCACAGTGCGGAAGGTCGCCCAGCCGCCGGCTCCGTCGAGCAACGCCGCTTCGAACAGTTCCCGCGGAATGCTGTCGATCGCCGCGCTGAACAGCACCACGTAGAAGCCCACCGACGACCAGACCAGGACCGCCATCACCGCGATCAGCGCCAGAGACGGCGACGCGAGCCAACTCCGGGTCAACCCCTCCAGGCCGACCGACCGCAGCGCCCCGTTCAGCAGCCCGTTGTTGGGGTTGTAGACGAACCCCCACAGCACCGCGATGACCACCAGGGACAACAACTGCGGGAAGAAATAAATGATCTGGTACGCCCCGGAGCCCGCGATTCCCCGTCGTCCACCGCGGCCACCGAGGTGCATCATGCTCGCCAGGAACAACCCGATGCCGATGGTCACCAGTGGCACCACGACCAGCATCACCGCGTTGTTCCGGACCGCGTGCAGGAACAGGGAGTCGCCGCCGAGGCGGGCGTAGTTGCCCGCCCCGACGAAACGCGCCTCGCCGGCGACGCCGGTCCAGTCGGTCAGCGACAGGTAGAAGGCCTGCGCGTACGGCGACAGCACGAACACGGCGTGCAGCACCAGCGCGGGCACCAGCGCGCCGGCCAGAAACCGCCACCGACCGTGTCTCATCAGCGGGCGTACTTCTTCACAGTGGAGTCCTTGGCCAGCCCATCGGCCGCCTTCTGGATCCGGTCGGACCACTGACCGGCGGTGATCCGCCTGTTCACCAACTCGCCGGTGGCGTCGTCGACGGCCTTGGCCAGTGGGGCGTACCAGGTGCGGAAGCGGTAGGTGAAGGTCTCGGTGCCGGCCGCCTGGACCACGTCGCGCACCGAGCCGAGGCCGCTGCTCAGGGTGAGGCCGTCGGTGGCCCCGGCCACGGCGGGCAGGGTCCCGGCGGTCTCGGCGAACGCCTTCGCTGACTGCTTGGAGAACAGGATCCGTAGATACTCCATGCCACCGGCGGGATTCTTGGCCTTCGCCGGCACCAGGAAGGATTCGCTGCTCGCCGCCTGCACCGCAGTGTGCTTCAGGGCGTCCGCCGTCGTCCGTGCGGGCACCGGGGCCATGACCATGTCGAAATTTGCGGGCGTGACACCCTTCTGCTCACTCTCCAGCCAGGACCCGCACGGGATGATCGCTGCCTTGCCCTGCGACCAGGCGGCCTGCGCTTCGGTGTGCGACAGCGCCTCGGAGCCGGACATGAGGTAACCCTTGCCGGCCAGCTCGGCGAACGCCTCGGCGGCGCCGATCAGCCCCGGCGCCTTCCACGCGTTCGGCTCCAGGTTGTCGACGGCCTTGATCAGCGCCGGTCCGCCGGTCTTGGCGGCCATGCTGAGCAGCGGGTCGTTGATGTACTCCGGGTACTTGCCCTGGTAGGTCCAGGGCGCGATGCCGGCCGCCTTGATGGTCGCGCAGAGCGCGAGCATGTCGTCCCAGGTCGTCGGGAAGGTCCAGCCCTTCGCCGCGAAGAGCGGCTTGGAATACCAGAGTCCCCAGACGGTGTACGTGAAGTTGAGCGTCAGCGGGACCGCGTCGAACGTGCCGTCGTCGACCACGCCGGGCAGTAGCGTGTCGCGCACCGTCCTGCCCGGGTCGTCGAAGGCGGGAGCGTCGAGCAGTTCGCTGAGATCAGTGACCTGCTTGGCGGAGACCAGCGTCGCGATATCGAGGCGGCTGGCACCGGTGTTGTCCACGACGTCCGGCGGGGTGTTCGCGACGAATCTCGGCTGCAACGCCTCGCCGATCTTCTGGATGCCCTGATGGTCGATCTTCGCGCCCGTGTACTTCTGGGTGTAGAGCGTCTCGGCGCGCTTGGCGTACTCGTCGCCGTACCCGCCCTTGAAGATCACGACCTCGAGCGGCGCGTCCGCCTTGACGCCCAGCGGGTTGTCGGCGCTCTTGGCGCCGGTGTTTCCGGCGGATCGGTCCTGGTCCTCGCTACCACCGGTCACGCAGGCGCTCAGCAGGGGCAGTGTGACACCGGCGGTCACCGCCGCGCGCAGCACGGTTCGTCTTGTGGGGTACGGTCCGGACAGGGGTGAACGGTTCATCAGCTGGGCCTTTTCCCTATGCGGTACGCCGGATGCGCCCGGCGTACCGCGCTTCGATGAGTTTGTTGTGCTCCCGCCCGCCCGGCACGTTGTCGGACAGATAGACCGGCGGGGTGACGTTGAGCGCCAACAGCCGTGCCACCACCTCGGTGACGATCTGCTGGGCCAGCAGCGCCGCGGTGATCGACGAGACGGCCCCGACCGCGCCGTCGCCGTAGTCGAGGGACGCGTCGCCGTACGGTGCGCCGTTGTCGAGCACGACATCGGCGAGGTCGGCGAGCTTGAGCCCGCTGTCGTGCCGCGACTCGACCCGGGCGGAGTGTTCGACCGAGGTGATCGCGATCAACGGGTGTCCGCGCTGTTTCACCAGGTGTGCCATCTCCACGACCGCGCCGTTGACGCCGGAGTTCGAGGCGATGACGAACGCGTCGTCGGGCTTGATCGGGGCGAGCGCGTAGAGGCGGTGGGCGACATCGGGCGTGCGCTCGAGTTGCGGGTCACCGAGCACGTTCGTCGGCTCGCCGCCGTACAGGACGATGTCGCGTAGGGCGATCTTGTTGGTGGGCACGAGGCCGCCGGCCCGACCGGCGATCTCCATGGCGAGTGCCTCGGAGTGTCCACAGCCGAACGCCTGGATCACCCCGCCGGCCTGCAGCGTCGCGGTCAGCAGATCGGCGGCCCGCGCCACCCGGTCGCCCTGGGTGGTCCCGACACGTTCGATCGCCTTGGTGATGACCTCGACATAGTCCGCGCTTGTGATCGTCACAGCGGCCTTTCCTTCCGTGCTCGCTTGCGGTTCGCATTGGTGTCCGGCATTCGGTGTGCGTCGACGGCCCGCACGGTGAGTTCGAGAGCTTCGGTGGTGCGTTCGTAGGTGCGCTGTGCGACGGCGACGTAGATGAGGTCGAGGATCAGCAACTGCGAGTGCAGCGCGGAGAGCGCTGCGAGCCGGAACGTGGTCTCGTGCACCGAGGTGGTGAAGACGACGTCGGCGACCTCGGCCAGTGGTGAGCGGGCGTACGAGGTGACTGCCACGGTCAGCGCGCCGTGATCGGCGGCCTCGGCCAGCATCTCGATCGCCTCTCGGGTCCGACCGGAGTGCGACAGGCTGATCGCGACGTCGCCCGGCCCGAGCAGTGCGGCGTTGGTGAGGGCGGTGTGCGTGTCGGCGCGGTACCGCACCGGGACGCGGATGCGTTCGAGGCGGAACGCCATCTCGCTGCCGGCGGTGCCGCTGCTGCCGAGCCCGAAGATCTCCACTCGGCCGGCGGTGGCGATCGCGGCCGCCACCCGTTCGACAGCGGCGGTGTCCAGACCGGACGCGGTCGCCTGGATGGCCCGGGTGTCCGCGGCGGTGATCACGTCGAGGACGCCGCCGATCGGGTCCTCCGGCGCGATGTCCCCGGAGATGTCCGTCTCCCAGCGTGCCTGCTCGGCGCGCCCGGTCTCGGTCGCGACGGCCACGCGCAGGTTGGCGTACCCCTTGAAGCCGAGTGCCCGGCTGAAGCGGGTGACCGTCGCGGTGGAGGTCCCGGATCGTTCGGCCAGGTCGACGATGCTGGCGTGCGCGGCCGTCTCCGGATCGTCGAGGATGGCCTCGGCGATCTTCGCCAGGGCCTCCGGCATGGTCGGCCCCTCCATCCGGAGCCGCACCAGCAGCCCACCGCTCTCACCCGTCACTGCTGATCATCCTTTTCATCGATTAACTATGAGCATGAAAATTACGACCACATCGATGCCTAGTCAATAGAAAATTTCTATGCTTCGATTTCGCCCATGGTTCTGGTACTGGGTGTTGACGCCGGAGGCACGGCGTCCCGGGCGGTCGTGGTTACCCGGGACGGCACCGTGGTGGGGCGCGGCGCGGCGGGTCCGGGCAACCCGACGGCTGCGGGGACGGCAGCTGCTCGCTCGATCGGCGCGGCGGTGCGCGAGGCCCTGGGGGAGCACGACCCAGCATCGGTGTGCAGCGGCGTCGCAGGCATCGCCGGCGCGGGCATCATGGCGGATCCACAGATCACGGCAGCCTTCACCGTCGAGTGGGCCCAATGCGGGCTGACCTGCCCGGTCACCCTGGTCGGCGACGCGGTGACGGCCTTCGCGGCAGGCACGCCGGCGCCCTCGGGAGCGGTGCTCATCGCCGGCACCGGCGCGGTCGCCGCCCGGATCGACGACTGGCGCGTCAGCCGCACCGTCGACGGCCTCGGTTGGCTGCTGGGAGACGAAGGCTCGGGCATGTGGCTGGGCCTGCAGGCGCTACGTTCGATCGCCCGGGCCTGGTCGGGCCCAACAGTGGACGCCGGGCTGGCGGCCACGATCGCGGCGCATGCCGGCGTGACCAGCTGCGACGAACTCGTGCGATGGGCCGGCCGGCAGCAGCCTACGGTCTTCGCCGCGCTGGCACCCCTGGTGTGCGCGCACGCCACGGCCGGCGATGCCCTCGCCAAACGGCTGACCGTCGAGGCCGCCACTCGACTGGTCGCCACGCTCGGTGAGTTGGGCCCACCGGACGGCCCCGTCGTGCTCGCCGGCAGCCTCCTGACCAACACCACGCCTGTGCGAACGGCAGTCCTGGCCACCCTCGCCGGCCCGGCCGCGACCGCCCGGGATCCGGCGATCGGAGCCGCCTGGCTCGCACTACGCCAGATCACGGATCAGGAGGAGTCGGCGCGCCTGCACCATCGCATGCTTCGACCCGATCGTGAAGCGTCCCTGACCGGACACTGACCTACCGGTGATCTTGGCCTGGAGTCAGGTCGACGAGACGGGTTGGTTGCGACACAATGATCGCGATGATCTCGTGGCGTGATGGGCCGTGGTGGGTGGTGGTCGGTCCGGCCGCCGGGGTGGCGCTCGGCGCCGTCGACTCGATCGTCAACCATGTGCCGGTGCTGCTGGGCGAGGTCGGCACCGCGCGTGCTGAGCGGGGCGGCTGGTCACAGGCTGCGGAGTTCGCCAGTCTCATCCTCGACGCCGGATGGGCCTGGGCAGCGATGGCCGTGCTGGTGGGCTGGATGGTGAGTCGGAGCGTACGACTGGCGGCGGGGATGCTGCGCGGCGCCGTGGCGGGCGGCTGCACGCTGATCTTCGCCACCATCGCGTACTACGGCGTGGACGTGATTTTCGACGGCGACATCTGGTGGGGCGGGACGACGCAGTACTGGCTGTTCGTGAGCGTGTGTGTCGGCCCTCTGCTCGGGGCTGTCGGGGCGTTGATCCGACGTTCTGGTCCGGTCGGAACGCTCGCCGTCCTACTTGTTCCAGCCGGTGCGGCGCTGCAGATGGTGCTGCTGCCCCCGCCGCCGGAGAGCGCGATGGCCTGGCCGGTGCGGTTGAGCGTCTGGGCCGCGGCCGCTGTTGCCGCCGTGCTGATCGCTTGTCGGACAGTCCGACCCAGGGGCACTCGTTGATGATTTCGCGGTGAGATGGCGAGCTGCACGATTTCGGCCGGGCCTGCTGGTGTGCGACCGCACAAGGATTGATGTCATCGATGGTCTCCACGTAGCGCCGGATGGGGCCGTCGAGGGCGCGGAAGACTTCGGCGAGCACGGCCGTGCCCACGGTTCTGGCCCGAACGGCCGGTCGAGAGCGAGGGGCCGGGGTGGCGCTGCGCCCCGGACCCCTCCGGCCTACTCCGTCGGTACGGAGTAGGAATCTCTCAGCTCACCCGCAGCGTTGACCGTTGAGGTTGAAGGCGGTTGGCGCCGGATTGGTGCCGCTCCACGTGCCGTTGAAGCCGGTGCTGGTGGACGCGCCGGGGGCGAGTTTGCCGTTCCAACTCATGCTGTCTGCGGTGACGCTTGTTCCGTTCTGTTTCCAGGTGGCCGACCAGCCCTGGCCGACCTTCTGGCCGGTGGGGAAGTCGAAGGCGAGTTTCCAGCTGTCGATCGCAGTGGTGCCGGTGTTCTTGATCGTCACGGTCGCGGTGAAGCCGCCCGGCCAACTGTTCGCCGTGTAGCCCACCGTGCAGCCGAGGGTCGGGGCGGTGGGCGCGGTCCGTACGGTCAGGCCGGGGGAGGCCGCCGAGACGTTGCCCGCCGCGTCGCGGGCGGTTACCACGAAGGTGTACGGGGTGTCCGGCGTCAGCCCGGTCACGGTGTACGTGGTGCCGACGGCGTTGCCCACCTTCACGGTGCCGGTGGTGTCGACCCGGTGCACGTCGTAGCCGGTGACAGCGGTGTCGTCGGTGGAGGGCGTCCAGGCCAGCGCGACGCTGTCACCGGTGAGCGTGCCGGCGGTCGGCTTGCCCGGGGCGGTCGGCGCCTGGGTGTCGCCGGGCGTGGTATCCCGCGGCAGCACCAGGTGGGTGATCGAGTTGGCCGGGAAGGTGGCCGTGAGGCCGCCGGCGGTCACCGGCTGGTCGGCCTCCCGGAGGACGCCGGCAAGGTCGGCCCCGCTGTAACGGTAGACCTGAGCGGTGCTGGCGGAGGCGCCGGTGAGGGCGATCGGGCTGGTCAGGTCGTCGCCGGTCTTGTTGATGACGACCAGGGTGAGGGCCTTGTCGGCACTCCGCTCGGCGGCGTACACGGCCAGCCTGCCCTGGTCGGCGCTGGTCGCCTGGACGGAGGTTTCGCCGAACGCGCCGCCCTTGCCGTCGTAGTTGCGGTAGACGCGGAAGGCGTTGGCCACCGGCTGGTCGGCCTCGGGTGCGGTCCAGAGGGTGGCCAGGTCGAGCCCTTCGCGGCCGAAGATGCCGAGTACGTCGGCTTGGGCGAGCGCGCCGTTGAGCGACCCGTGGCCGCCCCAGTTGTACTCGGTCATCGCGATCTTCGTGCCCGGGTAGTGCTGGTCGACCAACTCGCGCAGGCGCGGGATGAACCGGACCGGGCTGTTGATCCAGCTCTCGTCCACGTAGGTCGGGTCCCAGAGTTGGCGGGTCGAGCGCAGTCGCAGCGCCTGGGTGTCGGCGTCGCCGGCCGCTTCGCCCAAGACGCCGGACTGCTGCGGGTAGAGGTGGACGTCGAAGTAGTCGAGGATGCGTGTGCCGTGCTGCTGCTCGTACTCGCGCATCCGGTCCAGGTACCACGGGCCGAGGTCCTGGCCGCCGTGCATGGCCTTGTCCGGCGGGTTCGACCAGCAGCCGGTGCGCGAGCAGGTGTCCTGGTCGAGGCCCGAATAGAGGATCGAGTTCAGGCCCCAGCCGACGGGACCGAGCGTCTTCGCGCCGGGGTCGGCAGCTTTGATCGCGGCGGCGTACTCGTAGGTGCGGTCGCGTAGCTCGTCGTAGCCCAGCCCGGCCGGGCGGACGTCGCGGTGGGTGGAGTGCCACAGGTCCGGCTCGTTGTCCAGGTTGTAGAACTGGACCCCGCCGTCGGCGGCGGCGCCAAACTGCCCCTTGAGGTGGTTGACGAAGTCGGCGGCGTACTCCGGACCCACGGCGACGCTGGTGTCCGCCGGATCGTTGCCGGTGACCGGTGACCCGTCCGGCTTCATGCCGTTGCCACAGTCCGGTGCCCAGGTGTCGGTGGACTGCTGGGGGCCGTACTTGGCGACGCTGAAGCCACACGCCCGCGACCGGTCCTTGGCGATCCAGCCGAGCATCGGCATTGTCATGACCGTGGCGGCGCCGGTGGCCTTGTTCTCCTGCACGAACCGGTCGGTCTCCGAGCCCTGCGGGAGGTCGGCCGGACTCGGGTTGTCGTTGGGGATGTTCTCGAAGTACCAGTCCGACGCACGGTTGGTGGTGTCGGCACGGAAGTTGTAGCGGGTGGTGGCGTTGCCGCCGTAGCGGTGCACCGGCAGCCGCAGGTCGCGGGCGAGGGCCTGGTCGGCGAAGTTCATGCCGTAGACGTACGGGCTGATCTGGTGCCGGGCGGCAGTGGTGTCCACGGCCAGCGCCGGGCCGGCTGCGGCCAGGGCGGGCTCCGGCAGGGCCAGGCCGCCGAGGGCCGTGGCGAGCACGACCGGAAGTAGAGCTGTGGTGGGACGCACGAGCATTCCTTTCGCATAGGAGCTCGACGATGGGAGCGCTTCCACAGCGTTATGCTTTCCTGGCTCCGAGTCAACGCCGGAAGGCAAGTCCACTGCCGGCCGACCGAAGCCAACCTCTTCACATATAATGACGCTCATCAATGTGGTCGTAGCTGATGCGGCGTGCCGGGATAGCTCGGATCGCCGCAGCGCGGAGGCAACCGCGCCGCAACGGTGCAGGCGGGAGCACCCCAGCGTCGCATGGCCGGAAAGTTCCTGCTGGCCCGGCCCCTTGCTGGGGAGCCAGCCGTCTCGGAGGATGACAATGCGCAGATTTCTCGCGGTGTTCAGCGCCGCCCTGATTCTCGGCGCCGCAGTCGGCAGCGTTCCGGCCGGCGCGTCGGGAGCCTCCCCGCCCTCGTGCCCCCGCGGCCTGCTCTTCTGTGAGGACTTCGAGCGACTGCCTCCCGGGGGGCCCAGCACGGTGAACTGGGGCGTCGACACCCGCCACGGCACGCTCACCGTCGAACGTGCCCGTCGTGGCAACCAGGTGCTGCACATCCACACCGTTGACAACGGGCGTGCCTTCCTGCGCGTCGACGACTTCGCCGCGCCGGGCAACCGCTTCTACGGCCGGATGCGTCTGCGCGTCGACGCCTTCCCCACGGCCCCGGACTGGGCGCACTTCACGCTGGTGGAAGCGACCGGCACCGGCAGCGCGGAGGTCGTCCGTCCGGTCGGTGGGCAGTACGCGCCCACGGTCCCCGGAACCTTCTGGGGGGTCGGCGCCGACGGCGGTCCGACCGGCGACTGGACCAACTGGCGGGAGTCCGCCCCGGTCGCTGAGGACACCTGGCAGTGCTTCGAGTGGAAGATCGACGCAACGGACAACCGCGTCGCGGTGTGGATCGATGGCGTGGCGAACCCGGAGTTGACAGCCTCCACGAGCGACCACGGTGGCAACGACGTTCCCTTCGTCCTGCCGACGGTCGACACAGTGAAGATCGGCTGGCAGCTTTACCAGGGCGGCACGACACCGGGCGAGTTTGACCTCTGGATTGACGACATCGCCCTTTCGGGCAAGCGGCTCGGCTGCTGACCTGGAGCCCGGGTGGCTCGGAAGCTCTCGACACATGTGGTCGTGATGTCAGTCCCGATTGGTGTCCCTGCCGGGGTGCGGCGTTGCTGCCGCACCCCGGCGGCGGACCGGCTTCCATGGCGATCATCGACATCTCTCGCTACGATCCGACATCGACGGATTACTGAGCGTTGATGTGTGCTGTCCGCAAGCCCTGGACGCTGGCAATCCGGCGCCGCCACGAACGTGGTGCCGGCCTGAGGATCACGCCGTCTCGACGAAGGGAATCCGGATGACGGAGAGCGCGCAGACCACCGAGAGCCGAAGCGTTCCGCCGGCGCGGCCGTACCCGTTCAGTGTGCCCGACCGCCTCGTTGTCGACCCGACCTATGGCGAGCTGCGCGAGAACGAGCCGATGACCCGGGTAAAGCTTCCCTACGGCGAGGAGGCGTGGCTCGCCACCCGGTACGAGGACGTCCGTACGGTCCTCGGCGACGTGCGGTTCGGCCGCGCCCCGGCCGTCCAGCGCGACGAGCCCCGGCTCACCCCGCGCCAGCAGTACAGCGGCATGCTCACCATGGATCCGCCCGATCACACTCGGCTGCGTCGGCTGGTGGCGAAGGCGTTCACGGCACGTCGGGTAGAGGCGCTGCGACCCCGAGCCCAGGAGATCGCCGACACACTCGTCGACAACATGGTCCGGCTCGGTCCTCCGGCCGACCTGGTGGAGCACGTCGCCACGCCGCTGCCGATCCAGGTGATCTGCGAGCTGCTCGGGGTACCGTACGCCGACCGTGACCGCTTCCACATCTGGTCCGAGGCGATCGTCTCGACCACCTCCCTGCCCATGGAAACGATCCAGGAGTACCTGAACAGTCTCTGGGGCTACATCGGTGGTCTGGTCGCCGAGCGCCGTCGCGAGCCGGGGATCGACGACCTGCTCGGCGCGTTGGTGCGGGCCCGCGACGAGAATCAGGATCGGCTCAGCGAGACCGAGCTGGTGGAGCTGGCCGGAGGGCTGCTTGCGGCTGGCCACGAGACCACGGTGACCCAGATCCCCAACTTCGTCTACGTCCTGCTGCACAATCCGGACCAGCTCGCTCGGCTACGGGCCGACCCGTCGCTGGTGCCGGCCGCGGTCGAGGAACTGCTGCGGTACGTGCCGCTCGGCGTCGGCTCATCCTTCGCCCGGTACGCCAAGGAGGACGTCGAGGTCGGAGGGGTGCTGGTCCTAGCGGGTGAGCCGGTTCTCGGCTCACTGTCGTCGGCGAACCGGGACGGTACCGTCTTCGCCGACCCGGACCGGCTGGATCTCGAGCGCGAGCAGAACCCGCACCTGGGCTTTGGGCACGGCGTACACCACTGCGTCGGCGCGCAGCTGGCCCGCATGGAGTTGCAGGTCGCCGTCTCCACCCTCGTGACACGCCTGCCCGGATTGCGGCTCGCCGTACCGGAAGCCGAGCTGGAGTGGAAGCGGGGCATGTTGGTGCGGGGCCTGCTCGGCATGCCGGTGGCCTGGTGAGTACCGCCTGGCGGATCGGGGTGGACTCGAGCCGGTGCATCGGCACGAGCATCTGCGCCGGTACCGCGCCCGAGCACTTCCGCCTGGTCGACGGCCTGTCCGCGCCGCTGGCCGACGTCGTCGCCCCGGCCGACGTCATCCTCGACGCCGCCGACTCGTGCCCGGTGGAGGCGATCACGGTCCACGACACCACCGACGACCGGCTGATCGCACCGCAGGAGTGACCCGAAATTCGAATGAACCTGCTGCCGGCCGAGGGGCCGGTCCGCCACGAGACGTACGAAGGTTTTCGGCAGGTCTGCCACACCGTTCCGCTTCGGCGGCGAACAGCCCGGGGCCACGTCGGCGATACTGTCGGCGTGGAGTACGTGTCCAGAGTGCCGCGACCGCCGCTGGACGGGCTGATCGACGACCTTTACTACCTGGAGGGTGCGCCGCCGTACGCCCGGCTGATGCTGCCGGCAAGTCCGGCGGCGTTCCTCATCGTCAACCTCGGGGCACCGTTTCGCATTCGTGCCGGCACCGACGTCGAGACGGCCGAGTACGCCGACGGCTGCGTGGTCACCACGCCCACCCGGGCGTTCGAGTTCGGCTACCCATTCCGGACCCGGTCCGTCGGCGTGCACTCCAAGCCGTGGGGGCCGGCACCGTTCCTGCCGATGCCCGCGGCGGAGCTGTGTGACCGGCCGGTGACGATTGAGCAGATCTGGGGCCGACCCGCCGTTGCTGAGCTGCGGGACCGGCTGGCTACGGCCGAGGGACCTCACGAGATGCTGACGCTGCTCGAGGAGGAGCTGATGCGACGGCTGGGCGACGCGGCCGGCCTGGGGCTCGTCCGCCATACGAGCCGCATCATCGCTGCGACCAGCGGGGCGGTGGCGATCGACGACCTGAGGGTTTCCGCCGGTGTCAGCAGCACTCACCTGGCACAGCGGTTCAAGGAGCTCGTCGGCGTCACGCCGAAGCGGTTGGCCCGCACCTACCGCTTCGCCGCCACCGTGTTCTCGATCAACCCCGCCGAACCGATCGACTGGGCCGGCCTCGCCGGTGGCGCAGGCTACTTCGACCAGGCCCACTTCGGCCACGAGTTCCGGGCCTTCACCGGGCTCACACCGACCCGGTACGTCGAATTCAGGCGGCGGTTCCTGCGCGAACATCCCGGCCACGTGCTGGACGGTTGGCCGCTACCGACCGATTGATTCCTTACAAGAGCGACAGCCCACGAAACTCTAACCTGAGGGCATCCCCAAGCAGAGGAGCGCGCCCGTGGGCGAAGTAGTCATGTACAGCTCGGTGTCGGTGGACGGCTTCATCGCGGACGAGAACGACCAGCCCGGGCCGCTGTTCGACTGGTTGACCAGCGGTGACGTCCCGTTGGACGACAGCGGCGCGTTGAAGGTGTCACGAGCGTCCTACGACTACATCCGGCCGTACTGGGACCAGATCGGGGTGACAATCGCCGGCCGCCACGTCTTCGACATGACGGACGGCTGGGACGGGAAGCCTCCGAGCGGGATCGACCACGTGGTCGTCGTGACGCATCGGCCGAAGCCCGAGGGCTGGCACCATGAGGCGCCGTTTCACTTCGTCGACGGCGTCAAGGCAGCCGTGGCCAAGGCGCAGGAGCTCGCGGGTGACCGCATCGTCGAGGTCGCCGCCGGCGACGTCGGCGGCCAGGTACTTGCCGCAGGCCTGGTCGACGAGGTGCGCATGGACGTCGTACCCGTGGTGTTCGGCTCCGGCAAGCGCTACTTCGGGTCGGTCCACGCGCAGCACCTGTTGGAGGATCCTGACGTGGTGATTCAGGGCAACCGGGTGCTTCACCTGCGCTGTCGGGTGCGCCGTTGACCGATCTGAGCGGGCTGGCGGGTCGCGCGGTGGGGGAGAGTCGAAGTGATGCTCCTACCTTCTCCCGCCCCGACGTGACCACCCGACCCGCCTGGACGGCCTCGGCCTGGAGGTCGCGGGCCGGCTGATCGAGTCTGACGGGCGCTGTGCCAAGCGTCCGTCAGCCGCGGGTGCGCCGTGTGATGCGGATCTGGGCGGCGAGGCTGATGAGCGTGAGGAGGACCCGTCAACGCGGTGTAGCAGACGACTGCCGGCACCTCGCCGAGAGGGCCGACGAGCTGCCCCTCGATGACGATGGGTAGCCCGAAGGCGACGTAGGAGACGACGTAGATTCCGCCGACGACTCCCGCGCGTTGGTGCGCAGCCGACTCTTCCGGCGACTCACGCCACGCGATACCCACGGTCCAGCCTCCCCACCCGGAACCCCACCCGTTCGCCGATCAGGTGGATAGCCCGCTGATGCCACGATTCGCTCGTCGCAGGGGCGAGGCGCTTCCCGGCTCGTGGTACGAATTGGCCGACGATGTCGCCTGGCCCCGTCCGGTCAGGCTGGGCCGTCGACCAGCGGGTCGTGGACCCGGCCGAGGAACAGCGGTACGCCGGTGAGGCGGTCGTGGATGACGTACAGGAATGGCCGGTTGACGAAGAACTGCGGCCCTTGCGGGATCGACGGCGGCCGGACGATGACGGCCGACGCGGCTGCCGCCTCGGTACCCTTCTCGTCCACCGCGATGAACGTCTCGTGCACCACGTTGTCGATGCACAGGGCCGGGTCGGTGCTCATGCCGGTGAAATCGGCCTGTGACGTGAATGCCGTGGGCATGCCGAGGCTGCCCAGCGCGGCACCCAGCTCGGCTGGCAGGCGGAACGTCCACCGGGGCAGGCGTAGTTCGACGTCGGTGATCCGGAACCCGCTCAGCAACGCGCCCAGCCAGGCCGTATCGAGGCTCGCCTCGACCGCAGCGAGATCGTCCCGGGTCGGCATGACGATGGCCATGGCAAGCCCGTCGCCCGCGTACGGCACGTCGACTGCGCGCCACCCATCCCCCTCGAGGTAGCCCATTCTGTCGAACGGCCCGCGCATGATCGGGACGTCGACAACAGTCCCGTCATCCCTTGTGAACGGCCCCACCGCCGTGGCCGTCAGGGTGAACGGGTACTTCCAGGCGGCCTTGAGGTAGATCGTGTTGGTCAGCAGCAGGCTGGTGGCGGGGCTCACGGCGTCGGACTGCAACAGCTCCGGGATCTTCGCGTTGGTCCGATCGGACACCCAGGTGTTGATTTCCTGGCGGGCCACCTCCGGCGCGCCGCGAAAGTCGACCGGTCGCGGCGCGGCACCGTAATAGCCGGCCAGGGTGTCCCGGAACCCGGGTCGCAGACACAGATCGAGTCGTGTCCACAGCGCATTGGCCGTGGTCAGCCGAGGCTGCTTGACTCCGTCGCCGTCCTGGTAGCGGCCGGCGAGCGTCTGCTCAACGGTGTTGAGCCCGTTGTCGAGCGCGCGGGGGCGCGGATGCGGCGCGTGGAGCACCGTGTCCATCTCGTCCGCCGTGGTCGAGCCGGCACCCGCCCTGGTCATCGCGAGCGCGAGCCCGACCGAGTACGGCGCGCACACCACATTGCCGCCTGCCTGGGCCGATGCCACCGTGCGGTAGAGGTCGGCCGTGAAGCCGCGAACCGCGGTAGCGGCGGTCTGCATCGTGGCCGGGTCGGATGGTACGCGGGCCGCATCCGTCGAGGTGGACGGCGGACCGAGCCAACTGGGATCACCTGGGGCGGCGGTAAGGGCAGCGGCCGCAAGCGGGACCGCCCGCAGGACGGATCGACGCGAAACCATGTATCGAGGTTAGAGCAGTCCCACGAAAATTCACCAGACACAAACCCGAATTCATCGAAGATGAACGATGTTAGTCACTCGCTCGTTGAAGAAGCGCGAGACCAGCCGAAGGCACCACAACGATCGCTGTGCGGCTCTCAACTCGTACCGGTACTTCAGCGAGTCTGGCCCTGGGTTCACGGTGCCGACTTCACCGCCGGCCCGCGACCCGGCGGCGCCGAGGTCGCCAGCCCGTAGCGCTGGGCGAGGTATGCGGGGTCCTGCCAGGTGATCAGTGAGCCGGGCTGGCCGTCGTCTCGCACCATGACCCGCATCGGCAGGTCGATCGCGATCTCGGGCCGGGCCTGCCTCAGCGCGGAGATCGTCTCTCCGACATCCCGGGCGCTGCGCCTGGTCACCAATCCGTCGTTCACGAGCAACCCCCGCTCACCGTGTCCCTGGGCGAATACATCTCATCCTTCCCACAAGCGAGACCGGTCCGGGGAGGTTCGCCGTAAACGACACCCGACAGCCAGCCCACCAAGGTCTCCTCCGGGCGGCGGCGCCATCAGCCTTCGCGACGCTCAAATAGAACGTCGGTATCCTTCCAGCGCTCGTGCGCCTTCGGCGGCGTGAGAGACCGCGTCTGGCATGGCGGCGGCCTTGCCCAAATCATCTTAGTCATTAAGATAACCCCGTGACCATATCGACGGACTTCTCCGTGGCGATCGCCGGCGCCGGCCTCTCCGGCCTCTGTCTCGCCCAGCACCTGATGCGCGCCGGCATCGACGTGCACGTCTACGAGCGGGACCCGGGCCCCTTCGTCCGGCGGCAGGGCTATCGGATCATTCTCGACCGGTACGGCCTGGAGGCGCTGCGCG
This sequence comes from Micromonospora sp. NPDC051227, assembly GCF_044455385.1. Classification (NCBI taxonomy): domain Bacteria; kingdom Bacillati; phylum Actinomycetota; class Actinomycetes; order Micromonosporales; family Micromonosporaceae; genus Micromonospora; species Micromonospora sp. NPDC051227. The sequence continues at coordinate 353,864 of NZ_JBITET010000005.1, forward strand.
AGAGCCTGCCCCGCTCGCTGTACAACCTGGCGCTGACCACCGGCGACGAGCCCGGCGGGCACCTACGCTTCACCGACAGCCGGCTGCGGGACGCATTCACCATCACCTTCAAGGACGAGCCGCATGCGACCCGCCAGGTCGACCGGCTGACCCTGCGATCGATCCTGCAGTCCGGGCTGGACGGGCGCATCCACTACGGCAAGGACGCCGTCGCGGTGGACGGCGGCGACCCGGCGCGGCCGCGGCTGCTGTTCTCCGACGGCGGGGCCGCCGCGGCAAGCGTCGTCGTGGGCGCGGACGGCGTCGGCTCGGCGCTGCGCGCGCAGATCATGCCGGACGCGAATCCGGCGAACACCCCGATGGCAGGCATCTACGGCCGGTCGCCCCTTTGGCGCAACGGCGAGAGCATCATCCCGGACGCGCTGCGTACCAGCGGGGTCCTGGCCATCGCCGACCGGCCGAGCCGCGCCTTCTTCTTCACCTCCATGCGGTTCGGCGAGAGCCCGGCGGAGGCGTTCGCGCGCCTGGCCCCGGGCAGCTATGCGCCCACCGGCGACGACTACGTCATGTGGGGACTGCTGCTCCGGCAGGAGGAGGTGCCCATGGGCATCCGGGGCGACCTGCTGGCGCTGTGGAGACTGGTCTCCGGGATGAGCATGGACTTCCACCCGGTCATCCGGCGGCTGGTCGGCACGGCCGAACTGGACGCCACGGTGCTCAACCTCTTCGCCACCGGCCAGCGCCCGCGCCGGTGGGCGGTGCCCCGGGCGACGATGATGGGCGACGCCGTGCACGTCATGCCGCCGTTCGGTGCTCACGGCGGCAACACCGCGCTGCGCGACGCTGCCCTGCTCGGGCACAAGCTGGTCGAGGCCCGGGCCGGCGGCACGCCGGTGGAGGAGGCGATCGCCAGCTACCAGGACGAGATGGTGCCCTACGCCTTTCGCGCCGTCGACACCGCCGCCAGGCTGATGCGCCGCCTCACCGGGGGAGCGGCCGCACCGCACTGGGTGCTGACCCGCGTGTTACCTCGGCTGCACCGGGTCACAGTGCCGGAGGGATGATGGCGGGCATGTCCCACGAGCCGGCCCGTGCGTCCGCGATCACCGACCTCATGCGCGCCGGGCGGGAGACGTCGCGGCTGTCCATGGTGTTCCGGTACGCCATCGCGGAGCGGCTGGGCCTCACCGTGAGCGATCTGGAGTGCCTGGACTACCTGGCGGACGTCGGATCCGCCACCGCGGGGCAGGTCGCCGAGCGGACCAACCTCACCACCGGGGCGGTGACCAGCATGCTCCGCCGGCTCCAGCAGGCGGGCTACGTGACGGCCGAGCGCGATCCGGCGGACCGGCGGCGGGTGATCGTCGCCCTGCGGCCGGAGCGGATCGCCGAGTTGGAGCGACCGTACGAGCGGTTCGCCGAGCGGGCCGAGCAGCTCATCGAGGGCTACAGCGTCGAGGAGGTCATGCTGCTGGTCCGGCACTATGACCGCATGCAGGCGATGTACCTCGCCGAGTTGGACCGCCTCCGTAGTGGCGACACCGCGCAGTGGTCAGCCTGAGGCGGCGAAACGTCGGCATTGGCGCGTGGTGAACGACGGGTATCCCGGGGGAGGGTCCTACGTCGATCATTGCCCGAAGATAGATGCGAGTCACTCTCACCTACTGGCGGAACGCCCGGGCGCGGAGGGCGAGACGTCGGCACCGGCAGCCGGGCGTGACCGAACGGCCCGACTCCGCGTCCCCGGAGGATCGCCATGCCCCGTCCCGCTCTCCGTAACCGGCTCGCGGCGTTCACCGCCGCCGTCCTGACCGCGAGCGTCCTGACGGTGACCCCGCCGTCACCGGCGCTGGCCGCCAACACGTTCGCCGCCAACGACTACTGCCTCGGCCAGTGCGCCGACATCCTGCCCCCCGGGCAGAACGGCAACGCCACGCTGGTCGCCATCCTGGCCCACCAGGCCCTCGGCACCCGCCCGGCGCACTCCAGCGACCAGCTCGACGAGTACGCGAACCTGGTCTACAACTACGCCGGGCTGACCGACGAGCAGATCGCCCAGTTCTACAACGACGCCTCGTTCGGCGTCCCGGCCGCACAGGTGGAGAGCACCGTCTCGCCGCGCGCGGACGTCACCATCGTGCGGGACAAGGCCACCGGCGTCCCGCACGTCACCGGCACCACCCGTGCTGGCACCATGTTCGGCGCCGGCTACGCCGGGGCCCAGGACCGGCTCTGGGTGATGGACCTGCTGCGCCATGCCGGCCGCGGCACGCTCACCTCGTTCGCCGGCGGCGCGCCCGGCAACCGCGAGCTGGAGCAGAGCATCTGGGCCAACTCGCCCTACTCGGAGGCGGACCTCCAGGCCCAGGTGGACGCGCTGCGCCTCAAGGGCGCCCGGGGCCAGCAGCTCCACACCGACGTGGTCGACTACATCGCCGGCATCAACGCCTACATCGACAAGTCCATCGCCGACGACAACTACCCGGGCGAGTACGTGCTTGCCGGCGCAGGCAAGCCGACGCACTTCACCATGACCGACCTCATCGCCACCGCAGGTGTCGTCGGCGGGCTCTTCGGCGGGGGCGGCGGCAGCGAGATCCAGTCCGCGCTGGTCCGGGTGGCCGCCCGGGCCAAGTACGGCACCACCGAGGGCGACCGGGTGTGGGCGGCGTTCCGCTCGCAGAACGACCCGGAGACCGTGCTCACCCTGCACGACGGGCAGAGCTTCCCGTACGGGGCCACGCCGCCCGGCGCGACCAGCGCGGTGCTCCCCGACGCCGGCTCGGTGGTCGCCGAGCCCCTCGCGTACGACGCCACCGGCGGGGCCGCCGCCCGCACCGGCGCCAGCACCGCCACACCGGGGCTGCTCAGCGGCCTGGCCAACCTGCGCGCGCACGGCATGTCCAACGCGGTAGTGGTCTCCGGACGGCACACCACCACCGGCAATCCGGTGGCCGTGTTCGGGCCGCAGACCGGCTACTTCGCGCCGCAGTTGCTGATGCTCCAGGAGTTGCAGGGGCCCGGCATCAGCGCTCGCGGCGCCGCGTTCGCCGGGCTCAACCTCTACGTGCTGCTCGGCCGGGGCCAGGACTACGCGTGGAGCGCGACCTCCGCCTCGCAGGACCTCACCGACACGTACGCGGTGCCGCTGTGCACCACCGACGGCAGCGCCCCGACGCTGCGCACCAACCGCTACCTCTACCACGGGCAGTGCCTCGCCATGGAGGCGCTGGAGCAGCGCAACTCCTGGTCCCCGACGCTGGCCGACTCCACCCCGGCCGGCTCGTACACCCTGCGCGCGTTGCGCACCAAGTACGGGCTGGTGGCCCACCGGGGCCTGGTGAACGGGCAGCCGACCGCGTTCACCAAACTGCGCTCGACCTACCGGCACGAGGCTGACTCGGCGATCGGCTTCCAGGCCTACAACGACCCGTCCGCGATGGGCAGCGCCGCGGCCTTCCAGGCCTCTGCGGCCACCGTCGGGTACGCGTTCAACTGGTTCTACGTCAACTCGACCGAGGCGGCGTACTTCAACTCCGGCTCGAACCCGGTCCGCCCGGCCACCGCCGACCCGAACCTGCCCACGAAGGCCGAACCGGCGTACGAGTGGGCCGGCTGGAACCCGGACACCAACGACGCCACCTACACCCCGGCGTCGGCGCATCCGCAGTCGGTCAACCAGGACTACTACGTCAGCTGGAACAACAAGCAGGCGCGGGACTTCGGGGCGGCGGACGGCAACTTCAGCTTCGGCTCCGTACACCGGGCTCAGCTGCTCGACGGCCCGGTGCGCGCCGCGATCGCCCAGCGCAAGCTCGGCCGCGCCGACGTCGTCAAGATCATGGCGGATGCGGCGGTGACCGACCTGCGCGGCCAGCAGGTTCTCGGTGACCTGCTGCGGGTGCTGGACAGCACGCCGGTCACGGATCCGGCGCTGGCCGACGCGGTGAACAAGCTGCGGGCCTGGCAGCAGGCCGGGGCCCGCCGGGTGGAGACGTCCCCCGGCTCCAAGGTCTACCAGCACGCCGACGCCATCCGGATCTTCGACGCCTGGTGGCCGCTGCTGGCCTCGGCGCAGTTCCGCCCCGGCCTCGGGTCGGACCTCTACGCCGCGCTGGTCGACGCCATCGAGGTGAACGAGGCGCCGTCGGGCGGCCAGAACGGCGGACGCGACGGCGCCGCGAGTTGGGCGTTGCAGGGGCAGGCGCACAAGGGCTCGTCGTTCCAGTACGGCTGGTGGGGCTACGTCGACAAGGACCTGCGCACCGTACTCGGCGACCCGGTGGTGGGTGGGCTGGGCCGCGCGTACTGCGGCAACGGCAACCTCGACGCCTGCCGGCAGGCACTGCTCGACGCACTCGGCCAGGCCGCCGCGGTGCCGGCCACCACTGTCTACCCCGGAGACAAGTCCTGCGGGGCCGGCGACCAGTGGTGTGCCGACTCGATCGCCCAGTCCGGGCTCGGTGGCATCACCCACCCGGTGATCGCCTGGCAGAACCGCCCCACCTACCAGCAGGTCGTCTCGTTCCCGGCGCGCCGGGGCGACGACGTCACCAACCTGGCGCAGGGCCGTCCGACGACTGCGTCGAGCACCCAGTTCCTGACCGGCCACACGCCGGACAAGGCGGTCGACGGCAGCCTCGGCAGCCGGTGGGCCAGCAGTTACAACGACAACCAGTGGCTCAGGGTCGACCTCGGGGCGGCCCGCAGCGTCAGCCGGGTCGTGCTGCGCTGGGAAGCCGCGCACGGCACCTCGTACCGGATCGAGGTCTCCGGCGACGGCACCTCCTGGACGCCGGTGTTCGCCACCACCACCGGCAACGGTGGCGTCGACAACGCCACCTTCGCCCCCGTCACCGCCCGCTACGTGCGGGTGTACGGGGTCAAGCGGGCCACCTCGTACGGGTTCTCGCTCTACGAATTCGAGCTGTACGGGAAGTGATCTCGCCCGGAGGGGGCGGCGGGAATCGCCCACCGCCCCCTCCGGACGTGCCAGCCACTCCCATGACAGCGCCGGGTATCACCTCATACGGGAGGCGCCGTCGTGGGCATGGCACCCTCGGCGAGCTTGAGTCGCGTCCAGATGTTCATGTTGATGACAACGGCCACGATTTCCAGGATCTCATCCTCCGTGAAGTGCGCAGCCATTCTGTCGTGTGCCTCCTGGAACCGGGTGTTGGTGGTGGCGTCGGCGGCCCGGGTCAACGCCTCGGCATAGGCCAGCGCGGCTTGCTCCTCTTCGGTGAACAGGTGCGTCTCCCACCACGCGGTGAGGGTCTCGACCTTGGCCGGCGGGATGTCGGCGGCGCGGGCGGCGGCGTGGTGCACCAGAAGGCAGTAGCTGCAATTGTTGATTTGCGCGACGCGTAATCGGAGAAGCTGGGCCAGGGCGCGGTCCACCTGGAGTGTGGCGGTATGGCCGAAGGCTGCGGCCCCGGCATTTGCCAGAGCCATGAGGTCTTCGTTTGTGACGTTCAGTCGGACGTTCTGAATCCTGGTATCCAAGAGGTGACCTCCTACAGGTGACAACGACAGCACCAGTGGTGAAGACGTCCACATCGGTGCGGCAGACCCACGGAGCCGTCGCACGCTCTGGGTCGCACCTCTGCTTCCGTGATGCGCGCGCCTCGCGGGGCAGGTGCCGATCACGCCTCACCTGCGGGTCGCCTGTGCGTCGCGGCCGAGGCGGGCGCGGGCCCGAGCCATACGAATGGCCGCGGTCAAGGCCGTGATGTCGTAGGCCGCCGTAGTGGCGGCGGCCGTTGATGAAGAACGTCGGGGTGCCGGACACTCCGCTGTCGTCGGCGGAGTCGATGTCGCTGTCGATGCGGCCGGCGTGCGCCTGGCTTGCCAGATCGTCGCAGAACTGTCCCTGATCCAGGCCGAGCGACCTGTCCTCAGCACGGCCGCGCCTTCCTGTAGATCCAGTGGTGAGGTCCAGGGATACGGACCCAGCAGCAGCCGAGCCGCAGTTTGAGCGAGGCTGCGGCCAGGCGTGTCACCCCATGGCGGGGTGCCTTCGAAGGTTAGCCTTAGCGGACTGGGTAGTCCAACTAGCCGATCGCTGAGAGAAGTCGTCGGCCCAGGCGAACCTGGGTGAGTGGTGGATCAAGCTGCTGTTAGGGGGCGGCTCAGGCCATGCCTGCCCGAACTGGAGCCGATCAACCCAGATCCGATAATGGACCAACCAGTCCTTTGATGTGCGCCGGCTGGGGAGATCGATGCATGCTGTCAACCAGCATTGCTCGACCAGTTGGGCCACCGTGCCAGCATTGGTACGCGCGCCCAGTAGGGGTAGACGGGCGACGACGGCGCAGGTTGACCAAGATCTTCTAGGTCTTGCGGGTGGTGTCGGGTGAAGAGGGCTCGCCGGCCGGGGCCAGGCGCCGCCACCGGATCGATGCTGCTGGCGGTGGTAACGGGGCGTGGGCCAATTAGCGGGCAGGCTCACCGGCCGGCTGCACGAGGAACGATTTGATGTGTTCCAGCGCCATGTCCAGAGCGACTTCCATGGGTGCGACGTCGTGCGCGGCGTTCGCCAGCAGGTAGCCGCCCTGCAAAGCGGCCATCAACCCCGTGGCCAACTTCTCCGGGTCGGCGTCCTGGCGGAGAAGACCGCTGTCCCGCATCCGGTGCAGACCATCGCTGATCAGTTTTTCCCATGCCGCGAACGTCTCCGACAGAGACGAACGAGCCTGCTCATCTTGATCGGACAGCTCGAGAGCCATTGACCCGAGGCCGCACCCGTATTTGCCGTTGTTCAGCGAGTTGGCCTGGACCAGCGCGTTACGCCACCGGACCAGCCCTGAGAACGATCTCAGTCGTTCGAGCCCTGCGCGCTCACGCTCAAGCACGAGCGCCCCTCGATAGTTGACCAAGGCGCGCACGAGTTCCTGCTTGTCGGCGAAGTGGTGGTAGAGCTGAGACTTGCTCGTCTGGCTCGCCTCGCGGATGTCGTCAAGGGTCGTCGCGTTCACTCCGCGCACGAGCATCAGCCGGTTCGCTGCCTCGAGGATCCGCTCTCGGGTCGCGATGCCCCGTTGACTGATCCTCCGCCTATTCGTCGGCGCAGCCACCTGCTCGTCGCTCATCTGTCAAGTGTATCCAGCGCACCAGATGATCTAGGGGGATTAGGACCCTGGAGTCCATTCGGTGTCGTGTCGCATTCACCTGATGGTCAAGGGCGAACGTAAGCGCCGAGGGCCGGTGAACGGCTTGCCGTACCGCTAGATCATTGTTAGTGAGAAATAACCTGGACCATTTGGTCCTATTTTGAAGGCCCTTCCACCGTTGCTGGCCACACGTCGTGAGCGGCCCCCCCGGCAGAGCCCGCAACCATCAGGCGGCCTGCTTGTCCGGGCCGACCACTTCGGCCGGGACCGGCGCGCGGACGTGGGTCCGCGCGCCGGAGGGGTCAGGCCGTCGCCCGCTTCGGAAGCTTCCACCTGGGGCGGGGGAAGTGGCAGGTGTATCCGTCGGGGTAGGTCTGCAGGTAGTTCTGGTGCTCAGGCTCGGCCTCCCAGAAGTCGCCTGCCGCGGTGACCTCGGTGACGACCTCGCCGGGCCACAGGCCCGAGGCGTCGACGTCGGCGATGGTGTCCTCGGCAACCCGCTTCTGCTCGTCGCTGGTGTAGAAGATCGCCGAGCGGTAGCTGACGCCGATGTCGTTACCCTGGCGGTTCTTCGTCGACGGGTCGTGGATCTGGAAGAAGAACTCGAGCAGCGCGCGGAAGCTGGTCTTGTCGGTGTCGTAGACGACCTCGATGGACTCCGCGTGTGTGCCGTGGTTGCGGTAGGTGGCGTTCGGGACGTCGCCGCCGCTGTAGCCGACGCGCGTGGAAACAACGCCGGGCTGGCGGCGGAACAACTCCTCCATGCCCCAGAAGCAGCCGCCGGCGAGGATTGCCTTTTCGGTGGTCATGTCGTCTCCATGCCTGTGGTCGCGCCAGTGTTGGCGTCACTCGTGAACAGGGTGCGGTATTCGCCGTACCCTGCGTTATCCAGGTCGTCGAGGTGGATGAACCGCAGCGACGCGGAATTGATGCAGTAGCGCAGTCCACCCTTCTCGGGGGGACCGTCGTTGAAGATGTGGCCGAGGTGGCTGTCCCCGTGCAGCGAGCGGGCCTCAGTCCGGATCATTCCGTGACTTGAGTCTCCGCGCTCGACGACGTTCGTCTTGGCGAGTGGCTTGGTGAAGCTCGGCCAGCCGGAGTTGCTGTCGTACTTGTCGACCGATGCGAACAGCGGCTCGCCGGACACGACATCGACGTAGATGCCGGGCTCATGGTTGTCCCAGTAGGCGTTGGCGAACGGTCGCTCGGTGCCGTCCTGCTGGGTCACGTGGTACTGCTCCGGGTTGAGCCCCGAAACGGCCTCCGGGTTCTTGTGGTACTGGGTCTGCTGGGGCACAGCTCTCCCTTCACGGCCTTGCGGCGCCTAGCTGCGGAGCCAGGTGCAGCGCACCTGGGCACGCAGGTACAGACACTCTCCGGGGCGATGGTATTCCCACAGCCCCCACCATTCTTGGACTATGAAGTCCGGAAACGGATGCCGGCCGATGGCGGACCGTTGGCTCGCCCACGAGGTTGAGCTGGTACTTCCCGCGACTACAACAGCATTTTGGTGGACCTATAGTGGACTTGACAGACCAGTTTGGCGCGACTAGCTTCGGGACGTCCAACGGGGCGCAGCCGGTAGCAACGGGCTGCCCGACCTGCCCGTCGGCGTCGAGTCCGACAAACGTCCCCGCCAGTCCCGGCAGCATCCTCCCGGCCCAACCGCCACCGATCAGCGTGGTGTGCTCCGCCGTCGAGGCTTGGCGCCGCCGATGCGGGGAAACGGAGATGTGTTCCTCGTGCCAGTGCGGACGAGGGCTGGATACAAGGAGGTATCTGATGAGGGCGATTGTGGTGACGGACGAGGCTGCGGGAACGGCCGGGATGAGGCTGGCGGAGCGGCCTGACCCGGAACCGGCCCTCAACGACGTCGTCGTCCAGGTTCACGCCTCGGGGTTCGTCCCGACCGAGCTGGCGTGGCCCTCGACCTGGACCGATCGCCTCGGCCGTGACCGGACGCCGTCGATACCCGGGCACGAGTTGGCCGGAGTGGTCACCGCTCTCGGGTACGGCACGACGGGACTGTCGGTGGGACAGCGGGTGTTCGGCCTCACGGACTGGACCCGCGATGGCACGCTGGCGGAGTATGTGGCCGTCGAGGCACGCAACCTCGCGCCGTTGCCCGGCGACGTCGACTTCACCGTGGGCGCGAGCCTGCCGATCTCTGGCCTGACCGCCTGGCAGGGACTGTTCGAGCACGGCCGCCTTCAGGCGGGGCAGAGCGTCCTCGTGCACGGTGCGGCCGGCGCAGTCGGTTCGATGGTGACGCAGCTCGCCCGTGAGTTCGGCGCCTACGTCATCGGCACCGGACGCGCTGCCGACCGTCAAAAGGCGCTCGACTTCGGCGCGCAGGAGTTCGTCGACCTCGAGAGCGACGCGCTCGAAGCCGTCGGTGGAGTTGATCTGGTCTTCGACGTCATCGGCGGCGACATCGGGAAGCGCTCGGCAGGCCTGATTCGATCCGGAGGAGTCCTGGTCTCCGTCGTCGGGGCGCCCGAGGTGCGGCCTGCGGACGGCCTGGCGATCGATTTCGTCGTGACGCCTGATCGCGCCCAACTGGGGGAAATCGTCCGGCGGGTACGGGACGGGCGACTGCGGACGCACATCGGCAACGTCGCGGACCTCGACGACGCCGTCTCCGCTCTCAACCCGACCGAGCGGATCACCGGGAAGACGATCATCCGCGCTCGCTCGTAAGGATTCGGGGACAACGACCGGTCCCGCGCTCCTTGCGGGTCATCCACGACGGCATGGCCACCGGCCACCGGCCCCCGGAACGTCGCACCCGGTTCACGCCAGCGGAGCTGCGGACGTGCCAACGCGTCCGCAGCCCGCAGCCACCGGGGAAATCAGCCACAACTTCGGCGAGACGCGATTGGCCGACCCGCACCCGGTAGCGCTCAACGAACACAACCTGGCGGCCAGTTCAGCAGGGCCGACCTCAGCCGCGACCACGCGTGTTCAATGCCCCCGCTGCTCGGCGGAGTGCGACCGAGGGAATGCCGGGTCCAGAACGTCGGCATATTCCGGATGAGCATTGACGAATGCTGTCGCGAACGGGCAGGTCACGGCAGCGGTCTTTCCTTGCCTGCGCAGCTCGTGGAGGACGCCGCCGATGAGCCTGCTCGCTACTCCCTTCCCCCGGAACTCGGGGAACACGGATGTCGCCGACAGTATGACGCGGCTTCCCACCTTGCTGTAGACGAGCCCTGCGGCTGTCCGGCCCCCTATAGCGGCCTCGTAGATGCCGCGCGCGCTGTCGTTGGTGATGACGAAGTCTTCCGCGTCGGGCGGGGTGGTTACCGGCAGGCTCGAGCCACCCGGATCCTGCTCGGCGCTGGTCAACGTGACCATGTCCTCAGCGTTGTTCGTCATGTCTTCTCCGGACTCTCGCTTCGCCCGCTTGCTCGGATTCTCGGTGGTGCTCGACGGGGTCATCCTCCCGTGGGTCCGAAGCGTTCGGTGCGGATGTTTCTGGGGTTGTGGCCGATGGCCACGAGAAGGTCGGCCACGGTCTCGACGAATCCGGTGGGCCCGCAGACGAACGCGACAACGTCGGCATCACTGGGCCAGGTGACGCGGGCGAGGGTGTCCGCGTCGAGTCGTCGAGGTGGGGCCGGCCAGCCAGGGGGCGCGACCCTGGTATAGACGTGGGTGACGGCGACAGGAGCATCGTCTGCGGCTGCTGCGGTCGCAAGATCCGCCGTGAACAGGGCATCCGACGGGGACCGGGTCGAGTAGATCAGCCTGGTGGGAGCCGTCGCCGCACGCACCATCGACATCAGGGGCGCCACGCCGGATCCGCCGCCGATCAGCAATGCCGGGCGCGGGTCGGCGGGTGGGCGTACGAACCAGCCGCCGAGCGGCCCGCGGATCTCGAACTGGTCACCCGGCTCCGCAACGTCGACGAGGTACGGCGAGACCTCACCGTCGGTCACCGCCTGGACCGTCACCGCAAGCCGATCGGGTCCCGGGGCTGATGAGATCGAGTAGCTGCGGTACGCCGTGTAGCCGTCGGGAGCCGTCAACCGGACGTCGACATGCTGGCCCGGCACGTGACGTGTCCAGCCGTCGACGTCGAGGACCAGGGTCCGCGCCGTCGCAGTCTCCGCGCGGGTAGCGGCGACAATCGCCGGCCGCCAGGTCAGTCTGCCAGGTATCGCTGCTCGCGCCATGGGTCCCCGTAGTTGTGGTAGCCGGCCGTCTCCCAGAACCCGGGCTCGTCGTCGAGACGCAGTTCCAGAGCGCGCAGCCATTTCGCGCTCTTCCAGAAGTACAGGTGAGGAACGAGGAGACGCGCTGGCCCGCCGTGCACCGGAACCAGCGGCTCACCGTCGAACTCGTACGCCACCCAGGCCTGGCCGTCGATAAGGTCCTCGAGCGGGATGTTGGTGGTGTAGCCGCCGTAGGAGTGGGCGACGACGTACTCGGCCGAAGTCTCGACATCGGCCAGCAAGGTGTCCATGGAGACGCCTCGCCAGCGCGTGCCGAACTTCGACCAGTGTGTGACGCAATGGATGTCAACTGTCGGTTCGTCGGCGGGAAGCGCGGTGAACTCGGCCCATGACCACGTGCTCCGCTCGCCGGTCTCGGTGACGATGGCGAGTTCCCACTTGTCGAGCCCGATGCGCGGTGTGGGGCCCGCCGACAGTACCGGGAAGTCGTCCGTGCGGTACTGGCCGGGCGGGAGATCGTCGTCGTCGCGTCTGCGGCCACCGAAGCCACGTGTGATCACCGCCATGCGCCCCTCCCCGAGTGGCGGCCGCATGGCCGCGACCCCGCTGCCGTCCGTGCTATCAACTGGACCATACCGTCCAGACTAAGCTGATGTGGTGCCTGTCAACAAACTAGGACGCCTATGGGTTGGACTGGATCGTCCGTGGAGTCTCGGCCGCGACGGAAAGCCATCGGCGCCAGGAGCGGCCCTCACGGGCGCGGTGACCGATGGCCGGGCGACGGCACCGGAGCCTACGGCGACGACGACGCACCCCACCACGTCCAGCAACCGTGGGTAGTCGTGGTCAGAGCCTCCACGGAGAGAATCGCCGTGGGGGCTCTGACCACTCTCGGCGAACTAGACGCGGGGATCCTGCTGGACCTTGAGGGCGTTGAGGATCGGGTCGGCCTCACCCTTCTCGCGGCGAAGCTCGACCTTCAGATCGCCACCGGTGTGCTCGACAGTGACCGCGTTCAGGTCCGCGGTCAGCGCACCCACCTTCGCCTGCACGTCGTGGTCGTAGAGCACGACCTTGCCGTCGACCAGCACATCGAAGGCACGCTTGCCGACCTTGACCTTCTCGATCTCGGCGAAGTCGAGGCCGATCCGGTACCTGCCGGCGGGGGCGTTCTTGAACACGTAGCTGAACGTCTCGCCGGTCCGCTGGGTGCGGAACAGCGCGTCGGCCTCGGTGCCGGCGATGTCGGCCTTGGTGGCGCGCGTCTTGCCGCCGACGTAGCCCCACGGACGCGAGCCGAGTTGCTGGTCGGGCGACCAGACGAAGCCGTCGGCGCCGACGTGCCCGGATCCGCCCACGTCGACGCCCTTCCAGTAGGCCGAGGTCGCCAGGCGGACCGGCTTGAGCTGGGCTTCGCCCTTGCCGGCGTTCGACGCCACCAGTACGTCTCCGACGAGCACGCCGGGCTGGACCCCGCCGTTGTCGGCCGTCGCCGTGACCGTGGTGGATTCGCCGGCTGCGAGCGTGACCGTGCCGGTCGCGGCCGGGCCCGTGAGGGCCAGCCAGGCAAGGTCGGCGGCCTCGTGCCCACCGTCGCTGGTGCGCTTCTGCTCGCTGATCCGCACCTCCAGCGGGGCGGAGCCGCTGTTGGTCACGGTCACGTCGGCCGTCGCCTTCTGGGCCTTGTCGAGGAGCCAGTCGAAGTCACCTCCGGTGACGGTGGCGACGCCGGTGGTCAACGCCGTGACGACCACCTCGGCCTGATCCTTCTTGGCGATGGTCACCGGGTGGCTGGCGGTCACGTAGTTCGGCGCCTCGACCTGCACGGTGTTCTCGCCGACCAGCGCCTGAGCCTTCCACCGGCCCTTTGCGTCGGTGGTGATGACCCGCTCACCGGCCGGCCCCTTGAGCGTGACGATCGCGCCCTCGATCGGCTTGCCGTCGTTCTTGTCGGTGACCGTACCCTCGATCGTGCCCGCGGCCGGGAGGGTGTACTCCAACCCCAGACCGGCCTTCAGGACCGGCTGGTTGAAGGAGTACTGGCTCGCCGGGTTGCGAGTCAGACTCTCCACGCCGACCGTCGCCGACGACCCGCGGGTGAGGGGGTTGTCGCCGCCGACGCCGTCGCCGTACCCGATCTGGATCCGACCGTCCGCGATCAGGGTGACCGAGAAGCTCACGCGAGCCGTCCGGTCACTGTAGAAGGCGACATCGCGCCACTCGATGACCTGCGCCGCAAGCCCGTCCACCTCGGTCGTGCCGAAGTAGATGCCTGCCTCGTCGTCGACGATGAGGTCGTCCCAGAGCGGGTAGATCGCGTCGATCGGGTACGGCGACGGCAGTGCCGTGTTGCTCCCCTGCGTGCTGGCGCGGTCGAAGGTCAGCGCGCCGTTCGTCGTCACACACACGCCGTCCCAGGCCGTGTCGTAGAACGGTTGCAGGAAGCTGGAGTCGAACCACAGCACGCCGCACAGGTCATCGCCGTGCCATCCGGACTCCTGCGTGCCCTGGCGGTAGAGCCCGTCGGTCACCTTCATCGAGTACGAGCGGCCGGCGGGGGCCACCGGCACGGGGCCCGGCTCCGGCTGCTCGGGCTGGGGCTCCGGCTCCGCCGTGTCTGCGCGCGGGTCGAGAGTGACCCGCAGCGCGGCGATGGTCGGGGTCTTCAGACCCTTCGAGCCCCGCAGCTCCACGGTCAGCGGACCGCCCTCGTGCTTGACGACGGCGCTGCGCCAGTCGGCGGCGTTCGGCCCCACGGCCGCGGCCGGGTCGTACGCGTACTCCGTCAGCGTTCCGTCCACGAGGACGTCGAACACCCGCTTGCCCTTGGCCACCTTCTCGATCTCGGCGAACCCGAAGTCGATCGCGTAGGTGCCCTTGGGCGCGTCAGGGAAGCGGTAGAACAACTGCTTGTCCGGCGTGGTGCGCTGCGACTGGAACAGGGTGTCGTCCGTCGTGCCGGCGATCCCGGCCTTCGTGGAGGCGACCCTGGTCTTTCCCTCGTAACCCCACGCCGCCTTGCCGGCGGCCTGGTCGGCGGACCAGGTGTAGCCGGAGCCGTCGGTGAGCTTCGAGCCGCCGGCGTTGACGCCTACCTGGTACTTCGTGGTCGTGAGCGTCACCGGGACGTAGGTCTTGGACTGGCGTCCGGAGTCGGACCTCACCACGATGTTCGCGCCGAGGACCCCTGGCTTGACGCCCTTCGAGGAGATCGAGACCTTGACGGTCGTGGACTGACCCGGGGCGAGGGTTCCGTTGGTCGAGGAGAGCGACAGCCACGGCAGGTCGGTGAGCAGGTCGTCCTCGACGTCGACCAGCACGACGTCGTCGGCGACCTGGTCCGCCGCCCACAGCGCACCGGTCGAGTCGGTTTCGAGCCCGCCGCCCTGGCCCGCCTTCTGGCCCGGGAACCACCACGCGTTCACCAGTGAGCAGTCGTCGGGGTCGACCTGCAGCAGGCGGGTGGGCCGGTTCGAGGTGAGGTCGGTGTACCAGATGGTGTCGGACGCCTGGTTGTAGGCCAGACCCATCACCTCGGGCAGCGGCGGCGCGCAGAAGGACAGCAGGGCGCCCGGGTTGTCGTGGGACGTACCGGCGACGGTGCCGATCATGCCGTTCGCCCGGCCGCCGACGTAGAACACGTCCTCGGTCGGGTTGTAGGCGAGGCCGGTCAGCTGGAGCGTGGACCAGTCACCCTTGATCTGCCTCGTCTCCTTGCCGGTGTCCCGGTTGAAGCAGTGGATGTAGCTGGCCGGGCTGTCCTCCATCTGGCACATGTCACCGGTCTTGGTGTCGAGCGCCATGTCGAACGCCCGGTACGCGGGGTTCCACGACGCGTCGAAGACCTTCCCGGTCGGCTTGCCCGTCACCGTCCAGGCGGTGTTGGTTCGCGCGTTGTAGTCGTGGACCCAGACGTCGCCGTCGTATCCGATGCCGGAGGGCTCCTTCTCCGCGATCGTGCCGGGGATGGGGATCCGGGTGATGACGTCGCCGCCGGAGGTCGCGCCGACCTTGCCAGCAGCCTGTGCTTCCGCGGCGGGTGCCGTCGCGGCCTTGCCGTCGACGTTCGACGGCTTCATGCCGCTCGCACCGGTCTTCCAGGCAGCGAGGTCGATGGTGCTGGCCGCACCCGTGCCGGTGCGCCCGGTGGTGCCAGCGGCATCGAGGTCGGGGTGGCGGGCGGCCTCGCCCAGGTTGTACGTGAGTGGGGCGGAACCGTTGTTGGTCAGCGTCAGCGAGCCCACGCCGTTCTGGTCGGTACCCAGCAGCGCGTCCAGACCGTCGGCCTTCAGACCGGCGGCACCGGTGGTCAGGCGCGCGTCGATCTTGGCATTCGCGTAGAGCTTGTCGAGGGAGAAGGGGTACGCCGCCGTCGTGTAGTTCGGCGCGTCGACAGTCATGGTGTAGTCGCCGACCGGAAGCTGGCGGTGCACGACGCCGGTCCCGTTGGTCGTGACGGTCTCGACGAGCCCCAACTTGTCCGTGAACGAAACCTTGGCCCCGGCCACCGGCAACCCGTCGTTCTGGTCAACGACGGTCGCGTCCAGATACCCGAAGTCAGGCATGTCGTAGGTGACGATCATCCCGTCGCGCAGAACCGGGGCGTTGTCGGAGAACCGGATGCCGTCGACGCCGGCCCAGCCCTGTATGCCGGTGATGGCGTGCGCGCCGGCGGTCACCGGGTCGTCGGTCCCGATGCCTGCGCCGTACCCGAAGATGACGGTGCCCGAGCGGGTGAGCGTGGCCGAGTAGCTGACCGGCTTTGTGTACTCCGACCGGTCCGGGTAGGCCCAGAGCTTGGCGTCGCGGAACTCGACGACGAACGCGTCCTCGCCGTTGACCTTGGTGGCCGCCGTGAAGACTCCTCCGCCGGGGGCGAACTCGACGGGGGTCTGGACGGAGAACGGGAAGATGCCCGCGCCGCCGCTGCCGGGGCCGGTGCTGGTGTCCGGGGAGATCACTCCGCGCAGGCCGATGCCGAGGGTGTCGTGGCTGCCGTTGTAGAGCGCGATCGGGAACGGCAGCTTCACCGTCGCCCACACGCCACTGGTGAACGCCACCGGGTCGGTGCCGCGCAGGTACGCGCCGTCGGAAACGGCGCAGCTGTAGCCGCCCTTGTCGACGACGAGCCCGACGGGGATCTCGCGCGACTCGTTCTGCGCGCCGACGGTCAACGGTACGGACGTGGGGGAGAAGCAGGCGTTGGGCTTGACGCCCAGCGTGTACCCGCCCTCGGGGACAGCGGTGATCGTGAACGCGCCGTTGGCATCCGTGCGTACCGGTTTCAGCGGCGTGTCCTTGACGGAGACGTCGGCGTTCGGGATGGGCCGCCTCTTGTCGTCGACGACCCTGCCGCTGATGTCGTGCCGCACGGCGGCCGTGAGCGGCAGCTTGACGGAGGTGTCCTGGCCGAGGGTGATCGTGACGTTGGCGGTCGCGGTCAGGTAGCCGAAGACCTTGGTGCTGAGCTGGTAGTCGCCGACCGGAAGGTTCGTCGTGAACCGGCCGTCCTTGTCGGTTCCGATCGACCGGCTGAACGGTCCGCTGATCGTCACCTCGGCAGCGGGGACCGGGGCGCCGTTGGCGGTGACGACACCGGTGAGGGTGCCGCCCTGTCGGGGCGCGAGCTCGAGCAGACGGACGAGGTCGAGCCGGCCCTCGCCGTACTTGTTGTTGACCTCGGCGGTGCCGCCGCACTCGGTGTCGTCGACGTCGGTGGCCGACTCGGCGAGCAGGCGGCGGGTCTGGTCGACCTGACCGATCAGGGTGGGGTCGTAGCTCCACAGCGCCGCGACGGCGCCGGCGACGTGGGGTGCCGCCATCGAGGTGCCGGACATCTCGGTGTAGCTGTTGTTCGGGTAGGACGAACGGACGGCGTCGCCCGGAGCGGAGATCTCGGGCTTGATCCGGCCACCTTCACCCTCGCCCTTGCGGGAGAACAACGCGAGCGTGCCGTCGGATGAGTACGCGCCGACGGAGTAGGCGCTCTCGGCGGAGCCGGGCGAGGAGACGGTGTCGCAGGCCGCGTACGGCGTGGTGTTGCCCGATGACCAGACACTGAAGATGCCCGCGGCGCTCCAGGCCTCGTCGATGGCCTGGAAGAAGTCGTCGAAGCTGTGCTCGACGGTCTGGCCCCACGAGTTGTTGATGACGTGGGGGCGCTTGGACGGGTCGGGGTTGTTGCCCTGGACGTCGGTCGGGGCGAGCAGCCACCAGCCGGACCGCAGCAGCGACTCGACGCCGGTGCTGTCGCAGCAGCCGTTCGTCGCGATCCACTGCGCGTCCGGGGCGACGCCGACGTGGTTGGTGCCGTCGTCGCCGACCATGGTGCCCATGGTGTGCGTGCCGTGTCCGTTGTCGTCGCACGGTGTGCCCGTGCACGTGCCCCGGGCGGCCATCCAGTTGTAGTTGTGGTCGACGGTGCCGTCGGGCTTCGTTCCCCGATACTGGTGCGCCAGGGCGGGGTGGTCGAACTGGACGCCCGAGTCGAGGTTGGACACGGTGATACCCGCACCGGTGGCGCCCATCGCCCACGCCTGCGGAGCGTGGATGGCGTCCAGACCCCACGAGACGGTGCCCGCCTCAGCGGCGGCCTTCGGGGCGGTGGGGCGGGCAGCCTGGTCGGCGGGGATCTTCTCGTCCACGGGCTCGACCAGCGCGACCTGCGGCGTCGCGTGGATCTCGGCGACCTGCACCTTGGAGGCCACGTTGAGGGCGAGCTTCTCGGTGCCTCCCTTGACGAGCACGGCGTTGGCGATCGGGTAGGAGGTGTACTTGACGCCCGCCCGGTCGAGGTCGGTGGAGACGGATGCCAGGGAGTCCTTCGTCGCTGCGGTCAGCGCGTCGTAGACGAACTGACCACGAGCGGTCCAATCGGTGATCTTCTTCGCTGGCCCGAGGTCGGCCCTGGTCTCGAACGTGATCCAGAAGTCGGAAGCCGGAGACGTGCGGAAGCGGTCCTTGAGGCTTGAGGCGATCTTGTTGGCGGCGGCGCCGGGATCCGGCTCAGCAGCAGACGCCGGTGGAGCCTGGATCATGCTCAGGCCGACCGCTGCGGCGAGCGAAGCCGCGAGGGCTTTGAGTCTCATGAGAGTCCTTCGACCTACAGGGGTTGGTAGGGGTCGTGGTTCTTGTGGTCGTCGGCACCGTCATCGTCACGGGCGTCGGGGGCGCTGACGTCCGGCTCGCGGGGCAGCTCGGGTGGTGGCGGGTGCTCGATGGCGGCGTCGTCGCCCGCGACAGGTCGCTCAGACATGCATTGCACAACGGCTATGAATCATGGAGTCATGCTCGGCGGGACGAGTGACCGTCGCTATCCAGCGGATACGTCAATTTTCACGACGCGTCGTGGAGGGAGTCCTCTTCTGCGAACACTCCGGCCTCCACTGCCTTGACCGCCAGCGCGGTCCGAGAGCTCACCTTCAACTTGCGCATCGCGGCACGAAGCTGCTGATCCACTGTGGCCGGCGACTTGGCCAGGATCCGGCTGATCTCCCGGTTCGTCTTGCCGGCGACGACCAGTTGGACCACGTCGAGCTCGCGAGGGGAGAGCTGGTCGCCGTACCCGCGTCGGCCGCCGCGCCACAGTCGCGGGACCTCGGCGCCCTGTTCGCGAAGCCGCTGTGCGACCCGGTCCGCATCGCCGCGGGCCCCGAGCCTGAACAGCTGCTCGTACTGAGCCGCCAGCAGCTCTCGGCCCTGCTCGATCTGGCCCTGCGCGATGAGCGCCTCGGCTTGACGTTCGCGGGCGAGCATGGCGTCGTAGGGGCGCGGCAACGCGCTCCAGGCGCGGGCCGCCCGGCCGTATGCCGCCGCCGCGCGGGCTTGGTCTCCGGCTGCGGCGAGCAGCAGGGCACGGCAGACGGTGAGCGCGGCGCGAGGCGCAGGCGCCGTACGGCCACGCAGTCCTCTGGCGAACTGGTCACCAAGGCGGGTCGCGGCCTTCAGATCCCCTGCGGCGAGGTGCGCCTCGATCCGGGCGGGCACGAGGTCCGTCGCCCAGACCCAGATGCCTTTCCTCCGGACGGTGTCCATTGGCTCATTCGTGATCTGCAGCGCACGGCCGCTGTTTCCGTCCGTCAACCACAGTCTGGCCAACGCGGCGGCGGCCTCCATCGTGTCGTCGGCTGCGCCGAGACGGGCAGACTCCTCGAGTACCAGCCGGAACTGCTCCTCCGCCGCGCGCCGCCGACCGGCTGCGGCTGCCAGCCGGGCAGCGAGGCGAATGCTGCCGAGGTAGTGCGCCGGCCGGTCGCGGTCGGCATCGGCGAGCGCCGTGCTTCGCTCCGCGAGACCCTCCCACCGGCCGGTGAACCAGGCCAGGTTGGCCTGTTCGAGTCCGACGTTGTGGTGCAACCGGGACGCCTGCTCGGCCTCGGCAAGGCGCATGGCCACGGCGAGGTGTTCCTCCGCGTCGGCGTACCGACCCCAGATCAGTGCGCCGGTGCCGACGTTCGCGTGGATGCGGGCCACGTCGAGACGCTCCGCCGGCGTCGCGCCGTCGACGGGCAGGTCGGCGACGACGTCCCAGGCCTCCTCTTCGCCGAGCATGAGCAACGCCGCCGCCCGGTTGCCGGCCAGGTTCAGCCGCTCCGCGGGAGAATCGAAGTCGGCGGTGAGTTCAGCGGCGCGATCCAGCCAACGCCGATGGGTCGACGCCGGCCACGGTCCCGCATAGGCCCAGCCAAGGTAGGTCATTGCCCGAGCCGCCTCGACCGGGTCATGGTCGAGGTTGGCCACCGCCTGCTCCAGCTCGCTGAGTGCGGCCTGCGCCTCACCTCCGGTGATCAGGAGCCGACCCAGGGGGTTGCGGATCTCGGCCTGCTGGCGGGCGGAGAGACCGGGGGTCTCCAGCACCGAGCGCAAGGTACGAATCACTCGGTGGTAGACCTCGTCGACCGGTTCACGGCGCCCCAGTGCGGCGACTCCGGAGATGCGCGCGACCCGTGCCCGGTCCACCGGCGCCAGCACGGCCCACGTCAACAGGTCGACGAGCAGGTCGACCGCCTTGGTGTGGTCGCCCGAGGCCATGGCCAGCTCGGCACTCTGCTCGGCGTACCGCGCCCAGGACTGCGTCTCGCCCGCCTCGCGGAAGTGGTGGGCAAGCTGTGCCACCGGCGGCGGATGGATGTGCTCCACGGCCCGGCCGGCCCGCAGGTGGAAGTGCCTGCGGTCGGTCAACGGGATCGCTTCATAGACAGCCGTGGCGGCCAGCACATGCCGGAATCGCCACCGGCCGCGGTCGTCTCCGTCCAGGACACCGGCGCCGGCCGCCTCCGCGACAGCGCCTCGGCACGCGGCTGGTGACAGACCGGCGGTCATCGCGATCGTCTCCACCGATGACCGCTCAGCCAGCGTCGCCGCGGCCCGCAACACCTGCTGCGCCGTCGGCGACAGACGGCCCACCCGTTCCCGGGTGGAGTCGCGCACCGTTGGCGGCACCTGCAGCTCGCGCAACTTCAGCCGGACCCACTGTCCGTCGCGGAAGACGAGGTCGGCGCGGTCGCACATGAGGCGAACCGACTCCTCCACTGCCAGCGGAACGCCGCCGGTCCGCTCGTGCATGAACGTCGTGAACTCCTGGGATATCGGGTTACCGTCCAGCATCGAGGACACCAGCGCTGCCGTGTCGTCGGGTCGCATGGGTGCCAGGGCGATCCTCAGCTGGGTCACGCCAGCAGGCAACCGGGACGTCAGCCGCAGCAACAGCGAACCGTCGTCCACCTCCTCCGACCGATAGGAGATCACGAGGCTGGGCCCGTGCGACTGCTGTCGGGAGGTGACGAACAGCAGGAACTCCAAGGTCACCTCGTCGGCCCAGTGAGCGTCCTCGAGCACGAGAACGTCGACACGCAGAGCCCGCAGAAGCTCCTCCAGGGCGCGGAACAGGCGATGCCGCGCCGCCTTCGCATCGTCCAGGGGCTGCAATGCGGGCGGCAGGTCCGTGGACCACTCAGGGAACAGAGGCCGTAACGCACCCGCAAGCTCGGTGAGCCGCAATCGCGACACCGGACGGTCGATCCCACCGAACGCGTCGACGATCGGCCCCAACGTCAGCGACTCGCGAAGCGGTGGGCACACCGACACCAAAGCGGTGCGCTGGTCCGGTGCGGCCAGCCACTCTCGCAGCAGTCGGCTCTTCCCGATCCCCGCCTCGCCCTCGACCAGCACGATCGCCGGTGGCCGGGCCAAGGCGCCCCGAAGCGCCGCCAGCTCCCGATCACGACCCACGAAATGCGGTGTGGAAACGGTCGGCGAGGTCCCGTCGTCCTCGGGCGAGGGGTCGAGCATGCGTGATGATCTCGCTTTTCCCTGCTCGCACACAAGTACCCTCGCGTAGCTGATGTTGGCGCAGAATGAGATCCATGCCCTCATCGCGAGATGAAGCTGTGCAGGAGCAGCCGTTGACCGCCGACGTGACGCTCGCCCGTATCAACGAAGGTGTGCAGCTGCATCATGGTCAGGGCCAGCGTGAGGCCGCACGTGACTTGTTCACGCAGATGTGGGACGAGAGCGGCGGGGAACGAGGCGATCCCTTGCACGTCTGCGTTCTCGCGCACTCGATGGCCGACGTGCAGGACGACGTCGAGCAGGAGTTGATCTGGGATCAACGCGCGCTGGCGGCGGCCGACCTGCTCACCGATGCCCGATTGGCGCGGGCCGGGGTGCCGATGTCGGTGGCAGCCCTGTATCCGTCGTTGCACCTCAGTCTGGCCGAGTGCTACCGCAAGCTCGGCGACCTCGACCGTGCCCGCGAATACCTCCAACGTGCACAGGCGGGGATCGGCGCCCTCGGCGATGACCAGTACGGACAGTTGATCGAGGATGCCCTGGATCGGCTGACTCAGCAGCTGGCCTCCAGTTAGACGCGGAAATCACTGGTGGCGCGGACACCTGATGGGCGGTGGAATCGGGCGGCACCGGCGAGGACGGCGGGGTGACATCCGGGATCTATGGGGAGCGGGCGGCCGGCGGTATGCGGACAATGGGGGAATGAAGCGAGATGTAAGCCTGATGCGGTTGACCGGGGCGCGGGCCAATGGCGCGGTGGCGACGGGCGCGGCGGCTACCGGGGCGCGGGCTGCGGGGGCGGCCTCGCTCGGCGCCCTCGCAGTGGGGGCGCTGGCCGTCGGGGCCGGGGCAGTCGGGGCGCTGGTCATCGGGCGGCTGGCGATCCGCCGGGCGGTGGTGCGGGAGCTGCGCGTCGGCCGGTTGGAGATCGACGAACTGGTGGTGCACAGTCGACCCACCGCTGAGGGATGACCTCCGGCGACCTCGAACCCTGAGCGTTCCCGCCGCAGCCTGGACAAGTCGCAGCGGGAGCGAAGCGTCGGGCCTACCGCCGGCCGGAGGACCGGCTGGCGGTAGGCCCGACGCCGTCACCCGTCAGCGGCCCTGCAGGCGCTTCACGTTGTCGCCGAAGGTCCAGCCCTTCGACCCGTCCCAGTTCGCCGACCAGGTCATCAGGCCCTTCAGGCCGGGCACGGAGTTCCAGGCCTGCGTGACCAACGACGTCGACATGTAGCCGCCGCCCGCCCCGGTCTGCGCCGGCAGGCCCGGGACCTGCTTGTCGTACGGCACCCGGATGGTGGTGCCCTGGATGGTGAGTCCGTTGTTCAGGCACTGCGTCTGCACCGTGAAGCCCTGCACAGTGCCCGCCGGGTACGAGTCGCCGGCGCAGCCGTACATGCTGCCGTTGTAGTACTGCATGTTCAGCCACCAGAGCCGGCCGTTGTCCACGTACTTCTTGATGATCGGCAGGTACGAGCCCCAGATCGAGCCGTAGACCACACTGCCGCCGGTGACGTAGGCCGTCTCCGGTGCCATGGTCAGGCCGAAGTTCGACGGCATCCGGGCCAGCACGCCGTCGATGATCCGGATCAGGTTGGCCTGCGACGTGGACAGGGTGTTGATGTTGCCGCTGCCGGTCAGGCCGGTCTCGATGTCGATGTCGATGCCGTCGAAATGGTAGGCCGTCAGGATCGGCACGATCGTCGCGATGAACCGGTCGGCGACAGCGGCGGAACTCAGGTCGATGCCCGCTGCGGCTCCGCCGATCGACATCAGGATGGTGGCGCCGGCCGCTTTGGCCTGGCACATCTCGGCCGGGGTGGCCACCTTCACGCCGGCGTCCATGCCGTTCTCCCAGAGGACCGTGCCGTCCGAGCGGATCACCGGGAACGCCGCGTTGATCACGTTGTAGCCGTGCTGGTTGAGCCGGCTGTCGGTGATCGGGATCCAGCCGAGGCCGGGGTGTACGCCGTTGGAGGCCCCGTCCCAGTTCTCCCAGTAGCCCTGCAACACCTTGCCGGTGGGCCGTGACTTCACCGCGCAGGTCCCACCGGTTGGCGGCGGCGTGGTGGGGGGAGGTGTGGTCGGTGGTGGCGTGGTGGGCGGCGGGGTCGTGGGTGGTGGCGTGGTGGGCGGCGGCGTGGTGGGCGGCGGCGTGGTTCCCGAGCACGCGCCGAGGTCACGCCAGAGCGATGGGGTCGAGGCGGGGTTCCAGCCGGCGCCGGGGTGCGCGGTGTGGGTGACTAGTGCCTGGTAGAGCCGGCCGCTGTAGGTGACCTGGGCGCCCGCCTGGTAGGTGGGGCCCTCGGTCCAGGTGGGGGCGGTGCAGGCGACCATCGGGACGGCGTTGGCCGACGGTACGGCCGCCATGCTGCTGGGGACGAAGGCGACGGCGGCCGTGACGGTCATCGCCGCCCCGGCTAGCACTGCGAAAATCCGACGGCTTCTCATGGCTCACTCCCCAGGCTTCGACGACCCGCGACCTCCACATATTGACGTTCGTGACGTTTAATATCAAGGGTTGTTTACAGATCGCGGGAAGTTGGGGAGTGGCCGACCGGCTGGTGGGGGAGAGTGGTCAGGTCGATGGCGTGCGACCGGGGATCCAGCGGCAGCACTCGATACCCGCTCACTCCGCGTACCGCACTGTTCGCCTGACAGACGAACGGTTGTGACGTCGCAGCCAGATTCATCAACATGTATATGACTATGACTGGACATCACCCACACCACTGCCATCACGACCACGGATCCGACGACGACGTGCCGTACGGCCAGGTTGAGATCCCCGCAGGCCTCGGCCGACGGGCGCTCCTGGCCGGTGCCGGCGGAACGCTGATGCTGGCCGCGCTACCGACCGCGGCCCGGGCGGCCAACACGACGATGGCCGGCGCCCCGACCGCGGCGGTCGGCGCCGCTCGGTCATCCCTGATCACCCAGGGCACGATGCTGGTCCACACAGACATGCACAACCACACGGTCATGTCGGACGGTGACGGCAGCGCCGAGGCCGCGTTCGCCTCGATGCGCGAGGCCGGTCTGGACGTCGCCGCGCTGACCGATCACGCCACCCTCTTCGCCATTGACGGGCTCAGCTCGTCCGAGTGGCGGACCACCGGTGAACTGGCCAACGCGGCCAACGACCCGGGTCAGTTCACCGCGATCCGCGGGTTCGAGTGGTCGCATCCGTTGCAGGGGCACATCAACGTCTGGAACACCTCCGACTTCGCCGATCTGTTGCGGGCCGGCAGCCCCGGCAGCCTGTACAACTGGCTCGCCGGCCGGCCCGGGGCTCTGGCGAGCTTCAACCACCCCGGTCGTGAGGCGGGCCGGTTCAACAACTTCTCCTTCAACGCCTCGGTCCGCGATCAGCTCGTGGGGCTGGAGATGTTCAACCGGACCGACGACTTCCTCTTCGAGGGCTGGTCGTCGGGTGCGACGTCACCGCTGGTGGCCTGCCTGAACGCCGGTTGGCGGCCGGCTCTGACCGGTGTCACCGACGAGCACGGCACCAGCTGGGGCTTCCACGAGGGTAAGGGCCGCAGCGGCCTGTGGGTCGCCGAGAACACCCGCGCGGCGGTGTTCGAGGCGATGGCCGCCCGCCGTTCCTTCGCCACGCGCGTCTCGGGCCTACGGGTGGACGCCACCGCCAACGGCGTACGCATGGGTGGGGTGCTGAACGTGACCTCCGGCGACATCCGGTTCCTGCTGGATCTGGACCGCGGCACGGCCTGGGACGGCAAGCCCCTGCGAATCCAGGTCCTCCGTCCCGGCACCTCGGCGCCGACCGTCGTCGACGTCATCGACACCGTCAACGGTCAGGTCACCGACTTCACCGTGCCGCTCAACGTCACCGACGGCGACTGGGTGGTGCTCCGAATCTCCGACCCGTCCCTGCCCAACGGCATCCCCGGCCCAGCCGGCCACCCGTGTAACGACTTCGCGGTGGCCTACACCAGCCCCTGGTGGCTCCGGCCCTGACCGGAGCGCCGGGGTTTCGGCCGAGACGATGAGGTAGCTTCCAACCCGGATAGACGGGATGAAGCACCCGGCCCACCACCTGACGAGGACGCTGTCGGCGGCCGCGGCGATCCATTCGTCACCCCGACTCACGGCCGCACCGTCCCTCCGAGTCGCCGCAGTCTGTCTACGATCGGCGACAATACGGTCGGTATTCTGCACCTGTCATCCGACAGCTTTCCTCTGTTCGTTCTCGGTGACCTGAGCGCCCAGGGATGCGGCCACTGAGAGGACCCGGCGATGAGCCTGTCGTTCCCGTTGCACCAGAATCCGAGCCCGGCGAGCGCGCAGCGGCGAGCCGAGATCCTGGCGAATCCGGGGTTCGGCACGTACTTCACCGACCACATGGCACGGGCGGTGTGGAGACCGGACGGCGGCTGGCAGGGCTCCGAAATCATCCCCTTCGGTCCGATCCTCATGCACCCGGCGGCGGCCGTACTGCACTACGCCCAGGAGATCTTTGAGGGGATGAAGGCGTACCGGCACAGTGACGGCTCGATCTGGTCGTTCCGGCCGCAGGCCAACGGCGAGCGCTTCGCCCGATCGGCCCGGCGGCTGGCACTGCCCGAACTGCCGGTGCCGGACTTCATGGCCTCGGTCGAGGGACTGGTCCGTGCCGATCAGGTGTGGGTGCCGGACGAGGACGAATACAGCGTCTATCTGCGGCCGTTCATGTTCGCGTCCGAGCCGTTCCTGGGGGTCCGCCCGGCGAAGGAGATCACCTACATGGTGATCGCCTGCCCGGTCGGCGCGTACTTCTCCGGTGGCGTCAAGCCGGTCTCCATCTGGCTCTCCACCGAGTACACCCGGGCGGCGCGGGGCGGCACGGGCGAGGCGAAGTGCGGTGGCAACTACGCCTCCAGCCTGGCGCCGATGGTCGAGGCCACCGAGCACGGCTGTGAGCAGGTCTGTTTCCTGGACGCCGCCGAGGGCCGCTACGTGGAGGAACTCGGCGGCATGAACCTCTACTTCATCACGGCCGACGGCCGGATCATCACCCCGGAACTCGGCACGATCCTCGAGGGCGTCACCCGGGGGTCGATCCTCATCCTTGCCAAGGATCTGGGCCTGGAGGTGGAGGAGCGTCCGGTGGAGATCCGGGAATGGCAGGAGGGCGTCGCCTCCGGCGCGATCGCCGAGGTCTTCGCGTGTGGCACCGGCGCGGTGGTCACGCCGGTCGGGCGCCTGGTCTGGGAGGGCGGCGAGGTGACGGCCCCGAAGGCCGGCGCCGAGGACTCGGTGACCATGCGGCTGCGCCGCCACCTGCTCGACATCCAGTACGGCCGGGCCGCCGACCCGTACGGCTGGATGACCCGCCTCGTCTGACGAGGAACGCCCGGGGCCGGCTGTCCGCGGTGGCACCACCGGCGGACGGCGGCGTCACGGCGTGCGGTAATGGCCGGTGAGCCGACCGAGCTTCATGGCCAGGTGCAGGCACAGCCGTTCGTTGCCGTCCTTGAGGTCGGTCCCGGCGAGCTGTTCCACCCGTTGCAGCCGGTAGTAGAGGGTCGTCCGGTGCAGTCGGAGCTTCTCGGCGGTCGCGTGCGCGTTGCCCGCCAGGTCAAGGTAGGCCTCCAGGGTCTCCAGCAGCACCTGGTGGGCATCGTCGCGCAGCAGCCGCTCCAGCCCGGGATGGACACCCGCGACGTCGAGCTGCTGGCTGTCCAGTTGGGACAGCACCCGGTAGATGCCCAGGCCGGCCCAGGAGACCACCCCGCCCAGCGCGGGCAGTTGCATGCCGACCCGGGCGGCCTGCGCGGCCTCCTGGTAGGACTTCACGGCGCAGGACAGCTCTCCCCGAGGCTGGCCGATCCCGGTAACCGTCCGACCCACCGAGGCCAGGCCCCGGGTCGCGGTGCCCAGCGCCTCGTTGAGGTGCCCGGCGGAGGCTTCCGGTGAGGGGCGGCCGGCGACCCGGTCGCCGCAGACCAGCAGCACGCCGTGGTCGTGCCAGACCAGGTGCAGCGTCTCCCGCACGCCGATCCACCGGCGGGTGCTGACCAGGGCCTGTTCCAGGGCGATCCGGGCCACCTCGTCGGGCTGCCGCCCGGCGGCCGGCACGAGCTGGGCGACGAGCGCGACTGTCGACCCGTCGGCGACCACCACGCCCTCCTCCAGCAGCGCCCGCGCCGCGTGCTCGCGCGCCTGCCGGCTCTCCACCAGCAGGGTGCGGGTGGCCTCGGTCTCCCGCTGTGAGGCGAGCTCACCGAGCAGGTTCTCCCGGTACAGAGCCAACGACAGGTCGCTGAAGGGGCCGGTCGCGGTGGCGATGTCGGCGTCGGTCATCGAACCGTCCGCGTCGATGAACCAGACGAACCCGAGCAACAGGTCGTCGTGCCGGATCGGCACGCAGACCCTCGCCAGCAGGTCCAGCTCGGCGCACGCGGGGGTGCGGACCGGCGCGTGCGCCGTGAGCACGCCCTTGTCTCGGAACCAGGCGATCACCTCCGGCGTCGTCTGCCGGCGCAGAATCGACGTCCGGCGGACGTCGTCCATCGGGCCGTCGTGCTCGCTGTAGGCGACCACCCGCTGTCGCCGGTCCTCGATGAGGGCGGGTCGCCCCACCCGGGCGGCGACGGCGTCGACGATTCGCTGGAGCTCACCGTGCATATGACTCCCCAGGTTGCGCTGCGTGACAGGGATCGCGCGACCGCCAGTCCTTACCCTCCGGTGCCGGTGGGCCATCGCGCAAGGTCCACTGTCGAAGTCACGACAAAAAGACGGACGGCGTCGCGACGGTTCCGGCATCTGTCCGAAGACCGGGGAGACAGACGTTCCTAGGTTTCCGGTACGGACCGCACCAGCGCCGCCGCGCACGGTGCGGGTGTGATGACGAGCGGTGTCGGTGGGGAGAGGATTGCCAGAATCTGGGAAGCTGCCTGTTCCCACCTACCGACTTGGGCGTCTGATCATGGTGGGTGAGCCGTTGATCGGTATGGCGTCGGGCAAGGGCCAGGTTGTGGTGTATGCCTGCGTGTCGTCGGCCGACCAGGAGACGGACCTCGACCGGCAGGCTGATCCGCCGGTGGGCGCCGGTCATTCAGGTGTCGGAAGTCGCCGGCCTACCTGCCGACATCTGCACAGTGACCGGCACCGGCCCGTGCTCCTAGATTCGCTGCGCGGTCTGCTGACAGATGTTCCGCGACACCCCCACCGGGACGCCAGCGCCGCGTTCCCTCCGACGAGAGGTGGTTCCGTGCACCGTGCTACCCCCCACCGCACCCGGCTGAGGCGGGCCGTGCTGGCCGCAGCCGTGGTGACCACGCTCGTGGCGACCGGCGCGGCGCAGGCCGCTGCGGCCCCGGCCAACCCGGCCGGCGGCACCGCGCCGTTCCAGGTCCTCGACCCGCAGGCCTGGCAGAACCCGGACACGATGACCTGGAACGACTACAAGGCCGTGCCCGGCAAGAACTGGGCCGACCCGAGCGTGTCCGGCTCGGTCCGCAACTTCAAGATCGCCCTGGTGGCGCTCGACTATCCTGACGAGACGTTCGCGGTCTCCCAGCGGGCCCGCTCGACGGTCTTCGGCAACCCCCAGTCCGTCGCGACCAACATTCCCCGGGCGGACGTGCCGAAGTTCTACCAGGACTTCCTGAACAGCCCGAACACCCTCAACAAGGGCCACACCCTGCACGAGTACTGGATGCAGGACTCCAACGGCCGCTACGGCGTCGACCTCACCGGGTTCGGGCCGTACCAGATGCCGGCCAAGTCCTACCAGTACGGGCTGGACAACGGCTTCAACCCGGGCGCCTGCCCGAGCGGGGACGTGTGCGGCAAGAACATCCGTACCGACGGCCTGGGTGCCTGGCGGGCGGCCGTCGGCGAGGAGGTCGCCAACCAGTACGAGTTGGTGTTCATCCTCAGCGCCGGTCAGGACGAGTCGTCGACCTGGCAGGAGTTCGGGCAGATGATCTTCCAGAACAAGGAGGACGTGCCGGATGCCTGGGGCCCGCCGGACCCCAACCTGCCGAACTGGGCGAAGACCCGCTACGTGGACTGGACCTCGTGGAAGGCGGCGGCGACACTGTGGCCGAACGCCGGCGGCGGTTCCTCGACGCAGGGGGAGAGCTCCGGCATGGGCGTCTACGCCCACGAGCTGACGCATCTGCTGGGCATCGGCGACAACTACAACAACCCGTACGGCGAGCCGCTGCGCAGGGCGTACACCGGGATCTGGAGCATGATGTCGCGCGGGTCGTTCAACGGCCCGGGTGGTCCGCACACCCGCTGGCAGATCCCGCCCACCAACGGCGGCTCGATGGGCTCCCTGCACACCGTGCGGGACAAGCTCAAGATCGGCCTGCTCGGTGAGGAGCACGTGCTGCGGCTGTCGCGGGAGTCGCTGGCGTCCTCGGGCCTGGTGGTCGCGCAGGTCACGGCCCGGGCGGTCGACGCCGGCCAGAAGGGCCTGAGCGGTGTGAACATCGCGCTGAACAAGGACCTGTCGCCGGCGTGTGGTGTCACCACCGACCCGTTGTGCGACGGTGGCAACTTCAACAACTACACAGTCGAGGTCGTCGACCGGATGGGCGCGGACTCCTTCACCCCCGACAGCGGCGTGCTGCTCAGCAAGACGAAGAACGCCGACAGCGCGCCGTTTCAGTGGGTGGTGGACGCCAACCCGCAGGACATCGACATGATCGACTTCTACCGCCCCGACGGCACCCCGCAGAAGATCACCATGGGTGACTACCGGCAGCTCTCCGACGCGCTGTTCCACGCCGGCGCGGACACCGGCAGCCAGTACGAGTACGTCGACGAGGCCAACCGACTGCACTTCTACATCATCGACCTCAAGCGGGACTCAGCCGGCTCGCTCTCCTACACCGTGGCGGTGCGTTCGCTCGACGGCACCGGCGGGCCGAGCACTCACGGCGTGCTACTGGGCAAGGGCGAGGTGAACGGCGGTGGCAAGCCGACCAACCGCGGGGTGACCTGCTCGTTCGAGCTGACCAACACCGGTTCCTACTCGGCCGGCGGGCAGCAGCACCCGGAGGACGTCAGCGCGTACCTGAAGTCGGACGTCTACCGCCTGTCGGCGGAGGTGGCCGGCAAGGGCTGGCGGACCTGGCTGCCCAGCCAGCTCGCCACCGCGCAGTTCGGCAAGGCCACCACGGTCAAGGTGTCGGTGGGTGCCACCGCCGCCGCCGCGAACACCGGTTTCGTGAAGCTCACCGCGACCTCGGAGAGCGACCCGACGAAGACGGTGACCAAGCAGTGCCGGGTCGAGAAGTCCTGACCGACGCCCGAGGTTGACCCCGTTCCTGCCGGGTCCGCGGCGGTAGGCCGCCACGGACCCGGCAGGCGGACGGAAGGAGGATGAGGTGCGGCGAAGCATCACGACGCTGCTGCCCCTGCTGCTGGCCGGCGCGACCGGCTGCGGCACCGTCGGCGCCGCCCAGGAGGCGGTCGATCCGACGACCGTCCGGGTCCTGGTTCGCGACATCAACATCCGCGCCGCGGGCGTGGACTGCGCCGGCACCGGTCCGTACCAGCACTTCCACAACCGGGCGCCGTTCCGCGTGCTCGACCCGGACGGAGCCGCGCTGACCAGCGGGCAGCTGCCGGCGGGGACCGCGGTGGCCGCCTTCGCCGAGGATCTGGGGGTCGAGCGCCTGCCCACCTACTGCGAGTTTGCCGTCGGAGTGCGCGTGCCGAAGCGGACCTCCTATCGGCTGGAGGTGGACGGCCACCCGGCGCTCGACCTGACGCCGGACAGCAGCGAGGGCCCGGCGCTGGTGGCGGTGGTCCCGTCATGAGGCGGGCACTCCTGCCGCTGTTGCTGGCGGCGGCGCTGCTGGGCGGATGCAGCACACCCGAGCCCGCGCCCACGCCGGCGCCCGCCGGAGGGGCGGCGGCGCTGCCCGGACCGGTCCCCGCCGACCTGGCGTTGCGCCCGGCGCCCGGCACCGCCCCGGCCGCCCCGGCATTCACCGGCGCGCTGACCGACGGCACACCGTTCGCCGCCGCCGAGCTGTGGGCGCAGCGTCCCGTCGTGCTCACCTTCTTCAACTCCTGGTGCACCACCTGCGCCAGCAGCCAGGCCGCTCTCAGCGAGCTGGCGCGCAGCTATCGGGACCGGGTGGTCTTCGTCGGCGTGGCCGGCGCGGACCAGGCCGACGAGGTCCAGGACTACCTCCGCGCTCACCGGGTGGAGTACCCGGTCGTCCTAGACGACCAGCAGACGATCTGGCGTTCGTACGCGGTGCGGGAGCCGCCGGCCGTCGTGCTGGTGGCCAAGGGTGGCGCCCTGCTCCGCGGCTGGCCGGGTGGGCTGGATGCCCCGACACTCGACCGGCGGCTGCGGGAGCTGGTGCTTGCCGACCAGCCGTAGTCCCGTCGCCCAGGCACCTCGGTGCCGCACCCCGTCGAACCACACCCGGTGAAGTTCCTACACGTGCAGGTGGTGGCGCAGGCCACCGACTCGTAGCGTACGCAGCCTCGGACACATCAAGGAGAATGCATGCCTACAGTGGGAACGCGCTGGCGCGCAGGCGTGGCCGTACTGTCCGCGACTGTGCTCGCCGCCCTCGGCGCGGCGCCGCAGGCGCTGGCGGCGGACGGCCCGCCGTCGATCGTCGTCCAGGACGGCGTCACCCAGCCGGTGTTCGGCTACGCCGACGCCATCAGGGAACGCCTGTTCATCGACTCCACCTTCGACAGCGACAACGACGGTCTGCGCGACATCATCGCGTTCGACCTGATGCGGCCGGCGGCCACCGCGCTGGGGCTCAAGGCCCCCGTGGTGATGGACGCCAGCCCCTACTACTCGACGGTCTGCCGAGGCAACGAGTCCGAATGTAAGGCGGACCTCGACGGCGACGGGCTGCTCGACAAGTGGCCGCTGTTCTACGACAACTACTTCGTGCCGCGCGGCTACGCGGTCATCCTGCTGGACATGGTCGGCACCAACAACTCCACCGGCTGCCCGACCACCAACGCCAACCAGGACAACCTGAGCGCCAAGCAGGCCATCAACTGGCTCAACGGCCGGGCCACCGCCCGCAACGCCGCCGGTGAGGTCGTCAAGGCGGACTGGCACAACGGCAAGACGGGGATGATCGGCAAGTCGTACGACGGCTCGCTGGCAATGGCCACGGCGGTAACCGGCGTGAAGGGCCTGACCACCGTCGTGCCCATCAGTGGACCGACCGAGTACTACGACTACGTACGCAGCAACGGGGTGGTCACCCGTGGCAACAGCTACGTGGCGTCGCTGGCCAACACGGTCACCAACCCCGAGCGCCGGGAATACTGCAAGCCGGTGCGCGACGCGATAGGCGCCGCCGACGGCGACGAGCACGGCGACTACACGGCCTTCTGGAACGAGCGCAGCTACGTCAAGAAGGTCCCCAACGTCACCGCCAGCGTGCTGCTCTACCACGGCCTCAACGACGACAACGTCCGACCGGACCACTTCAGCAAGTTCTGGTACGCCCTGGCGGAGAACAACGTGCCGCGCAAGCTGTGGCTGTCCCAGGAGGGCCACGTCGACCCGTTCGACTCGCGCCGCGCGGTGTGGGTGTCGACGCTGCACCGGTGGTTCGACTTCTGGCTGCAAGGCGTCACCAACGGCATCATGGACGAGCCGCGGGTGGACCTGGAGCGCTCCGCCGACGTGTGGGAAACCCACGCCGACTGGCCGATCCCCGGCAAGGCGGACACGGAGGTGTTCCTGCAGCCCGGCACCACCGGTGCGGGCGGTCTCGGGCTGGTGCCGACCGCGAAGCCGGCGACCGGCGCGTTCCAGGACAGCCGCACGCAGAGCCAGAACACCATGATCCTCAACCCGGACGTGGTGCAGCCCAACCGGCTGGCCTTCCTCTCCGCGCCACTCTCCGCGCCGCTGCACATCTCCGGCACACCCACAGTGCAACTGCGGGCCTCCGCCGACCAGACCGACACCAACCTCGGGGCGGTACTGGTCGACTACGGCACCGACGAGCGGGTCGCGCACCGGGCTTCCGGCGAGGGGATCATCACCCTGACCACTGAGGACTGCTGGGGCCAGAACAGCCCGACCGACGACGGTTGCTACAAGCAGACCACGAAGCGGGTGGCCACGGCCGACTACGAGCTGGTCACCAAGGGCATCATGGACGCCCAGAACCGGCAGTCGATCCGCGTCGCCGTGCCGCTGGTGCAGGGGGAGTCGTACAACTTCAGCTTCCCGCTGCTGCCGGAGGACTATGTCTTCAAGCCCGGCCACCGCATCGGCGTGATCATCGTGGCCAGCTACCCGCAGTACTCCAGCCAGGCGGACACCACCGCAGCGAATCTGCAGGTAGCGCTGAAGAGCAGCAACATCGTCCTACCCGTGGTCGGCGGTACCGCCGCCGCGCACGCCGCCGGCCTCTGACCGGCTGACCGGCGGGCCGCCACGCACGGCTCGTCACCGGGACGGCCCGGCGATCAACCCTCCGCGGAGGGTCGACGTTCGCCGGGCCGTCCCGCTGCCGACACCTGGCCAAACTCGCCGTGGACCACTCGCCGCCGCGAGGCGGTGCGCACCGGCGTAGTCGTTGCCCCGCGCCTGGGTGCTCCCCGAGTATCGTGGTCGATGTCCGCCGCTGGGCGCTGAGGGGAGTGATGTTGCGGGTACGGATCCTCACCGATGGTCCTGGTGAGCTCAACGCCCTGTATGGCTGGCTGCGGTCCGACGCGACACTGGCGCGGGTGGCCGACGTGCGGCCCGCCCCGCCGCCTCCGGGCAGTATGGGCGCCCTCGACGTGGTGGACGTGGTCCTGACCCATGTGACCGCGATGTCCAGCCTCGGGTTGGCGGTGCTGGCCTGGCGGCAGAGCCGGCCCCGGCCCCCCTCCATCACCGTCGTCCGGGCCGACGGGGTCCGCCTGACCGTCGACGACTCGTCACAGTTCACCGCCGAGATGATCAGCGCGTTCCTCGCGGCGCGCGACACGGCCAGCGGTGACGGCCCTGACGAGGGCGACTACCCGCCGTCGCCATGACAGCTGGCCTGCCCGATCCGGCGGGGTCCCGGGCCGTCCTGATCGGAGTGTCACGGTACCGGTCGCTGCCCGGCATCCCGGCGGTCGAGCGCAATGTGCGCGGCTTGGCCGCCCTGCTGACCGACCCGGACCTCTGGGGCCTGCCGCCCGAGCACTGCCGCATGGTCATCGACCCCACCTCCGGCGAGGAGGTGCTCAGGGCCGTGCACGAGGCGTCCCTGGCCGCGACCGAGGCGCTGGTGGTGTACTTCGCCGGTCATGGCCTGCTCGACGACATCGCCGAGTTGTACCTGGCGCTGCCCGAGGCCAGTCGGGAGCGGCTATGGGGTGCGGTCCGCTTCGCCGACGTCCGCCGCGAGATGATCACCGCCGCCCGGGGCTGCCGCGCGAAGGTGGTGCTGCTCGACTGCTGTTACAGCGGGCGGGCGATGTCCGGATTCATGTCGGGACCGGGTCAACTGGCCGACCAGGCTGTCGTCGACGGCGCCTACTTGATGACCGCGACCGCCGAGAACATGCCGGCGATCGCTGCGGTCGGCGCCGAGTACACCGCCTTCACCGGCGCGCTGGTGCAAACGCTACGAGACGGCGTACCGGGCGGGCCCAGGCTGCTGGACATGGACACCCTGTTCACCGAGGTCGACCAACACCTGCACGCGCGGAACCATCCACGGCCGCAGCGCCGCAGCCGCAACGACGGGCACCGCATCGCCATCGCCCGCAACCGCGCCGCTGCGACCCCGCCGGGCGGCACCCCGGACGAGGGGCGAGCCGGGAAACCGGCACCGCCCGAGCGTGGCTCCTCCCCAGGGCGCCGGTGGACGCCCCGGCGGTCGGTGTGGGCGGGTGCCGTGGGTTCACTCCTGTTGCTCCTCGCGATCATCGGGTGGCGGGCCGACCTGCTGGGCGGCGACCCGAGGTCCCCCGAGGGTCGGAGCACGACCCAGAGCCCCGGCGCGTCCACCACCCCGACCGACCCCACCCCGTCCGGCCTCACTCCGTCCGTTACCGGCGCGCCGGCGGCCACCGTGTCACCCGCACCGGCGCGGGGCGGCCCGCCCGTCGTGATCGCCTTGTCGGAGGACCCTGACGACCGCGACAAGCCCGCAACGGGCAGCACCCCCGACGGGTCGATCCGCATCGGCGTCTTCGGCTGGCAAACCACCGACCAGCAACTCAGCTTTTCGGTGGTGACCGACGAGCGCAGTTGCAGGGTCAGCGTCGCGACGGTCGGCCAGTCCCTCGTGCTTCCGGAGTCGGCCGGCGGCTGGGTCAGGATCGTCGTGGACGACGTGCGGTCCAAGGTCATTAAGAACGAAGTCGTCCTTCGTGGGCTTCTCTCGGTGTCCCGCGGCGTGGGTGCGCCCCCCAGGAACAACATCACCTGTAGCTAGGTCCGCGTGGCGGGATCTGACCGCGAGCGACCACACCGCGCAGACGTACCAGCTGCCCTTGACCGCGCCGGCAGCAACGGAGACCGCCACCGCCGGCGCGGCCCGACGTCAGAGCCGGGAGGTGAAGGTGGCCAGGAAGCGGTGCGGGATGACGACGCCGGCGTTGTCGAAGCAGATGACGTCGACGTCGGCGTTGGTGGTGTATGTCCAGGGTTGGGTGAGGTGGCAGTAGTTGCTACCGGTGCCCTGCGCCACCACCTGGGCGTGCGTCTCCTTGAGGCCGACCTGCGGGAAGGTCGCCAGGTAGCGGCCGGCGGGCGCCAGCGGTGCCACAGTGTTCGCACCGACACCGAGCACCGAGTTGTCGTTGGTCGGCCCGCCGACGGCGGTACCCAGGTAACCGAAGTACGAGGGCGGGCCGAGGGAGCCGATCACCGGCCGCCGACGGTGGTACGAGAGGACGAAGTCGGTGTTGATGAACGCGCCTGCCTGGTCGTAGCAGAAGACGTACACCTGGACACCGGTGCCGACCGCGCTCCAGGAGTTGACCTTGCAGCGGCGGGGGCCGGCGTTCGGCTGCACGGCGGTGACCTGCACGTTGCCGGCGAGCAGCCCGGCCAATCCCACCCCGGGCAGCCGCACCAGGTACTGCCCGACGCCCAGCGGCCCGACCGTGTTCACCACGCCTGTCGAGTTGTACGACTGCACCACCAGGCCGCTGCTCCACTGCACGTACGCGTGTGCGGTGCCGGCCGGCAGCACGCCCGAGCTGGTCGTCCAGAGCACTGTGAACGGAGTGTCATCGCGCGTGCCGCCCGGCTTGTGGCACTGCACGTCCACGATCTCGTCGGCGCCGGACTGGAACCAGCGAACCACCTCGCAGTAGTGACCGGTCCGGTTCACCGGGGTCACGTGCGGCACACCCCGTGAGCTGGCGCCTATCTGCGGGAAGCGGACCTGGAACCGGCCGGGTGCGAGCTTGATGCCGTCGGCCCAGGCGGCCGGGAACGCGGTCTTCCAGCTACCCCATTGCCGGCTGGTGTCCAGCACGGTCCAGGCCGGCACGGTGGGGTCCTTGACGTACGCGAAGCCCCAGCGGTCGGCGGTGGCCGCCGCGGCCGGCGTCGGCGGCGCGAGTGCGCCGACGGCCAGGACGGCGGCCAGTGCCGTGGTGACTAACGATCGGAGACGCATCTGTTCCTCCAGTCGA
This sequence comes from Micromonospora sp. NPDC051227, assembly GCF_044455385.1. Lineage (NCBI taxonomy): Bacteria > Bacillati > Actinomycetota > Actinomycetes > Micromonosporales > Micromonosporaceae > Micromonospora > Micromonospora sp. NPDC051227. The sequence continues at coordinate 391,041 of NZ_JBITET010000005.1, forward strand.
CGGGAACATGTCGGAGAGGAGTGTGCTCGTAGTGATCCGATGGTCACAGTCGGCTACATCGTGTTCTGGTGTCGGCTGTCCGCTACCCGTGACCGAACTTCTGAGCAGTGTCTCGACATCAGTGCGTGGGAGAGGTGGCCGCTGGAAACTCGAAGGTAGTTGGCGTGCCACATCTGGAATGCCTTCGCTGACAGCGCAGCGGAGGGGCAGCTTCGGGCTGTCCACCCCGAACCGGTGCTGCTCGCCGTTCGCCATCGGCCCGGAGGGTTCCCCGGCTCGTTCTCCTGCACCCCGGAAGGTGTGAGCCGTAGGCCCACGGATGATCAGCCGACGGGGTCGGTGTCCCGCCACGCCGCGGGTGGCCGCGCGGAAGACGTCAGACGGGAGTGCCGGGCCTCGACACCAGGCTGATGGCCGCAGCCGGCGCCAGCGCCCCGCCACCTGCTGCACGTGCTGTCGGTCCAGCAGGTCGTCCGGGCCAAAGGCGGACACCCCGTGCACCCGCAGTTCCACGAAACCGACCCGCTCGGCTGATCCGACGGCGCCCGCGTGGCGCAAGGGCGTACCCCGCGAAGCAAGATGCGACCCCGTGCTCGTAGCGCGCCGCTTCGTGCCGATTACCGGTGCTGGACCGACCCAACGGAGTAATGGGGACCACGACGCCTACCGAAAGGTGTGTCGTCCACTCACATTCTTCGGGTATCGACTCGACGACCTTCCCGGGGTGGTACCAATACCCAGACAGACGAAGCCGGCAGGAATGGGCGGCCCATGGCGACAAGGGCAGCGGCGCTGCTTCGAAATCCCGGGCAACCGCAACGACCGAGCCTTCTGGAACTCTTCTTCGACCTGGTCTTCATCTTTGCCCTCAACCGGGTTTCGCAGCGGCTGGTCGAGGAGTTCACCGAGCAGCGAGTCGTCCTCATCGAGGCTGGCGAGACGCTGTTGTTGCTGCTGGCCTTCATGGTGCTGTGGTTCGTCACGGCGTGGGTCACCGACCTCTATGATCCGCAGCGGCCGCAGCTTCAGGTGCTGGTCTACACGGCCATGCTCGGGGCGCTGGTGATGGCAGTCGCGGTGCCGCATGCGCTCGGGGACAGAAGTCTGGCCTTCGCTGGCGCGTACGTCGCCGTCCACATCGTTCGTGGGCTGGTCATCGTGCCGATACTGCGCGGACACGAAGCTCAGCGCCGAGCGGCTGGGGTGTTCTTCTGGTTCACGTTGTCGGCCGTGCCGTGGATCGCCGGCGCGATCGTGACGGATCTGGCCCGCAGCCTGTTGTGGACGCTCGCGATCGCCATCGACGGCGCGGCACTGCTGCTGTTCTACCCCGCGCCGTGGTCCCGCCCCACCCAACGGCAGTGGCCGGTCCTGGCCGAATACCTGTCTGAGCGCTACCGGCAATTCTTCATCATCGCGCTGGGCGAACTGATTTTGACGACCGGCTCGGCCTACAGTGAAACATCGTTCCGGCAGGGCGGGGCGGCAGCGGCCTTCGCGGTTTCATTCATCACCACTGTGCTGCTGTTTCGCGTCTACGTCTTCAGGGCGGGCCAGTTGTTGCCCGAAGCCATCAGAGCCGCTGCTGAACCCGCGCACCTCATCCGGCAGGCTTTCCTCGCGCACGTGCTCATGGTCGCCGGGATCGTCGCCGTTGCCGTCGGATACGAAATCGTGATCGAACATCCGTTCGGGCACACCAACGCGGCGTGGATCCTCGTCGTCCTCGGCGGACCGATGCTCTTTCTGATCGGGCGAGCCTTGGTGGAACATGCCGTATTCGCCCGGGTGTCCCACTCCCGGATCATCGGCGCTCTGGCGCTTGCCGGCGCCTCTCCGTTCATGATCCTTCTGCCGCCGCTGGCCGTGGCCGTCACCGCCGTCATCGTCCTCGCCGGCATCGCCGCTTCCGATGCCGCCCACGCCAGGGGGAAACCGCCCGAACGGCCGCACCCGGCAAACTCCAGGCAGTGAGTGGCGGACGCGCCCTAGCTTCGAGGAAGCACGGTGATGGCCACGATGGCGCTGTTGACGACGGTGGCCGTCACGGTGCGGGTCACGGCCGCCGCCGCGGCGTCGGCACCCCAGTTGCCCCGCTCGAGTTCCTTGGCTCGGCTGATCACCGATGACGTCCACGGGATCTCGCGGTGGAACTGCGGGAGCGTTCCGCTCGCCGAGAGCAGCGCCGCGAGCGCGGCGACACGGGCCTGCGGCTCCGCACCGTCCACGAGGACCCGCCGAACGTCGGCGAGCAGGCGGGCCCGTCGTTCGGTTCTGCCCTCCCGCAGGGCGGTCGTTCGGAACAGGCCGAGCACCTTACGGGGCTCCTGGTCGATGTCGCCTCGCGCGATGAGCCGCTCCAACGCCGGCTTGCGCAGGGCGGGACCGATCGCGGCCAGGGCCGTCTGCACCCCTCTCGGTTTCTCAGCGAGGTAGTCCCACGCCGGGCGCAGGAGACCATCCGATGGTGGGTGACCCGACACGCTCCGGAGCCGCTCCCGGTCCGCCGTGGTCAGGTGGTCGCCGAGGGCGAGGTCTGCGAGGACGGCGCCGCCGAGGACGTAGAAGAGGGTGTTCTCTCCCGCGATGGTCCCGGACCTGGGTTGGAACAGGAGCAGCAGGAGATCTTCCACCAGGGTCGGCGCGTCCGACAGGGCTTCGGTGGTCATCGGCGAGGCTCCCAGCGGAAGAGTCGGTTGGCCAGAGCGACGGCGACGACGACCCAGCCGAGCGTGGGCGCGAGCAGGAGCAGGGAGTCGGTCACGGCGACTCCGCCGTTCCAGGCGTTCATGGTCAGTTCGGTGGCCGCGCCACCGGGCAGCAGCCGCTTGAGCCAGGCGAGGTTCTCGGTGCCGGAGATTCCCACCCAGCTGGCCATGGCGATCACGCCGAGGGTGACGGGCAGGGTGGTGACCTGGGCGTGTTCGGGAGAGTTCGTCAGCCCGGCCGTGGCCAGCGCCAGGCCGATCATCATGGCCACGGTCGCGAGGACCGCCACCACCAGGAGGGCGACGTTCGCCGGTCCGCCGGCAACCACGGCCAGGGCGGTCAGGATCGCGGTCACCTGCACCACGGCGAGAAGGAGTACGGGCAGCAGCAGGCCGGCGAGGATGCCGGCGTCGCCTTCGGCGGTGGAGCGCAGCCGCTTGAGGAAGAGGTTCTGCCGCCGGGACGCCAGGGTGGTGACGGCGGTGGCGTAGAGCCCGAACGCGGCCACGGTGAACACGACGATCGCGGCGATGTAGCCGAGACTTCCGATGGCGGCGTAGGTCTCGTGCTGACGGACGAAGAACGCACAGACCGCGACCGGGATGATGAGGCTGGTGATCAGCACCAGCCGGTTGCGGAAGATCTGGATCAGTTCGCTGGACGCGATGGACAACACGGTGAGGCTCCTCGCGGATGATCGAATCAACTGTTGATGGCGCGGAAGACGTCGTCGAGCCGGGTCGGCCCTGCCGCCAGGTCCCGCAGTTCCACGGCGTGGTCCTGGGCCCAGCCGAGCAGGAGGTGCAGGTCCTTCTGCAGCTCAAAGGTCTCGACCGTGGCCTTTCCGTCCGCGTCGACGGCGGCCCGCACCGGCAGCGTCGGCGCCGGTGCCGGGAGCGAGAAGCGGATGACCGCGGGCAGGGTGCGGGTCAGCTCGGAGACGGTGCCTTCCCGGTGGAAGGCGCCCTCGTGCATCAGCCCGATCCGGTCCGCGCGCTGTTGTGCCTCCTCCAGGTAGTGCGTGGTGAGCACGATGGTCGCGCCGTTCTCCCGGAGCCGGTCCACCGTCGTCCAGACGGCGTCGCGGGACTGAATGTCGAGGCCGGTGGTCGGCTCGTCCAGGAAGATCAGCTCCGGGGCGCCGTAGACCGCGGTGGCGAAGTCCAGCCGCCGCTTCTCCCCGCCGGACAACTGCGACACCTTACGTCCGGCTCGGGCGGTGAGGTCGACAAGGTCGAGCACCCGGTCGACGTCGTCGGTGCGGCGGGTGAGCCGACCGACCAGACCGACGGACTCACGGACGGTGAGGTCCGGAGAGAATCCGCTCTCCTGGAGCATGACCCCCATTCGGGGACGTACCGCTCTGCGGTCGTCGGGGCTGTGCCCGAAGACGCGTACGGTGCCCGAGGTTGGCCTCCGGTGTCCCTCGACAACCTCCAGGGTCGAGGTTTTTCCGGCTCCGTTGGTGCCCAGCAGTGCGTAGAGCTCTCCGGGTCGTACCTCGAAGGAAAGGTCCTTGACGGCGTGGAAGTCGCCGTAGGTGAGGTTCAGCCGTTCGACTTCGATGACGGGTGTGGTGGACATGCACCAATGACAGCGCGGGCGGGGCCGACCCGTCAGTGGCACCACGTCATCACCGCATGTGACGTGGTGTCACTGGTCGTGGCCCCTTGCTGCCGGATACTGACATGGTGACCGCGAGATCGCCGCGCTTCACCGAGTCGACGCAGAGAAGGCTGCGCCGACTCAACCTGGCCACGTCACTGCCGCCGGTGGTGTTCGCCGCGGTGGTCCTGCTCTACACCGATGCGCGTACCTGGTGGCACGTCGTCGTCCTGGCGCCGGGGGCCGTGGCAGGCGTGGTGGCCTTCGAACGGTGGACGGCCAACGACCTCGCCCGGGTCGCGCTGCCCTGCCTGGTCGTAGCGGCAGCGGTCTGGCCGCTCGGGGTCCTGGTGACCGGCAGCCCCAACGCCTACTGGGGTTTCTGCGCCGTAGGCTCGCTTGCCCTGCGCGAGGTGCGACGACGCCGGAAGCTGGTGATGGCTGGGCTGTTCACCTACGTCGCCGCCGTCGGCGCGGCGCGGCTGCTGGTGCAACGGGACGACATCGGTCACGTCCTGGTCACCTACGTTCTTGTCCCGACCGCCCTCACCGTCGTCGTGACGGTCTTCACCGTGGTGGGCGAACGGTTCTACGACCTCATCCGGGAGCTCGAACAGACCCGGGAACGCGAGGCGGAGCTGGCCGTGGTCCGGGAACGCGTACGGTTCGCCAGCGACCTGCACGACATCCAGGGCCACACCCTGCACGTGGTCAAGCTGAAGATCGCCCTGGCCCAGCGACTGCTGCTCCGCGACACCGCTCGGGCGGAAAAAGAACTGCGGGAGACGTACACGCTGGTCAGCGACACCATCGCGCAGACCAAGGAACTCGCCTACGCGCAACGGCGGCTCAACCTCACCGCCGAGATGGAGAACGCGAAGAACCTGTTCGAGGCGGCCGGTATCCGGGTTCGGGTGACCCGGGAGGCCGAGGTCGATACCCGCGCCAGCGAACTGCTCGGGCAGGTGCTGCGGGAGACGACCACGAACATCCTGCGGCACGCGCAGGCCACCCAGGTGCAGATCACGCTCGCCGCGCGGGGCATCACCATCGTCAACGACGGCGTGACCGTCACCACGGCCCCCGAGCTCAGGGGACTGGCGGCACTGAGGCAACGGGTGGCGGGCGACGGGGGTGAGCTGACCGTGGAACAGCAGGACGGGCGGTTCCTGACCGCTGCGGTCTTCCCACCCGCTCGGGCCGACGCGGCCCCGACGGTTGGCGGGAAGGACGGCCAATGACCACCATCGTGCTCGCCGACGACGAGGCGCTGCTGCGCACGGCCCTGGCCGCGCTGCTGCCGATGGAGGGCGACATCACCGTTCTCGCCGAGGCGCAGGACGGCCGGACGGCGATCGCCGCCACCCTGCGGCACCGGCCCGACGTGCTGGTCATCGACCTGGAGATGCCGGGCGTGGACGGCCTGGGCGCGGTCGCCGAGATCCGCCGCGAGCGACCGGAGCAGGTGATCCTCATGCTGACCCGGCATGCCCGGCCCGGCGTGCTGCGCAAGGCGCTGAAGCTCGGTGTCCAGGGCTTCGTCAGCAAGTCCGCCGAGCCAGCCCACATCACCTCGGTCATCGCCACCCTGCACTCGGGAAAACGCTGGATCGACCCGGACGTGTCAGTGCTCGCCGTCACCGAGGACTGCCCCCTCACCGACCGTGAGGCCGACGTCCTGCGGGTCACCGGCGAGGGCTACTCGGTCGCCGACATCGCCGCTCGGCTCCACCTCGCTCCGGGCACCGTCCGCAACTACCTTTCCAACGCGATGCGCAAGACCCAGACCCGGACCCGCCACGAAGCGGCCCGGTACGCCCGCGAACACGACTGGCTGTAGACGGCCGAGGTCGCGATCGCCATCTTGTGACGGTGGTCGAAAAGCGTACGTCGAAATGTCACGGTGACGTGGTGACGTGGTGGCACCGGCCACGAGGCGCGGCGAGCGCTGCAATGGGGATGCACACCACCTTCGAAGGGAAGCACCCCGATGAACGCCCCAAGAGCCGCGGGACCCTCGGAGAGGACGGAACGCCCGAGCCCTTCTGACGCAGGAAGCTCGCGCCTTCTGACGCCGGAGCATGTCCGGCCGGTCGTCGACGACTCCCGGCCGTTCGGCGCCCACCTCTGGATGAGCTGGTGGAAGCTGCTCGTGGTCATCTCGTGCCGCCGCTGGCGATGGTGGTGCTACAGGTTTGCTCTACCAGCTCGTGGGCGTCATCGAGGGCAGCGACCCGATGTCAGCCACTCTCACGCCATTGAAGTTCCTGGCCGTCAACCTCAGCATCGGCACGGCGGGCGTCCTGGCGATTTTGCTCCTGGTGTGGACCGCCAAGGTACCGTGGCGCAGCCTGATCAGTGCACCCCGAGCCTTCGACGCCCGCCGCCTGACGTACTACCTGATCGCAGCGGCGCTGCTGGTGGGTGCTGGGATCGGAGTTGTGGCGCTCGTCGCGCCCGGCGAACCGGGCTGGACCGCCTTCGGTGTCACCGGCACGACGGTCGGCATGCTGGTGATCGTCGTGCTGAACACCCCGGTGCAGGCATTCGGCGAGGAGCTGATGTTCCGAAGTGCCGTGCTGCCCGCCGCCGCGTCCTGGGTGCGTGCGGTTCGCCCGGCCCTGGTCGTCGGGCTCGTCGTCTCCGGCCTGGGCTTCGCCGTGATCCACGGGTCGGCTGACCCCTGGCTCTTCGGTTACTACACCGTGATCGCCATCAGCACTGGCCTGATGGCCACCATCAGCCGCGGTATCGAGGCACCGGTTGCCTTCCACGTCGCCAACAACGTCCTGTTCACGACCGTCAACACGGTGATGGCCGACGGCGAGGCCTTCGCGATCGACCGGTCCACCGACTCCGGTGACGCGTCCCTGCTGATCCTCGGCGCCGTCAACGTCGTCATGTGGTGCTGGTCTGGCTGCACGAGCCGCGAGCTCAGGCCAGACGAGCGGGTTGACCGGCCGGACTGCTCAAAGCGTCAGTAGGCGGTGAAGGCGTTCACCCATGCGGGCAGCTGTTCGGACGGGAGGAAAGCCTGGAGGTCGCCGACTGTCTGCGTCGCCGTGCCCCACACCTCGTACGGGCTCCTGGCGCTGATCGGGGTGCGGTCGCGCAGCAGTCCGTGGAAGGTTGAGGTTGCTGGCCCGATCCCAGTCAAGGTTGACGGGCTCGGGGTCGTCGCCCTCCGGTGCGCAGTCGCCCGCTGCCGCACGGATCACTGGCCGAGTATCCGCCAATCGGCACGTCGGCCCTAACCAGTGTGCGACGTCGAAGGTTGAGGTCGGCCCACTGACGCCTACGTCAGCAAGCCTCCATACTCCAGCCGATGGGTGAACGAGGCGGGCAGGACATCCAGCAGGGCGGCGGCGATCCCGGTTGTCGACCGGGGGACGTCGCGTACGCCATCGCCCGGTCTACGTAGGACGAACGCAACCCAAACCGTGACTGCCCAGCGACCGCTGCGGGACGAACGTGTCGACGGTGGGAAAACCGTCTCCCGAAGCGTTCCTGACGTGACAGCGGTATGCAGCACCAGAGCTTCTGACGTCCACAGCAGACATAGGGGAGTATCCTCACCCTGGTCACGCCGATCACGGAGCAGTTCACCTTCCAGGGCCGCCAGCAAGTACGCACCTTGCTCGAAGTGGCCCTGGCCGCGATCGATGACATCACCTACACCGACCAGGTCGCCGAGGGCGGTACCGTGGCGCTCTTCTGTGAGGCGCAGGTCGGTGCGGTGCGTCTCTACGAAGCCCAGCGACTGCGCCTGGGCGCCGACGGCCTGATCAGCGACATCAGCCTCTACGTCCGGCCCTTGCCGGCGCTCACCCTGCTGATGGCTCGCCTCGGGACCGACCTGGCCCGACGCAACGGACAGCCGGGCCTGGCCCGGCTGATCCCGCTCGCCAGCGGCGCGATGTATTCGATGGCCGCCACCGGCGAACGGAGAATCATGCCGAGAGCGGCACCCCGGTAGCAGCAATCGCCGTCATAACCCCCGAGGGATCGGAGATGCCCTCGTCTAGGGCGTGTCCTGCCGATCTTGTAGGGGAGTGTGGATCTACTTGACACTCCCCACTGATCGCTCACAGTTGCGCGACGAGGCGCCGACCTCGATCGGCCATCAACGGCCTAAGTTCCTCCCAGCTGAACGTCATCCGGAAGATTCCGCACGGCGGTGGTATCAGGCGCCCCTTGGCGAATCCGATGACGAGTCCGTCGGGAGTCATCGCGAACTTCGCGTACGTGTCGGAAGCGTGCCACTGCTGGGCGGAGGCGTAGTCGGGATCCCAGGAACCTTTGATGCACTCATCGTCCGAATGCGGAAGGCGTCGTCGTACGAGATCGCTCAGCGCATCCGTTGCCGCCGTCGGACTGGAGAACAAATCGGTGATCTTGACCTCAGCGGCTTGTGGGACGGTGAGCGTGGTGGCGAGCCAGTAGTCAGTGACGAATCCTTCTACGGATTCGGCGGAGACGGGCGCGAGGATACTGACCAAGGCACCGTTGGTGTGAACGACGGCGTTTCGCGACGAGCGTTGGTGATAGGTGATCGCGGACCCGGCGGGGAGGGACATTCTGGCGGCCACGGTGGCGGGATCGTGTGTGAAGAGCGTGGCGAGTGCCCTATTGGTGGCGTCCAGTCCGTCGATGCCGGTGACCTGAAGGTAATCCGCGTCGGCTGTCGTGTCGGGCAGGTCCGGTAGGGAGGAGAAGCTGCGGTGCAGAGGCACGGCAACCTTGGCGGGAGTGTCCGAAGCAGCGGGGCTCTTCTCGGCCATCGCGTCCGAAGGGGCTCCCGTGCAGGACGCTGCGAGGAGAGCAAGTCCGATTGCCACGACCGTTCGAGCGGCGGCTTTCAGCTCAGCCGCAGACACTTCGGTCACCCTTCTGAAGCTTGAGGTAATCCGGGCCGCTCAGGCGTTTCCGAGGCTCTCCGCACTGCCACAGGTTCGCGATGAACACATCCGAATACTTGTCGGATGACACTGTTCCGGTCACGGTGTACGGGCGGTTTCCTGGGGCGCTGACCATCATTTCGCCACGGTGGCCGTCGGCCAAGTACTCGATGGCCAGCCGCCAGCGACAATAGGGGCCGCTGGTGGTAGCGCTGACGACCACGACGTTCTTCTCCTTGCGGGGAAGACTGATCTTCTTCAGATCGAAGAATGGCTTGCCGGCGTCGCCGCTACCGTCGTTGATCAGCAGTCGGGGGTTGGGCCGGTCAATGGCGACAGTGAGGGGAATCTTGTCGGTGGCCCCGGAGGTAGCGTTCTCCACGAGGACTCCCGCGATTGCTGGCGCGCAACGGCCGTCCTCCAGGACCGGCCGGATGTTGACGATTTCCACGACCTCGGTCCTTGTGCCCTGGAACGTGATCTGCCAGTACGAAGTCTCTACGTCCACGGCGCCTTGGTCGTTGAGCCACCGCTGGGTGGGCATATCACTGCGTGACCGGTCCCAATCCTGCAACGCGCTGTCAGACGGTGACTGGGGCAAGACGAAGCTGCGGGCGACGTCAACGACGCGGCTCTGATCCACCACGATGAGGGGCGATGGCTGGGCGGCGCGTTCTGCGACCGCCTCGGGCGCAGCCCTCTCTCCGAGGAACGCCTTGGCCATGTCGGTGCCGTAGGTTGTGATCACAGCGCCGACCATGGCCAGGCAGACGGTGATCACCCAGGTGATCGGTTTCTTCCACCATCGCACCGGCGTTGGAGTCTCCAAGGCCACCGGCTGGCTTCTAAGAACTCCGCCGGGTTGTCGGTTACGGACCTGCTCTCGCTTCCGCCGCGCCACGTCGCCTCCTTCGTCACCCGGTGTATCGTCGCAGCGACATGTCGACTTCGGAACGAAAGCGTCATCTAGTAGACTGTGTGCAGATGGCACTCGGCCTCGGTGAGCATTCGGCCCGTCTGCCGCAGCGCGGTTAGCGATGCGGGCTGCTCACTCACACTCATCGGGGTCGCGCGGTTCGCCCAGGGTCTGTTCTGTCGATCATGGAAGCCAGATGACGATAGCGATAAGGACCAGGCTGGCTTGGTAGAGCGATGCGCGTTTGGCGTATCGGGTGGCCAGGTCGCGCCACTGTTTGAGCCGGTTGAAGCAGCGATCCACGACGTTGCGCTTCTTGTAGATCACTTTGTCGAAGGCTGGTGGTCGTTCGCCGGCGCTGCCCTTGGCGACCCGGCGGGCGACCTGGCTGGATCGTTCAGGGATGACGTGGCGGATGCCGCGTTGTCGCAACGCTCGGCGAGTCGAGTCGTGGGCGTAGCCCTTTCCGCGATCAGCACCTCGCGGCGCTTGCGGGGCCGTCCGGGCCCGGGCTTGTTGAGGCAGATCGCGTCCAGCAGCGCCAACAATTGCGGGTTGTCGCCGGCCTCGCCCGGGGTGAGGAGGATCGACAACGGGCGGCCGCGTCCGTCGACGGCGAGGTGGAATTTCCTGCTCAATCCTCCGCGGGATCGGCCGATGGCCTAGCCATCTTGCGCACCAGGCGTCGCCGGAGTTGTTGGGGAGCCTCTTTTTACGGGCGTCAGCGGCATGCTGGTGCGCCCGCACGATCGATGAGTCGATGCTGCTCGTCCACTGCACCGGTGTGCCATCTCATGCACCTGCGCCGCGGCGAGGATCCGGTCCCACGTGCCGTCGGCCGTCCAACGGCCCAGCCGTTCGTGGCAGGTCTTCCACGGTCCGAAGCGTTCTGGCAGGTCGCGCCACGGCGCACCGATGCGCAACTTCCACAAGATCCCGTTGATAACCTGACGGTGATCCCGCCACCGCCCCGACTGCTGCCTGGTTCGGGAAGCAGCGGCGCTATCACCGCCCACGCCTCATCGGTCAGTTCACCACGACGCACCACCGGCACATCGTCAACGATCAACCACTGCCAAAATCGACATGTGATGCGGGCGGACCCGGCGCAATGCCGGGTCCGCCCGTTTCAGGCGTGCTGGATCTCGCCCTGCCGCTGGTCGATCTGCACACCCTCGAACAGGTGGTGTGCGGAGTCGGCCGTGATCAACGTGCGAGGGCGGCGAGGCGGAACTGCTGGTTGGTTTGTCCGTGGCAGTCGTAGAGCTGGATCTGGGCTCCGTTGGCGGTGCTCCAGGCGTCCAGGCATCGTCCGGACTGGACGTTGCTGATGGTGCCGTTGGAGTTGACGTTCCACTGTTGGTTGGTCTGGCTGTGGCAGCTGTAGATCTGTACTGCCGCACCGTTGGCGGTGCCGGCCGCGTCGAGGCACATGGTGCCGTACACCTGGAGTTGTTTGGTCGAGGTGTAGGTCCATGCCTGGTTGGTCTGTTTGTTGCAGTTGTAGAGCTGTACCCGGGTGCCGTTGTTGCGTGAGGCGTTGGGTACGTCGATGCACCGGCCGGACTGTGTACCGACGATCTCGTTGGCGGAGCCGGGTGGGACGGTCGGTGGATCGGTGGGGGTCGGTGGATCGGTGGGGGTCGGCGGATCGGTGGGGGCCGGCGTCGAGGGCAGCAACGGGCAGGTGCTGCGGTAGGTGACCACGCCGCTGGAGTCCAGCAGCGGGCAGAGGAACTGGCTGTACCGGGTGTCGTTGTCGATGAACATCTTGACGAACGGCAGCATGGTCCGGACCATCACCGGGTTCGACCGCCCGACCATGAAGCCATGATCCGCGCCGGCGACCTCCAGGTAGACACTCTCCGTCGTGGCCGGGAGGCTGTTGTACAGGCCGGTGGCGTAGGACGGGGTGACCACCGTGTCCGCCTGCCCAGAGAAGATCATGGTGGGCACCCTGTCGTTGGCCAGGTTCGACGACGGCGAGTACGGCGCGATGCCGACCACCGCCTTCAACGACGAGCGTCGGGTGGCCGCACTCAGCGCGCCCCCGCCGCCCATCGAGTGACCGGCGACCGCCAGCCGGTTGGGGTCGACCCGGTCGCGTACGGGGCTCTGCTGTGTGAGGTAGTCCAGTGCGGCGAGGAGTTGGGTGCCTCGGGCCGTGTCGAAGTCGTTGCGGCTGTTGGTCTCGATGCCGATCACGACGAAGCCGTGGGACGCCAGCCACGGTCCCATCCAGGCCAGCTCGGCGGAGAACAACGCGGTGTAACCCGGCGAGATCGCGATGGCACCGAAGGTGCCCTGGCTGGTGTCGGTCGGGTAGTAGATCCTACCGCCGTTGAAGCCGTACCCGGTGGGGACGCTGACCGACGTGTTGGCGAAGGGGCCGTTCACGGCGGTGACGCTGGTCCGGGTGGGTCCGGGCCCCGCTGGTACGGGTTGTCGGCGGCCGACGCCGACCCGGTCGCCACGGTGATGGTGAATAACCCGACTGCGGCTGCGATCCCGGCCGCGGCGAGCTTGAACAGCCGTCCCCGAGAACGGGGGGACATTCGGTCGGTGCGGGTGTTCCCCGAGGGTGGGGGGTGGTGTCCGTGTCCTCGCACTATCGCTACCTCCTTGTGGTGGATGGGTGCGGGGCGGACGGGCCCGGTGTGGTGCCGAGCCTGCCCGCCCCGGCGTTGTCCGGTCGTCAGCGTTGCAGCGTCAGCAGACCCGGCCGGTACGGCAGGAGGCCGTAGTCGCCGCCGGAGCTGGGGGAGCGCCCCTGGTAGAGCAGTTGCAGGTTGCAGGCGTCAACGGTCATGGTCTGATCGGCGTTGCTGCGGATCAGTTCGCCGTGACTGATGTCGTTGGTCCAGGTGGCGCCGCTGTTCGCCTTGCCGGCGAAGGGGTTGCTCTCGGACGTCGCTTGCGGCGTCCACGTACCACCGAGGCTGGTGGCCGTGAACGACCGGAAGTAGCGCCCGTTCGCGCCGATCGCCTCGACGAGCATGAGGTACCGGTTCTGACCCTGGAGTTTGTAGACCTGAACGCCTTCGAACAGGTTGTTCGTCGAGTCGGTCATGATCGTCGTGTAGTTCGACCCGAAGCTGCCCGGAAAGTTCCCGATGGGCATGCTGGCCCGGTAGATCCTGCCGTTGTCCCCGGCGAAGAACAGGTACATGTTCTGGTCGTCACCGATGACTGCCTGGTCGATCGGGCCGGTGCTGGAGTTGGAGATGCTTCCGGTGAACAGCGTCTGCGCCGCCGACCAACTGTTCACATTGGTCGGGTCGGTCGACGTCCGGTAGGAGAAGGCCGGACCACCCCACTGGTAGGCCAGCACCCAGACGTTGCGCGGCGCGAAGTAGAACAACGAGGGCGCCACCGCCGCGAACGGCATCTGGTTCTGCGACGCCGACCCCATCTGGTTCCAGTTCCTGAAGAGACCGAAGTTCATCGAGCCCCACGTCGTTCCGGTGTCGTGCGTTGTCCCGTAGACAAGCTGCTGGCCGTTGTACGGGGCGTGGGTGAAGTCCTTCAGCGACACCCATCCCGACCTCGGCTGCGCCAGCGCGCCCGTCGACGACCAGCGGTACGACGACGGAAGGTCACATGCACCGCCGGTCGGCGGCGTCGTCGGTGTCGGCGTCGGCGTTTGGGTGGGCCCGCCGGAGGTGGCGAGGCGGAACTGCTGGTTGGTTTGTCCGTGGCAGTCGTAGAGCTGGATCTGGGCTCCGTTGGCGGTGCTCCAGGCGTCCAGGCATCGTCCGGACTGGACACTGCTGATGGTGCCGTTGGAGTTGACGTTCCACTGTTGGTTGGTCTGGCTGTGGCAGCTGTAGATCTGGACCGCTGCGCCGTTGCCGGTGCCGGCCGCGTCCAGGCACATGGTGCCGTACACCTGGAGTTGTTTGGTCGAGGTGTAGGTCCATGCCTGGTTGGTCTGCTTGTTGCAGTCGTAGAGCTGGACCCGGGTGCCGTTGGTGGTCGAGGCGTTGGGGACGTCGATGCACCGGCCGGACTGTGTGCCGACGATCTCACTGGCCGAGCCCGGCGGGACGGTGGGAGTCGGACCCGGCGTGGTGGGGGTGGGGGTCGGCCCGGGGCCCGCGCTGTTCAGTGCCTCGAGGGTGGCCGTGTAGGCGGCCTTCTTGTTGCCGTTGCACTCGAAGAGCAGCGGAGTGCCGCCGGAGCGCCACGAGTCACAGTCCCGCACACCCCACACGGTGAGCCCGTTGCAGCGAGCCACGGCAAGGCAGTCGTTGACCACGCTGCGGTAGGTGTTGGCCTGCGTCGTGCCGGAGCCCTCGATGTCCAACTCGGTGATCTGCACGTCCACCCCGAGGGCGGCGAAGCTGGACAGCGTGGTGCGGTAGTTGCTGTTGTACGGCGAGTTGGCGTTGAAGTGCGACTGGAACCCGACGCAGTCGATCGGCACTCCGCGAGACTTGAAGTCGCGCACCATGTTGTACACGGCCTGGGTCTTGGCCCAGGTCCAGTTGTCGGTGTTGTAGTCGTTGTAGCAGAGCTTCGCGTTAGGGTCGGCCGTGTCGGCGGCGCGGAACGCCGCCTCGATCCAGTCGTTGCCGGTGCGCTGAAGGTTCGAGTTACGACGGGCGCCGCTGTTGCCGTCCTCGAACGCCTCGTTCACCACGTCCCACGAGTAGATCTTGCCCCGGTAGTAGCCGGCCACCCGGTTGATGTGGTTGAGCATCGCGTTGCGCAGCGCGGTGCCCTCCATGCTCTGCATCCAGCCCGGCTGCTGCGAGTACCAGGCCAAGGTGTGGCCGCGGACCTTCCACCCGCGGGAGATGGCGTGGTTCACGATCCGGTCCGCGTTGCCGAAGGTGAAGTTGTTCTGCTGCGGCTCGGTCGCGTCGATCTTCATTTCGTTCTCGGGAGTGATGCTGTTGAACTCGCGGTTCAGGATCGTCGTGTAGGCGCTGTCGTTGAGTTTGTTGGCGGCGACGGCGGCACCGAAGTACCGGCCGGACTGGGCTGCGGCAGCACCGAGGGTCGTCTCGGCGGCTTGGGCCAGATTGGGCAGCAGCGACACGACCAGGGTCAGAATTATCGCGGCTGTTCCGGAAAGAGTGAGCGTTCGCAGTCGGGTGCGCCCGATGGGACGGGTCCGGGGAACCATGCTGATCCTCCTGTGGTGGGGTATGAGATTCCTGTCGCTGTTCCATTGGGAGGCCCCGCTCGGATGGCGGCGGGCACGATGTTGAGTCCGCCCGAGTGGGCCGGGACTCACGTCGGGCACCAGCCCGGATGCGAGTCGTTCGGGCTACCTGGCCAGCGGGTGAAGGGCGGTGACGTGTCGGTCCGGTCGCCCGTCGAGGGGGATGGTTGCGGGTGGTGGGCTCTTTCGGTGGTGGACGTGGTCACCTGGCGGGTGGGTAGCCCGACGGTCGCGTGGAGCGCCTCCAGTGCTAAGGGATCTTGTTAACGTTCACACTTGTCGATGGCTCCCAGGCTGGCAGAAAATTCCAGAGTTTTCAACCGGTAGTTTCGGGCCTGTTACGGGGTTAGCCGGAACAGCCTGCGCGGGAGGGCCACCTGACCGACCGCTTCGGCCGGGCGGTGGACCAGCTCGGCAGCGACAAGCTGGACGTGCGCATCGGCGGGCCCCACGTGCTGTGGCGAATCGCGGAACATTTCCGCGTACGCGGTGCAGAGCGCGAGTCGACGAACCGTTGGCGCTTACGGCTGCTCGTCGGCCTCGGGGGTGAGCTGCCGCATCAGCACCGCGAAGCCTTGCCCGGACTCCACAAAGCCCAGTTTCCGGTAGAGCGCCAGGGCGGGGTGATTGCTGTCGGTGACCTTGAGTCGTAGTTGTCTGACGCCGGCTGAGCGCGCACGGCGCAGGACCCGCGAGATCATCGCTGTGGCCAAGCCACTGCGGCGCCAGGGTGCTCGGGTGCCCAGACAGTGCAGAACCGCCGTCGGCGTGTCGGTGCTGCCGTCGGCGAGCGCGAAGAGGAAGGCGGCCACCGGGTTGTCGCTTCGGTCAGCCTCGGCGAGCACCAGGCAGGAGAGGTCGGGCAGGAACCGCGGATGTCCGGTCGCGTGCTGGGGCCAGCTGGTCTGGTCGAGCCGCTGCCGGGCGCGACTCCAACCCGCGATCCTCATCGATTGTCGTCGTATGGAGATGGCTCCATGAAGGTCAATCGCACGCCGGATCGCCGGAGGGTGTCGACCATCCAGATCTCTGAGCTGCCCGGATACCGCGGCTTCCGGTCAGCCTCCACCTCGACGACCTAACCTCCTAGGACGCTCTACGGGTTGTGCCTCAACCCACTGTGTCGCCCCTGTGCATGTTCCGGGGACCGCCAGCGGCTTCAGCTGCTCGAACCGCCCGCAGCAACGCACCCGCAAGGGAGCGTGACGCTACGGAGGTGGCCGCACACGTGCTGACAACACCGGGTTTCGACGACGCGGGTGACTGAAAATTCGCGCCGAAATTCGGTAACCAAATCGGCGGGTCAACCCGTCAGGTCAGTGACGGATCGCCACTGCGGGCGGTCGGCCGAGGAGGAACAAGGACATGGGCGACGTGCGTGGGCGTTTCAGGGACGACCTGGCCCAACATCCCGCCCCGCCGCTGGGTGACCTGGTCCAGCAGTCGGTGGTGCAGGGCCGCCGGCTGCGTCGTCGGCGCCGCCTGGCGCAGGTCGGCGCCGGTGGATCGGCGTTGGCGATGCTGCTCGTGATCGGCCTGGCCGCCGGGCCGCTCGACGTCGGTGCGGATGACGCCGGTCAGCCTGGCGGGCTGAACGTCGGTTCGCCGGGTGGGTCGGTCGACACCGCCACGCCGTCCCCGGCTGGGTCCTCCGATGGCGCCCCGGGCGGGTTGGAGTCGGGCACCGGCCGGGATCCCCGTCGGCCAGCGCCGCCGGCTCGCTCGACCACGGTGATCGACACCCTGAATATGGGGGCGGGGCCGGACGGTGAACTGCTGACCACCACACCGCAGGGCGCCCTGGAACTGCTGACCCGGCTGCTGCCCGAGGGAAAGACCAGCGGTTATGCGAGTCTGCAGAGCAGCGGGGCGGGTCCCGGCATGCCGTACGTCCAGCTCTACCTGGACCGAGGCGATGGACCGGGCATGTTGCGGCTCTCCATCTACCGGGACCGCCTCGGCGGCGACCCTGTCCCAGGGACGGTGGAGCTGACCGAGGTACCCGGCAACTGCGTGCAGAGCCAGATGGTCACCGTGCACCACCGCGGCGGCCTGCAGGTCGATCTGATGATCGCTACCTGTCTGGTTTGGGACGCCAAGGGAACCTTGCCGGCACCGCCAGTCCTCTCCGTGAAGGAGGCGACCGAGATCGCCGCCAACCCGATCTGGGGAACGAAACTGCCGGCCGAGTTCGTCGTCAACGGTGCCAAGAGGTTCCCGAAGCTGGCCCGGTCGAATGGCTGACGAAGACTTCGTGGAGTTCGCGCAGGCGACCGTTGGCCGGCTGCGCGACGCGGCGTTCCTGATGTGCCGCGACTGGCATCTCGCCCAGGACCTCACCCAGACGACGCTGGCCAAGGTGTACGCCAACTGGAGGCGGGTCCGCCGGGCCGACGACCCACACGCGTACGCCCGCAAGATACTGCTGCGTTGCATGATCGACCAGCAGCGACGTCGCTCCAGCCGCGAGTTGGCGATGTCGGCGCCGCCGGAGCGGGGCGAGGAACATCCGGCTGAGCTGCGCATGACGTTGCTGGACGCGGTCGCCACCTTGCCGTTGCGGGACCGGGCGATCATCGTCCTGCGCTACTGGGACGACCTGAGCGTGGAGACAACCGCCGAGGTTGTGGGCGTCTCCACCGCCGTCGTCAAGAGCCAGAGCATGCGCTCCCTCAACCGCCTGCGCGAGTTGCTCGGCGAGACCCGTTCCGAGCTGTTCGCCGAGGAACGCCATTGACCGGTCTCGTCTGCCGCCGGGGTGCGACGGATTCCGGTGGCGTGGGGCCGCCGGCCGACAACCGTCGCGTCGGTGCTGCGGCGGCGACGAATGTGCGGCCACGCGTCGTCGGCTGAAGCGCCACCCGCGGTGGCAAGTATGTGCGTTGGGGGAGGTTTTCGGTGTCCGTGTCGAGCAGCAGGACGAGCCGAGGCCGGATTCGCGGCGGAGGCCGAGGTTCGGTCGCCGTCGTGCCGGCGGTCCTGTCGGCGTTGTTGGTGATGGCCGCAGGGTGCCATCGGGGGGAGTCCGGTGTCGGCCCCGACGAGCGACACACCGCGAACGCGGAACGGGGCGATCCGAGCCCGCTGCTGGGGGCTGGTGACCTGGGAGCGGACTGGCATGAGGACGATGCGCGAACCGGTCTGGCGTCCTGGCCGTGGGAGCAGGACAGCTGCCCCAACTACAGGAGCAGCGACTACCCGGCCAAGTCGCATCGGCGGGCTGCCGTGCAGCGCTACTACCGGCTGTCTGACGGCTCGTCGCCGGCCCACCACGTCGTGGAGACGTACGAACCTGGATGGGCCGAGCGGAACGTCGATGACGTCCGTCGGGTCCTCCTGCGGTGCGCGAGCTACCCGGTCCTCGGGTCGCAGGTTTCGTTCGACGTCGTCGATCCGCAATATCTGGAGGGCACCGGCATGCTCGTTCGAGGCCGCATAGCGCATGCGGACAGCCCGAACACCGTCACGTACTTCGTGATGGTGAAACGAGGCGAGACGGTCTCGACGGTCCGCCTCCCCGATCCGGGCAGCCAGGCTGTGGTGGACGGGATCGCGGCGAGGGCGGTGGCCCGCCTTGGCTGAGCGGAAAGGTCAGCAGCTGCCGCGACGCTGGGTTATCTCCGCGGCCACCATGTCGCTGGCCGGCGTCGCGACGGCCGCCTTGGGTGCCACGCGCGGTCGCGACGGCGAGGGAGCCGGGCCCTCGCACGGTTCTTCCCCTGCCAGTCCGATTCCCACGACGCCGGCCATCGACCGGATCGACCAGGCGAGAACGCGCATCAAGGCCTACGTGCAACGGTACGACGGCCATTTGGCGGTAGCGGCACTGGATCGACAAGGAACGGCTGCGGTGACGGCCGGTGCCAAACGCTTCGAGACCGCCAGCATCGTCAAGGTCAACATCCTCGCGGCTCTTCTGCTGCGCCAGAACCCGCCGGGCAAGGCCCTGGGTTCTGACACCCGGCGGTTGGCCGAGGCCATGATCGTGTCCAGTGACAACGATGCGGCGGTGGCCCTGTGGCAGCGGATCGAGGGCTCGCGCGGCCTCAACGCCGCGAACCGCGCGCTCGGTCTGCGTGAGACGAAGCCCAACTCGCACTGGGGACTCACCACTACCACTGTCGCCGACCAGCTCCGTCTGCTGACCGCGCTGACGTCACCGACGGGACCGCTGAACCCGCAGGACCGTACCTTCATCATGGGCCTCATGAAGAAGGTGATCCCCGAGCAGCGATGGGGAGTCACCGCCGCGCGGGAGCCGGGCAGTCGTTCCGAGTACGTCAAGAACGGCTGGGACACCGCTGATGCCGACGGCGGCCGCTGGTTGGTCAACAGCATCGGGCGGATCGTCGAGGCCCGTCATGACTGGCTGATCGCCGTGCTCTCCGACCATCACGTGAGCCAGAAAGAGGGCATTCGCGTCGTCGAGAAGGCCGCCTCCTACGTGCTCAAGGAGCTACGCGCCGCCACTGCGGGCGACGGTCCTCCGCCGGCGTAGGCCTCGGCGCCGGGCAGGCCGACCTTGGTGCCGTCGAAAAGAGATTGCCACGCGGCCAGAGCTCACGTTGGCTGGGCAGCATGGCTGAACTACGTACGGATCGCCTCGTCTTGCGCCGATGGCGTGACTCCGACCGTGAACCGTGGGCGGCCATGAATGCCGACCCCGAGGTCCGGGAGCACTTGGGCGACCTGCTCACCCGCGAACAGAGCGATGCCTCCGTGTCGCGGTTCCAGGCCGATTTCGACCAGCGAGGCTACGGATGGTGGGCGGTCGAGGTGCAGGCCACGGGCCAGTTCATCGGCTTCGCGGGCTTGGATGACGTGGACGACGACATGCCGTTCACAGGAGTGGAGATCGGCTGGCGGCTCGCCCGCTCGGCCTGGGGCCAGGGCTACGCCACCGAGGGTGCGCTGACGGTCCTGGCCCACGGCTTCGACGCTCTCGAGCTTCCCGAGATCCTCGCTGTCACAACGGCCACCAACCTTCGTTCCCAGGCGGTGATGCGCCGGATCGGTATGACCCGGAACCCGGCCGACGACTTCGACGATCCCACCGAACCCGAAGGCGCACTGCGTCCGAACGTGCTGTACCGCATTTCCCGCAACGCACGGACTTGACGGTCTCCGATTCGGCGCCCCGATTCGTCGAGCACCTGCCAGAGTGGTGCATGCCCTTGAGTACGTACCACCTCAGAGCCTCGGTCGCCGTGTCCGACATTCAGAAGGCCGTGGCCTTCTACGAAGGGGTGCTGGGTCTGCGGGCGCTGCGGTCCGGTCCCAGCGCCACCATCGCCGACGGCAGTCGTGTCTATGGCTCCGGTGGCGGTCCGGCGCTGAACGTGTACCAGTCGGTCACCGCCGGGAAAACCTCGGCGACGGTGGCGACGTGGTACGTCGAGGACATCGACCAGGTCGTCGACGAGCTCACCTCGTCCGGCGTCGAGTTCGTTCGCTACGAGCAGTTCGAGTACGACGACAAGGGGATCACCCTGCGGGCCGGAGGTGGGCGTATCGCATGGTTCCAGGACCCGGACGGCAACACCTTCGCTCTCGAAGCCGACGCGTGACCTCCACCTGAATTCTGGACCTGTCGCTGCCACGCAGCGATGACCTGTGGCGGCGCCGGAGGGGTGCACGAAAGGCCCGTGCCGCAGGTGGTGGGCCGACGGAAGGACCAATCCGGCTCAGGGCGTCAACGCCCTGAGCCGGATCAGCGTCGCAGTTGTTGGTACTGCTGATCAGGTGACGTTGATGTCGCTGCACCACATGTAGGTCTGGTCCAGGTGCGACGCCCTCCAGAGCACGAACAGGATGTGGTTTCCGCTGCGCGCCGGGAGCGAGACGTTGAACGAGATGTTCTGCGCCGGCGCGTAGCGCCCGGTCGTCGTGATCAGGTCGAGGTTGCCCCACCCGAGCTTCTGGGTGGATGGGTTGAACCCCTGCTTGGTGACGTAGACCTGGAAGTAGTCAGCGCCGTGGCTGGCCTGGTCGTACAGCTGGACCGTGAGGTTGCGGCTGACGGTGGTCGTCTTCCACGCCCCGGGCTGGTTCACGCTGTCGTTCCTGGACAGGGCGTTGCTGCACAGCTGACCGTCCGGGGTGCGAGCCTGGTACTGGCCGCCGAGGCCGTCCCGCAGCTGGCTCATCCAGTTCCACATGGTGTCGGGATTGGCCTGGAACGCCCGCCAACACATGGGGTCTTGCTGTTGCATGGCGGGGTTCATGTGCTGACTGCCCCAGGTCTTCCAGCACTGGTAGGCGCGACTCATCGGGTTGATGATGGTGCCGTGAGCCTGGGCTGCCCCGGTGAAGGGCAACATGCCGGCCACGATGGCGAACACCATGACGAATGCTCGCAGGGACCGACGGACGGGTGACCGGGATCGTCCGCCGGATCGATCGGACTTGAGTGAACGCACTGTTCATCCTCCGCTCTTCGGGACTACAGATCAGAATGGGAACGCTCCCAAACCAACTGTTGCATCTATCGGCTCAGATATCAATGTTTATCGATCTATGGTCGGATGTGGATTGAGCTGACCGGGGTGTCCGCAGCCGCCCGGTTCGGATCCGGGTGCGGGTAACGAGCACGTCACCGGCCGCCCGGCACGGTCACAGGCCGGCTGCGGCGTCGTACCGGCGGCGCTGGTCGGCCATCTCCGACTCGGTCAGCGCCTCCTTGAGCGCCAGCTCCGCGTACTTGGGCGGGAGCATCTGCCGCACCCGGTCGGTGAACATGACCTCGGCGGTCGCCTCGACCACCTGGATGCCCGGAGGATCGGTGGACATGTCCATGATCACGGGACCGGCCAGTTTGACCGCCACGTCCCACGGGCGCTTCTGTTCGGCGACCCCGCAGAGGTGGAAGCCGTAGACCGTCTGCACGTCGGCGAGCACGGTGGCCTCGGTCGGCTCGTAGCCGTAGACACGGACCCCGCAGATCACTGCCGGCTTCGCCGTGGTGGCCGCCTGCTGGGCACCGTGTCCGGCATGGTTGTGCTGCCCCGGGTCCGCCTGTTCGAGCGTGGTACGCATCCGGGCGATGATCTGCGATTGCAGATCCGCCGGCTTCGCCTCCGGGCCGGCCCGGTTGACCAGTACGACAGCGCCGGCCGACGCCACCAGCACAATCACCGCCACCCACACGAAGCGGTTCCGGTACCAACCCGCGAAGTTCTCTCGGGAAATCATGATTGCTTCTCACCTCGTCGCCGGTTCTGGTGCTGGCAGGCCGAATTGGACGCCCCAGGCGGCTCAGGCGTCGAGCGCGTCAGCTGATGGGGGCACGTGCCGGGGGTTACCTGCGGCGGGCGAGGAGGATTGCCCGGCAGAAACGCCCGTCGTCGAAGAGGTGGCCCGGCGATCCGCCAGGCGAGCGCCCGCCAAGGCGGCGCGCTGCCGGCGCTGCGATGCTCCCGTGCTGGCCGTTCTCAGCGCGGTTGCCCCCGCGCTGCGGCGATATGAGCCATTCCAACACGTCTGGATCGGCTTTGGCAACATCGACGAGCATCAGCGTGAGTTCGCCCCTGACTAATGTCATGAGTACCTGTGCACCCCGCATCGAACGTCGTGACTAAGCGCACTGGAGCCCACCACGTTCCGTCGATGAGACTCGATTCAACGCCGGATCAACAGCCGGCCGAGTTCGAGAGGCGGCGAGACGGTGGACGAACGCTACGACAGCTACTGCGCCGCGGACCGGCTGTTCTACGACTCGCTCGGCAGCGCCGTCGCGCAGCCTGTCTTCCCGGCCGCCGACCGGCCGACGCTAACCGGCTGGCGCCGTGAGCCGCTCGACGACTGGCTGATCTACGCGCCGGACGGCGGCTCGCTGCCGCAGCAGGGCTGGAAGATCCACGTTTCGGCGGGTCTGGCGAACGCGGAGCGGGTGCTGGACGCGGTCTGGAACTACTGCGTCCCCCGCGGGCTGTCCTTCAAGTTCCTGCGCGGGCCGCGCACGCTGCTGCTGCGCAATTCCAAGTACGCCGCCCGGGCCGCCAGTGGCAAGTTCATCACTGTCTACCCGCGCGACGACGCGGAGCTGGAGCTGGCCTGCAAGGAGCTCGACGAACTGCTGACCGGCGAGACCGGGCCGTACATCCTCAGTGACCTCCGCTACGGGACCGGCCCGGTCTACGTGCGCTACGGCGGCTTCGCCGCCCGCTACTGCCACTCGCCCGACGGCCAGGTGGTGCCGGCGATCGAGGACGACTCCGGCACGCTGGTTCCGGACCGCCGGGAGCCCGTCTTTCACGTACCGTCCTGGGTCACCCTGCCCGATTTTCTCGGCCCGCACCTGGCCGCCCGGAGCGGCACCAGCACGGACCAGGTGCCGTACCGGATCGAGCGAGTGATCCACTTCTCGAACGGCGGCGGCCTGTACGTGGGGAGGGACCTGCGTACCGACACCGAGGTGGTGCTGAAGGAGGCCCGACCGCACGCCGGCCTGGACGCCGACGGCACCGACGCCGTCGCCCGGCTGGCCCGCGAGGCGCAGGCCCTGCGGAAACTCGCCGACCTGCCGCAGGTGCCCCGGGTGCACGACGAGTTCATCCTCGGCGAGCACCGGTTCCTGGCGCTCGAGTTCATCGAGGGCCGACCGCTGAACAAGGTGCTGGTCGACCGGTACCCGCTGATCGACGCCGACGCGACCGACGGTGACCGGGAGGCGTACGCCCGGTGGGCCCGCCAGACCTACGAGCAGGTCGAGTCCGTCGTGGAGGCGATCCACGAGCGCGGCCTGGTCTACGGGGACCTGCACCTGTTCAACATCATGATCCGGCCGGACGACCGGGTCGCCCTGGTCGACTTCGAAGTGGCCGCGCCGATCGCCGGGCACCGCCGACCCGGGCTGCGCAACCAGGGCTTCGCGGCACCGAGGGACCGCAGCGGGCCGGCGGTCGACCGGTACGCCCTGGCGTGCCTGCGGTTGGCGCTGTTCCTGCCACTGACCCAGCTGGTCCGGCTCGCCCCGGAGAAGGTCACCCACCTGGCCGACATCATCGCCGCGAACTTCCCGGTGCCGAGGTCCTTCCTCGATCCGGCGGTCGAGGAGATCACCGGTGAGCCACGCGTCACCGCGGAACCGCGAGGCAATCTCGACGCGGATGACTGGCGCACCATGCGGGCCCGGCTGACCACGGCGATCGTGGCCAGCGCCACCCCCGAGCGCGACGACCGGCTCTTTCCCGGTGACATCGAGCAGTTCCGCAGCGGCGGCCTCAACCTCGCCCACGGGGCGGCCGGGGTGCTGTACGCGCTCGACAAGAGCGGTGCCGGGCGGTGGCCCGAGCACGAAGACTGGCTGGTGCGGCGCGCGACAGCGCCCCCGTCCGGCACCCGCTGCGGCTTCTACGACGGGCTGCATGGCGTCGCGTACGCACTCGTTCACCTCGGACGCCGGCAGGACGCGCTGGACGTTCTCGACATCTGCCTGCGGGAACCCCTGGACGGGCTCGACCACAGCCTGGCCAGCGGGCTGTCCGGGATCGCGCTCAACCTGGCCGAGTTGGCCGCGCGCACCGAAGAGGTGTCGTTGCGCGACGCCGCGTGGCGGGCCGCCGAGCGTGTCATCGGGCAGCTGGCCGACGACCCGGGCCCGGACGTCAGCGGCGGACGAAACCCGTACGCCGGGCTGTTGCGGGGCCGGACCGGACCGGCGCTGATGCTGTTGCGGCTCTACGAGCTCAGCGGCGACGACGAGCTGTTGAGGCACGCCGCCACGGCGCTGCGTCAGGATCTGCGTCGGTGTGTGCTGCGCCCGGACGGTGCCCTGGAGGTCAATGAGGGCTGGCGCACCATGCCCTACCTGGCGCACGGCAGTGTCGGAATCGGGCTGGTCCTCGACCAGTACCTGCGCCACCGGTCCGACGACCGGTTCGCCGAGGCGAGCGCGGGGGTCCGCCGCGCGGCGCGCTCACCGTTCTACGCACAGTCCGGGCTCTTCGCCGGCCGGGCCGGCATCATCGCCTACCTCGCCGCCTCGACCGACGACGCCGACCGCCGCGAACTTCGCGCGCAGGTGGATCGGCTGGCCTGGCACGCGCTGCCGTACCGGGAGGGGACCGCATTCCCCGGTGAGCAGTTGCTGCGGCTCTCCATGGACTTCGGCACCGGCACCGCCGGCGTGCTGTACGCGCTGGCCAGCGCGCAGCACGACCAGCCGCCGGCGCTGCCCTTTCTCGCGCCCCTGCCGGGCGCGAACAGACTCCCCCGCGACAGCGGGGGCGACCTGATCGGCGAACGGAAGGAAGGGAGGTGAACGACATGGCACTTCTGGACCTCCAGGGCCTGGAGATGGCTCCGGCCGACCGCACCGGTGGCGGTAGCCGGGCGAGCCTGCTGCTCTGCGGCGACAGCTCGCTCTCCGTCACGACCTGCAACTGATCCACGCACACGTGGGGCCCTGGGTGGGTAGACGTGCCCACCCAGGGCAACCGCGTACCAACGGGAGGACCGATGCCGACGTTCGCCGTGGGGGACAGGCTGCTGCGGCAGACGGTCCTGGCGGGCGGCGGCTGGACCGCCGGACTCGCGGCGGTCGCGCTGCTCGGCGCGGCCGCCGAACTGTTGCTACCCGCGGCCCTCGGCCGCGCCGTCGACGCCGCCCTCGACGGCGGCTCCGCCTGGTGGGCGGTGTCCGCCTGCGCACTGGTCGTCGTCCTCATCTGCGTCGACACCCTGACGGACCTGGCCAGCGGCTTCGGTGCGGCGCGCGCCACCGCCGCGCTGCGCCGACGGCTCCTGCGTCACCTGTTCGCCGTGGACGTCCGCGCCACCCGCGGGCACCCGGTGGGTGATCTCGTCGGCCGGTTGGTCGGCCAGGCCGCCGACGCGGGACAGGCCGGCAACGCCGTGGTCCTGGCCATCGTGGCGGTGCTTCCGCCGCTGGGCAGCGTCGTCGCGCTCGCCATCATGGAACCGGTCCTCGGTCTCACCCTGCTCGCCGGTCTCGGCCTGCTCGCCGTCCTCATGCGCGCCTTCGTGGCCGACGCCTCGACCGCGACCGCCGGATACCAACGGGTGCTCGGCACCATCGCCGGCCGACTGTTGGAGTCGCTGACCGGTGCCCGGACCATCGCCGCCGCCGGCACCACCCGCCGCGAGGAGGACCGGGTGCTGGCGGACCTACCGGAGCTGGACCGGCACGGCCGGCGTACCTGGGGACTGCTGGCCCGGGCGAGTGCGCGCACCTCGGCCGTGGCGCCGCTGCTGAACCTGAGCGTCATCGCGGTCGGCGGGTACGCCCTGACCGCAGGCTGGCTCACACCGGGTGAACTGGTCGCCGCGGTCCGGTACGCGGCAATGGGCGCCGGGCTCGGTGCGGTCCTCGCCACCCTGAACCACCTGGTCCGCAGCCGCGCGGGAGCACACCGGGTCGCCGAGCTGCTGACGCAGCCCGCCACGCCGGCAGGCGATCGGCCCCTTCCACCCGGCGGCGGCGCCCTGCGACTGCGCGGGGTGTGCGTGCACGCCGACGACGGCCGGCCCATCCTGGACGGTGTCGACCTGGACGTGCCGGCCGGCGCGACCGTGGCCGTCGTCGGAGCGTCCGGTGCCGGCAAGTCGACACTGGCGGCCGTGGCGGGACGGCTGTACGACCCCGACCGCGGTGAGGTGCGACTGGACGGGGTGCCGCTGCGGGACCTCGACGCGGTGGCACTGCGCCGGGCCGTCGGCTACGCCTTCGACCGGCCGGTGCTGATCGGCGCGACCGTCCACGACGCGATCGGCTTGGCGCTGCCGATCGACACGGCGGCACCGCCGGCCGATCGGAGCCCGGCCACCCCGGCGGTTCTGCGGGCGGCCCGGATGGCGGCGGTCGCCGACGTGATCGACCGGCTGCCCGGCGGTTACCGCACCCCGCTGGTGGACACACCGCTCTCCGGGGGCGAGACCCAACGCCTCGGCCTGGCCCGCGCGTTCGCCGCCGAACGGCTGCTCATCCTGGACGACGCGACGTCCAGCCTCGACACCGCGACCGAACACCGGATCACCGAGGCGGTTCTCGGGCGCGCCGGGGGGCGTACCCGACTGGTGGTCACCCATCGGACCGCGGCGGCCTCGGCGGCCGACCTCGTCGCCTGGCTGGACGGCGGCCGGCTGCGCGGCCTGGCACCGCACCGGCAACTGTGGGCCGACCCGGACTACCGTGCCGTCTTCCAGCCGGCCGGCGGTGGGTCGTGAGCCGTCCCGGCGTACGCCGGGTGACCTGGCGGGCGCTGCGGGCCCGTCGGCGGGAACTCGCCGGGCTCGGCGGCTGGTCGCTCGTCGAGTCGCTGCCCGCGCTGCTCGCCGGCTACCTGGTCGCTCGCGCCGTCGACGAGGGATTTCTGGCCGGACGTCTGCTCAACGGCCTGGCCTGGTTGGGGGTCCTCGCCGTGGCCGTACTGGTCGGCGCGGCGGCCACCGGTCGGACGTACCGAAGCCTCGGCGCCGTGGTCGAGCCGTTCCGCGACGAGGTGGCCGCTCAGGTGATTCGGGGCGCGCTACGCGACGCCACCACTGCGGGTGGCCGCCCGGACAGCGCAGCCGTGACCCGGCTGACCCACCAGATGGAGATCGTCCGCGACACCTTCGCCGGTCTGCTGATGGTGACCCGCGGTTTCCTCTTCTCCGCTGGCGCGGCAGTGCTCGGCCTGCTCGCCCTGGCGCCGGTGGTGGCGGTGCTGGCGGTCGCGCCGCTGGTCGCCGGTCTGGTCGTGTTTGTCGCCGCGCTGCCGGCGATGGTCACGCACCAGCGCGCCTACGTCCGGGCCGGTGAACAGCTCGGCCAGTCGGCGGCGACCGCGCTGGCCGGTCACCGCGACGTGCTGGCCTGCGGCGCACAGACGCGCGTGACGGCGGAGGTGGCACGCTGGGTGTCGGCGCAGGCCACCGCCGAACGCATGCTCGCCCGGATGGCGGCGATCCGCAGCCTCAGCCTCGGCATCGGCGGCTGGCTGCCACTGCTGGTGCTGATGGTGACCGCCCCGTGGCTGGTCGAGCGTGGTCTCACCGCCGGCGCGGTGCTGGGCGCGCTGATCTACGTCTCCACCGGGCTGCAACCCGCCCTGCACACCCTGGTTCAGGGCCTCGGCGGCGGCGGACTCCGCTACGCGGTCACCCTGGAGAACATCCTTCGCACCTATCCGGTCTCCGACGACCGGCGCCCGTCAGCCCTCGCCGTCCGGATGCCCCGCCGCCGACCACCCGCCGGTCCTGCCGATCGCCCACCAGCCATCGAGGTCCGGGGACTGACCTTCGGCTACGGCCCGCGCGCCCGGCCCGTCCTGCAGAACTTCTCGCTGACACTGGCCGACCGGGACCATCTCGCCGTGGTGGGCCCGAGCGGTGCGGGCAAGTCCACACTGGCCGCCCTGATGGCCGGTCTGGTGCCGCCGCAGGCAGGCACGGTCCACCTGGCCGGCACGAGGGTCGCCGAGGTGGAGCCGGCCGTTCTCGCCCGGATGCGAGTGCTGGTACCCCAGGAGGCGTACGTCTTCACCGGCAGTCTCGCCGACAACCTCCGCTACCTCCGACCGGATGCCGACGATGACACGCTGGAGGTCGCCCTCGACGCGCTCGGCGCGCGTCCTCTGGCGACCCGCCTGGGCGGCCTGGGCGCGCCGGTCGCGCCGGCCCTGCTCTCCGCCGGCGAGCGGCAGCTCATCGCGGCGGTCCGGGCCTGGCTGGCACCCGCCCCGCTGGTGGTTCTCGACGAGGCGACCTGCCACCTGGACCCGGTGCTTGAAGCGACGGTCGAGGCCGCCTTCGCCCGGCGGCCCGGCACCCTCGTGGTGGTCGCGCACCGGATCAGTTCCGCGCTGCGCGCCGGACGGGTGCTGGTCCTCGACGGCGACGAGCCCGTGATGGGGACGCACGAACAGTTGTTGGCCCGCTCGGCCACCTACCGGGTGCTCGTCGGTTGCTGGGACGACTCGGTGGTGTCGTCCCCGGCGGCGTCGGCACCCCAGGCCTGAACCCGCGCAGCCGCGCCGACGGCGCCCTTCAGATCCAGCCCGCCTCGCCGGCCATCCGCACGGCCTCCACCCGGGTACGCGCGCCCACCTTGCGGGCGATCCGCCCGAGATGGTTGCGGACGGTGCCACGGGTGAGCCCGAGCGACACCGCCACCTCCGCGACCGGTGCACCCGCTGCCGTCAGCCTCAACACCTCCGTCTCGCGGCTCGTCAGTGGGCCGTCCGAGTGCAGCGCCGCGACGACGAGATCCGCGTCGAGCACGGGCTCCCGTCGGGCGAGCCGGCGGATCCCGTCGATGACCCGCTGGGGGGCGGCGTCACTGCGCAGGATGCCGACCGCCCTGGTCGGGCAGAGCATGCCTCGCAGCCGCCGGGCCCGATGCGGGTGGGCCAGCACCAGGACGGGGCACCGGCCGAGGCGGTCGGGATCGACTTGCTCGACGAGATCGAGGTCGGCCACCACCACGTCGGGGCGTTGAGCGTGGACGGCCGCGGAGACCGCGTCGCTGCGATCCACCTCCGCCACGACACGGATGTCCTCCTCGGCGGTGAGGACGAACGACAGCGCGCCCAGAACCAGGGCACCGTCCAAGGCGAGCAGGGTACGGATCACGATGAACCTTCCCGCACTGCGATGGTGATCACACAACGTCAACATTCAAACACGCCTCCGGTGGGGCTGCACGGTGACGGGAGCGGGTCCGGGAAACGTCACCGGACCCGCCCCGACGGTCACAGCCAGCCGTTACGCCGCGCGCGCGACACCGCCTCCAACCGGTTGCGGGCCCCGGTCTTGCGCAGAATCACCGACAGGTGATTGCGCACCGTCCCGTGTGCCAGGTAAAGGCGGACGGCGATCTCCTTCAGGGGCAGACCCTCGGCTGCCATCCGCAGCACGTCCATCTCCCGAGGCGTCAACGGCATCTCCGGGGGACTCAGCACCGCGATCGCCGCGGCCGGGTCGATCGCTCTCTCCCCGGCCGCGAGCGCGCGGATCGCGCGCACCAACTCGGCCAGCGAACTGTCCTTCCCGACCAGGCCGCGCGCGCCGGCTGCCAGCGCCGCCTCCACCAACGACGGACTCCACCGCGGGCTCATCGCCAGCACAGCGGCGTGCGGCGCCTCGACGTCGATCCGGGCGACCACCTCCACCGGGTCGGGCAGCTCCGGTGTCAGTGCCAGCACCACCACCTGTGGTCGGCACCGCCGGACCACCGTCATCAGTTCACCGACACCCTCGACGTCGGCGACCACCTCCATGTCCTCCTCGCGTGACAGCGCGGCGCAGAGCGCCCCGCGGAGCAAACCCATGTCCTCGGCGACAACAACGTGGATCACCACGTTTTCTCCGATCTCCGGTACGCGCCACGACGGCCACCGATCCCGGAACGTCCACGGGTTGGTCAGGGCGTCGTGCGCTACAGACGGGTGGGCATCGGCCCGCGGCATCGTCGCGGCGGACGGGCGCGGGCACTGATCGACCGACCAGCGGGTGGGACATGCCGGCCGCTCGGGCCAGCCACCGGGTCGGTCGACCCGCCTCAGCCCGGGCGGGCGATCGCAGATGGAGTTTGACTCTCGACCAGAAGCGGCACGAGATCGCAACGTTGCCCGGCACCGAGGTGCGACTGCCGGTCGAGCGGCCGGACCAGGCCCGGTGCCGACGTCGATCCCTTCTCGACGACGGCGGCTTCCTGGTCGGCGGGTGCGACGGGCTCGCCAGAAAGCAAACCCGGCGCGGCCAACGGTGCCGGGCGTGCGGCGAGGCGCCCCGTCGGGGCCGTGGCCCGCGCGGGGCCGACGAAGGACATCGGCGGTGGCGCGGCCGGGGCCGGCGGCGCTGCGACGCGTACGAGGGTCAGCGCCGGACCTGCCGGTGGCGTCGGAACTGTCGGTACGGGAGCCGGTTCGGTCACCGGCACGGCGGCCAGCCCGAGCGCTGGGGGAGCCGGCAGTGGAGGTGCCGCCGCCGGAACGACCACGGGGCAGGGAGGGGGTGGTAGAACGGCATCGGCAACCCGGAGGAGCCCCATGACGACGGGCCTGATCGGCACCGTGCCCACGATGTCGACGACGTACGGCAGCGGGGCGGTGATCAGGCCGACCACGGTTGACTCGGCCGGCGTACCCACCGCCGACAGGTCGGGGTCGGCGGTGGCGGTGGCCGGCTGTCGCGGTGGGTCGGCGGCCGGCCACGACAGGTCCGTCCGGTGAGCCGAACGATGAGCCGCGCGGGCCACGGGAGCCGGTCGGAGCCTTTCGCGCTCCGCCGCGTCGGGTGGGACGGATGCGCCGAGCCTCGACGCACCCGCCGACGGCCGAGGCTTTGTCGCGGGTGGAGCCTCGCGGGGGGCGGCCAGCCCACCGGTGGGCACTCCCAGCGGGGCGCGGGGCTTGTCGTCGCGGCGGTTGTCGGACGCCGCAGCTCGTTGACGGTCCTGGTTGGGGCGCTCGGCGATCGTGAGCCGCGCGACCGATTCGACCAGACCACCGATCTTCCGCTGAGGCTCGTCACCGGACCCGCTGCGCATCCCGTCGGCGGCGGCTGGCCCCTGCAACAGGGCGGCCATGACGAAACCGGCCCCGACGGCGGCCGCGAGCAGCACCAGCCGCCGGGCGAGCCTGCGCAGCCGGCCGGCCGCAGGCGGCGCGGACCGGTCCGGCGCAGACGCCGGCGCGGTCTCGGTGACGGGACTTGGCACGCGGCACGACCCCTTCCCTCTGGATTGCTGACCCATCGTAGCGGTGCGCTCACGCAGTCGCATCCGTTGATGCCTGCCGCCTCGTTCCTGGTGCTTGACTGCTGTCACGCGGGTGTCGACGCCGACGCCGACCGACGCAACGTCGAGGTTCTGCAGTCGGTCTCGCGTCCCTGCCTCAACCCACTTGAGGACCAGACGAGCTCGATCAGGCAATTGCTCGACCGGATGTTCCGTGCAGACAGGTGACGTCATTCGCTAGCGGACAGAACCTCTGCGGCCCTATTGTGCTAGTTAACTAGTAGAATGGGGTGGCGAGGTGATCGAGTTCCACCTGGACGCACGATCCGGGGTCGCGCCGTACATGCAGCTCATCCGACAGGTACGGCACGCGCTCCGGCTCGGAGTCCTGAACGAAGGCGACAAGCTGCCAACCGTCAAGGAGGTGGTGGCCCGGGTAGCCATCAACCCGAACACGGTGTCCAAGGCGTACCGCGAGTTGGAGTACGAGGGCCTGGTCACGGCCCGGCCCGGGCTGGGCACGTTCGTCACCCGCACG
This sequence comes from Micromonospora sp. NPDC051227, assembly GCF_044455385.1. NCBI lineage: Bacteria > Bacillati > Actinomycetota > Actinomycetes > Micromonosporales > Micromonosporaceae > Micromonospora > Micromonospora sp. NPDC051227. Next base: position 423,558 of record NZ_JBITET010000005.1, read on the forward strand.
CTGGTCGGCGACTCGCTGAGCAAGCACGAGCCGCTGCGGCAGGGCCTGGCCCGCTGGCTGACCGAGGCACGGGAGGCGGGCCTGGACGACGAGAGCATCGAGGCGCTCTTCCTCAGCAGCTTTCGGGCATTTTCGGAGGCCCGAGGATGACTAGCGCCCTGATCGCGGACGGTCTGACCAAGCGCTACGGACGGCGCCCCGCACTGAAGGACTGCACTCTGGACATTCCAGCCGGCCACGTCGTCGGCCTGGTCGGGCCGAACGGCGCCGGTAAGTCCACGCTGCTGCAACTGGCCTGTGGGCTGCTCGATCCGACCGCGGGGCGGATCGAGGTGCTCGGCGCGCGGCCGGTCAGCGGGTCGCCGCGGGTCGGGTTCGTCGCACAGGACACCCCGGTCTATGCCAACCTGAGCGTCGCCGACCACCTGCGGATGGGCGCGCACCTCAACCCGTCCTGGGACGCTGCGCTCGCCAAGCGGCGGATCGCCCAGGTCGGCCTGGACCCGGCACAGAAGGCGGGCAAGCTCTCCGGAGGCCAGCGCGCCCAACTGGCCCTGACCGTCGCCGCGGCGAAGCGCCCCAGTCTGCTGCTGCTCGACGAGCCGGTGGCGGCACTGGACCCGCTCGCCCGGCGCAACTTCCTGCAGGGTCTGATGGAGCTGACCGCCGAGCAGGGCATGAGCATCGTGATGTCCTCGCACCTGGTCGCCGACCTGGAACGGGTCTGCGACTACCTGATTGTGCTGGTCGCCTCTCGGGTGCGGGTGGCCGGTGACGTGGACGACCTGCTCGCCACCCACCACCGCCTGGTCGGGCGGCGGCGCGACACCGCCGACCTGGGCGCCGGGCGAGCCCTGGTCGAGCAGAGTCACACCGAGGTGCAGTCGACCCTGGTGGTGCGCAGCACCGCGCCGATCGTCGACCCGACGTGGCAGGTCGACCGGCTGGACCTGGAGGACATCGTGCTGGCGTACATGAGCGGTGCCGCCGGCGACGGGCCGGATCGGGTTCTGGAGGGACAGCGATGATCTGGATGACCTGGCGGCAGTTCCGGACCCCGGCCCTGGCTACCGGCACCCTGTTGCTGGTGCTCCTGGGCGGTCTCGCGCTGACCTGGGCAGAGGTGACGGAGTTGGCCGCGCAGACCGGATACACCGGCTGCCAGGGCGACACCTGTCGTGCCGCCGGCGAGGCGTTCCTCCAGGCCCTGCAACCGGGTTGGGCCAGTGAGTTCCATATCGCCGCCATCGGGGCCCTGTACCTGCTGCCCGCCCTCGTGGGCATCTTCTGGGGCGCGCCCCTGGTGGCCCGGGAGTTGGAGTCCGGCACGTACCGCATGGTCTTCAGCCAATCTGTCAGCCGCGGCCGCTGGCTGCTGGTCAAGCTGGCGGTCGGTGGCGCTGCCGCCGCGCTCGGTGCCGGCCTGCTCAGCCTGGTGCTGACCGAGTGGGCGCAGCCCATCGACGGGGCCTCGGCGGACCGGATGAACCCGCTGGTGTTCGCGGCCCGGGGAATTGTGCCGGTTGGCTACGCGACGCTGGCCTTCGTGGTGGGTGTCGCCACCGGGCTGCTGCTGCGGCGGACCCTCGCCGCGATGGCGGTGACCCTGCTGGTGGTGGTCAGCCTCCAGATCGCCGCGCCGTTCGTGGTGCGCCCCTGGCTGGCTCAGCCCGTCACCACGGTCAGCCCTCTGCAGTTCGACGGTGATTACGGGATCTCGATGAGCTCCGACACCGGGCGGATGACGGTCCATGCCCAGCCCGACCGCAGGGGTGACTGGATCGTGTCGAGCACCACGATCACCTCGACCGGAGCGGAGTTCACTGGTCCGGCCGACATGACCCAGTGCGGGCCGAGGGCGCTCGGTGGGCGCGAGGCGTGCCAGAGTTGGCTAAGGAAGCAGAACCTCAGCCTGAAGGTGAGCTACGTGCCCAGCTCGAAGTTCTGGGACCTGCAATGGCGGGAGTTCGGCGTGCTGATCGCGGTGACCGTCGTGCTGTCCCTGTTCTCCCTCTGGTGGGTCCGCCGCCGACTGGTCTGACGGCACAGCCGATGGGGGCAGGCGGAGCGCCTGCCCCACCCGGTCTGTCGGCCGATGGCTATCGGCCGCGACGCCTCAGTGCGGGACGAGAGTGTCAGAAGCTGCTGACCAGCTTCACGAACGCCTCGTCGATCTTGGCGGGATCGGTGGCGTCGAAGGCCTTGCCCGACGATGCCTTCGCGATCCGGTCCAGGGTGGCGAAGTCCGACTCCCGGTCGAAGGCGATGCAGAACACCTTCACCGGACGCCGCGGGTCCAGGGCGACCTCGGAGAGCAACCGGGCCAGGTCGTTGTCCCGGCTGTACTCGTTCTTGCCGTCGGACAACACGACGATCGCGTTGATCCGCTGCGGGTCGTACCGGTCGAGCAGTTCTCGGTGTGCGGCCCGGACCGTCGCGTAGAGCGCGGTGCCGCCCGCGACCTGCAGGCCGGCGATCTTGCTGTTGATCCGCTTCTGGTCGAACCCGCCGAGAGGGACCTCCTCCCGGTAGGGGCTCTTTGGCCGCTGCTCGGTCTCCGAGGAGAACGACCAGAGCCCCACCCGGTCTTCGGTGTTCAGCAGGGCGAGGCCCTTGCCCGCCGCCGCCGAGGCGACCTGGAAACGGGTACGGGTGCCGACCTTCGCGAGCATGGACCCCGAGGTGTCCAGGGCGATCAGGATGTTGGCCTTCTTGCGGAGCGTGCGCCAGCCGTCCAGCATCGCTCCGACCACCTCCGGGTCCGGCGGCTCGAAGTAGTTCAGCCCGCCGGTGGGCTCGGCGCCGACGCTGGCGAGCAGCTCCGCCGAGGCGCGGCGCTCATGGTCCCGGAAGCCGAGGCGGCGTCGTCCTCGCCGAGATAGACGACCCCCTGCCCACCCGCGCCCAACCGCCCGACCAGGCGATATGGGCCGGCGGTGACCGGGTCGTGCGTCCACAGTTTCGCCAACCCTGGCACCGGCGGGCCGGCCAGCTCTGACATCCCGACTCCATCAGTGTCGTGCCCGGCCACCGGCGGCGCAGGGCACGGCCATCGTGCCATGTCGGCCGCCGACGACCGAGGACGTTCGACCATGGATCGAGGTCGAAGAACGCCCGCCCGCCGGGGACGTTGCCGACCTACTTCCTTGTGCGGCCGGCGACCCGGCGGAGGGCCAGATAGGCGACCCCCGCGGCCAGCACCCAGGGTGCGGCGACGAGGACCGGATCGAGCGGGTGGTGTACGCGGTCGACCCGCTTGCCGTCCAGCCGTGACGAAAGCCCGCGGTGGGTGAATTCGCTCAGGACGCCGGTCTCGGTGATCGGGTTGTCGGGATGGCGGGTCAGGAACGAAGCGAAGGTGCCCTCGATCACGTCCACCCGGTCGGCGGCGAGCAGGAGCAGCCAGTGGGCGGCACGTCCCTCGCTGTACCTGCGGTAGGAGTACCGGCGGATCATCCCGGACAGCCCCCTGGGCGGGCACGAGGTGCCGAAGACCGGGGTGAGGAACTTGTGCTCGATCGACCTCTCCCTCGGCCACTTCTCAGGCTGCCGCTCGGGGAACTCCCAGTGCGCACCGTTGAGGGTCGGGTCGAACCGCTCCTGCGGCACCGAGGGTCGGTCCTTCGGGTCGAGGTCGACACCCCAGCCGGGGATCCGGGCGCGCAGCTCGTCGCTGGACTCAGCCAGTTTCGGCTTGTCTGCTGTGTAGGCCATGTCGGGCTCCCGATCGGGTCAGGCGGGGTTCGGAACGATCAGCGGCTTGATGCAGCCGTCGAGCTTTGCGGAGAAGATGTGGTACGCCTCGGCGATGTGTTCCAGCGGAATCCGGTGGGTCACGATGTCGCTGGGCTTGAGGTAGCCGTTGCGGATGTGCTCGAACAGGCGTGGCCACTGCCGCTTGACCGGGCACTGGTTCATCCGCAGGGTCAGGCCCTTGTTCAGCGCGTCGCCGAACTTGACCGCGCTGAACATCGGCCCGTACGCGCCCATCACCGAGACGTTGCCGCCCTTGCGTACCGAGTCGATCGCCCAGTTGAGGGCGACCGGGGAGCCGCCCTGCAGCTTCAGCTTCGTGGCAGTGACGTGCTGGAGGAGGTTGCCGTCCGCCTCGGCTCCGACGGCGTCGATGGCCACGTCGGCGCCCAGGTGGTCGGTGATCTTCTTCAGGTGTACGACGATGTCGTCGTACTCGCCGAAGTTGTAGGTCTCGGCGTGGGCGAAGGACGCCGCCTTCTCCAGCCGGTAGTCGAGGTGGTCGATGACGATGACCCGGCCGGCGCCCATCAGCCAGGCCGACTTCGCGGCGTACAGACCGACGGGTCCGGCACCGAAGACCACGACCACGTCACCCTCGACGATGTCACCGAGCTGCGCGCCGAAGTAACCGGTGGCGAGCGCGTCGGTGAGCAGGACGGCGTCGTCGTCGTCCATCCACTCGGGGATCTGACTCGGGCCGATGTCGGCGAAGGGCACCCGGACGTACTCGGCCTGACCGCCGTCGTAGCCGCCGCAGGTGTGTGAGTAGCCGTAGATGCCGCCGACGGCTGTGGCGTTGGGGTTGACGTTGTGACAGTTGCTGAACAGCCCCCGGGCGCAGAAGAAGCACGACCCGCAGTAGACGTTGAAGGGAACCATGACCCGGTCACCCGGCTGGACGTTGCGCACCGACGGGCCCACCTCGTCGACCACGCCGACGAACTCGTGACCGAAGGTCATCCCGACTCGGGTGTCGGGCATCATTCCGTGATAGAGGTGCAGGTCAGACCCGCAGATCGCCGCACGCGTCACCTTGATGATCGCGTCGTTGGGATGCTCGATGGCGGGACGGTCCTTCTCCTCCACCCGCAGGCGGTACGGACCGCGGTAGACCATTGCTCGCATTGACTGCCTCCCGGAGCAGAGGGCTGGCGGATGTGTCGCCCCGGGCCCGTCCGAAGCGCTGCGGAATTGGTACCCCTGTCTCTTGCCGACAAACCGGAGCTGGGTTGAGCGGCGACTCAGCCTGCCGGGATGGGCGACACCCACCGCAGCTTGCATGCCATTGATGCAGGTGCGCGGGCGGCTGGCGACCCGCTCCGGTGGGGTTTCGGCGAGACCGGCCCGAGCATCCGCGAGGGCGCCGCGTACTTCCCGTCGGGATCCCGGCGGTGAATACGGTGGCTTCGCCATCGAGCATCATCCGAGCAGCCGGCTGAGCCCAGTGGTCCGCAGGAGTCGCCGGACCGTGTCGTTCGCGCCCAGCACGGCCAGCCGACCCGATGCGCGCTTTCACGAGCACGTTGGCTCCGGCCGCGCTGTTGAACGTCACTCCTGCCCGCGGAGATTGGGACCCGCCCGTACGACCGTGTCGGTCGAGGTGCTGCCCCAGCCGGCTTCATCCGATGGTGGTTGGCGGCGGATGACCAGCAGGGCGATGTCGTCGTTAGGGTGCTCCTCCGCGGTGGTGACCATGACGTGGTCGCACAACGCCTCGGCTGGCCCTGACTGCACCGCGTCGGCGAGGCGCTCGATGCCGGTGTCGATCAGCTCGTTGCGACGTTCGACCAGTCCGTCGGTGTAGAAGACGAGCGCCGCGCCCGGCGGTAGGTCCAGGACGGTGGTGCGCCGACTGGTTACAGGTCGGCCCACACCGAGGGGTCGGTCCACCGGCAGGTTGACAGGCTGGGTGGGGTGGCCGGGTACAGCCAGCAGCGGTGGCAGGTGGCCTGCGGAGGAGAGGTGCACCGTCGTGCGGTCGGGCGCGATCAGGGCGTAGACGGCGGTGGTGAGAGTGCCCGCTTCGAAGTGGTGGATCTTGCGGTCGAGGGAGGTCAGCGCCGAGGCGGGATCGTCGGAATCGAGCGCGTAGGCGCGTAGCGCGCTGCGGATTCGTCCCATGACGACGGCGGAGGGCAGACCGTGGCCGGAGACATCACCGATGACGGCGCCCAGCCAGCCCGAGGGCAACGTGAAGACGTCGTACCAGTCGCCGCCGATGCCCAGGTCGTGGCCGGGCACATACCGGGCGGCCAGGTCCAGGCCGGGGAGGTCGGGTAACCGGCCGGGTAGCAGGCTGTGTTGCAGGGCCAGCGCCGCCTGTCGGTCGAGGACCTGCGCGCGAGCCTGACCTGCGAGGCTGGCACGGTCGGCAACGAGCTGCAACAGCTTCACGTCTTCAGGGCCGAACCGCCGCAGGGCCAGGGAGCCCACGTGTAGTACGCCGACGAGGTTGCCGTTGGCGAGCATGGGCACACCGAGCAGGGCACGTATGCCCGTGGCGAGCAGGATGGGATTGACCACGTCGTCGGGCGTGACGCCATGGATCGTGACCGGCGCGCGTGTCGCCGCCACTCGTCCGGCGAAGCCGCGTCCGACCCGGATGCGGAACCCGCGGCGCACTTCCTCCTCCAGGCCCTTGGCCGCTGTCGCGACGAGCTCGCCGGTGTGGTCGTCCAGCAGGAGGATGGTGGCGGTGTCGACCTTGAGCAGGTCCCGGACCCGTTCAAGCAGCTCGTCGAGCAACTCGGCGACGTTCAGCCCCGACAGGGCAGCATCGGTGATCGCCTCCACACGTCGCAGTCGCTCCTCGTTCGTCACCACCTCGGCATCAGCCACTCAGGCAGCCTAGACGCCGGCACACCGCCGACGGCACGTCAGGAGCGAGATCAACAGTGTCGTGCCCCCGACGTGGGGTACCTTCCCATGTCACATTGATGCAACGGTCGACTGGTGAACCCGTTCCGGGAAGCTGCCCACCCCCAGCCACCGGCAAGTCACCGGCGTCACGTCCGACAGGGAGGGGAACAAATGGTGAACCCGCCGCACGACCACCATGCCCTCACCGCCAGGAAAGCCCTGCTCTCGACGGCATTCACCCTCGCCGACCTCAACCGCGTCCGGCACGAGGTTGAGGCCGTCAGTCGCCGGTGCGGCCTCGACCACGACGAGATCGAGAACTGGGTCATCGCGGTCAACGAACTGATGATCAACGTGGTTCGGCACGGGGGCGGCAGAGGTGACCTACGCCTGCTCCTGGACCGCCGGCTCACCTGTGAAGTCAGCGACCAGGGGTGTGGCTTCAACATCGCTCGCTACGTCCCGCCCACCAAGCGACCGCCCCTGTCCGACACGGGAGGAATGGGCCTGTGGGTGGTCGGGCAGATGGCCGACTACCTCCTCGTCGACAGCGGACCCGCAGGCACCACCATCCGCATCGCGGCGCGCGCCCGCGGCACTCGGATAGCCGTCACCCGCGCGACCGCTGTCGACCGAGAAGATCGGCCAGCCGACCGTGAAGATCCGCGTAGGGATGTGTGCCCCAGCGGGGACGACCGTACGGACAGCTGATCGACCTGCGGGCCGCGGCGCGCGACCGGCGGAGACCTCGTCGGGGAACTGCTCGTAACGGTCTCGTCGGCGCTGGCGCGGCACGGCGACCTGCCGTACGTCGAGTTCAGCAGTCGAAATAGAGGGCGAACTCGTGCGGGGTCGGGCGTAGCGCCATGGGCTCGACCTCGTTGGCGCGCTTCCAGTCGACCCAGGTGGAGATCAGATCCCTGGAGAAGACGCCACCCGCGAGCAGGTAGTCGTGGTCGTGAGCCAGGGAGTCCAACGCCTGCGCCAAGGAGCCGGGGACCTGCTTGACGTCGCCCCATTCCTCCGGCGGGAGGTCGTAGAGGTCCTTGTCGATCGGCGTCGGTGGTTCGATCTTGCTCTTGATGCCGTCGAGGCCGGCCATCATCATGGCGGAGAAGGCCAGGTAGACGTTGGCTGACGGGTCGGGGACGCGGAACTCGACGCGCTTGGCCTTGGGGTTCGCGCCGGTGACCGGGATGCGGGTGCAGGCGGAGCGGTTGCGCTGGGAGTAGACCAGGTTGACCGGTGCTTCGAAGCCGGGCACGAGGCGGCGGTAGGAGTTGATCGTGGGGTTGGTGAAGGCCAGCAGTGATGGGGCGTGGTGCAGTAGGCCGCCGATGTACCAGCGGGCCATGTCGGACAGGCCGGCGTAGCCGGTCTCGTCGTAGAACAGCGGTTCGCCGTTGAGCCAGAGGCTCTGGTGGGTGTGCATGCCGGAGCCGTTGTCGCCGAACAGGGGCTTGGGCATGAACGTGGCGGTCTTGCCGTTGGCCCAGGCCTCGTTCTTCACGATGTACTTGAACAGCTGGAGTTGGTCGCCGGCGTGCAGCAGGGTGGAGAACCGGTAGTTGATCTCGGACTGGCCGGCGGTGCCGACCTCGTGGTGTGAGCGTTCGACGTTGAAGCCGGTGTCGACCAGGCGGCGCACGATCGAGTCACGCAGGTCGGCGTAGTGGTCGACCGGCGGGACGGGGAAGTAGCCGCCCTTGTAGGCGGTTTTGTAGCCGCGGTTGCCGCCGGGCTCTTCGCGGCCGGT